>NZ_QJUJ01000013.1:0-166869 GCF_004327275.1 Phytopseudomonas daroniae
ACAATCGTCCAACCGCCGAGGTAGAACCGTAGGGTGGACAACGCTTTTTTTGTCCACCATCCCAGCACCACCATGGTGGATGGATAAAGCGACATCCACCCTACGCAGCTGATCAAGCGAAGCGGCGCTTTGCCGGGGGCAATGGCGGGCACCAGCCAACACAATCGCCCAGCCGCCGAGGTAGAACCGTAGGGTGGACAACGCTTTTTTTGTCCACCATCCCAACACCGCCATGGTGGATGGATAAAGCGACATCCACCCTACGAAGCGGCACTTTGTCCGGGGCAATGGCAGGCACCAGCCAACACAATCGTCCAACCGCCGAGGTAGAACCGTAGGGTGGACAACGCTTTTTTTGTCCACCATCCCAGCACCACCATGGTGGATGGATAAAGCGACATCCACCCTACGCAGCTGATCAAGCGAAGCGGCGTGTCATTCGTTGGGAATGATGGAGATCTTGCCGTTCTTCTCGATGATGGCGAACTTGATCTGCTCCACGCGCTCCAGGCCCTGTTTCTCACGTGCCGATTCAAGGATGTCTTCGACCCTCATATGAGCCGCCCTCAGCCGCCCCTCCAGAGGCCGGCCATGCTCAACGACGATCACGGGCGAGCCCTCGAGCCAAAGATCCAGGCGCGGCCATCGCCACTTGATGCGCGACAGCGCGACGTCAATGGTCAGCAGGGTCACAATCACCAGCAGCGCATTGGTCACTGAAAAATCGTCGCCAAGCAATGCCTGCTGAGTCGCTTCGCCGATGATCAGCAACAGCACGAAATCGAATAGCGTCAACTCGCTAAGCGAGCGCCTGCCGGAGAATTTGAACAGGATCATCAGGGCGAAGTAGATCGCCGCCGCTCGCAATACCGCGTCCATCGTGTTGACCTCAGGGGTAGATGAATTGGCGAAGCGAAACCGTCTCACCGGCAATGCCGACTCTGGAGCGGAACATCCCGACGCCCTCGGCGCGCAATGACAAATAGAGACGCGCATGGCCTGTCGCGTCCGGCTGCACGGTGAATGACAGGCCATCGTGCAGGGATTCGCTGGTCAACGGCTGCGGGTAGAGACTTTCCAGAGTCGTGTTGTCGAACTGCTCCCCGGTGAGGGTGATCTGCACCGGCGCGTCACCGGCATGGTGGGCTTCGATCACCATCGAGGTGGTGGCGCCGTTACGTAAAAAACGCTCGTAATGCACCTGCAGATCGTTGCCTGGACTTGCGCCCACGGTGTCGCTGAGCAGCCCGTTGGAAAATACGCCAAGCAGGGTCAGCAGCACGATCGCTGGCAACAGCAGGCAACCCAGCTGTTCGATGAACCAGAAACATTGCTGAACCCGTATGTTCTCTTCTACGGGAACACGACGGCTTTGTGCCTCATCCGGATCGAGCTGCGAGCGGCTCATGCCAATGACCTCCTCGGGCCTGTACTTGAGTGACCGCCCCGCCAAGCGCTCGGTTCGAACAATCGGACACCCGAGCGAACAGGCATCTCATGGGAAGTACCTGTTTGCGCGGCGCGACACCTACTTGTTAGCGGTCAGTAGCTGGTCATCAGGTTACGGTAATCCGGATGTGGCGGGAGCGGACGTAGGATGGGTGAAACCCATCGGTATATTGATGGGTTTCACCCATCCTACGAGCTTGTTAGCGATCAGTAGCAGGTCATCAGGTTGCGGTAATCCGGGGTGTGGCGTTAGCGGACGTAGGGTGGATCGGGGCGCGTAGCTGACGCTCTTTTCATCCACCATTGCGATTGCAGAGCGGTGGACGGATCGGGCCGCGTAGGTAAAGCGTCGTCCCCCCGAACTGATCAAGCGAAACGGCACTTTGTCCGGGGCAATGGCGGGCACCAGCCAACACAATCGCCCAACCGCCGAGGTAGAACCGTAGGGTGGACAACGCTTTTTTTGTCCACCATCCCAGCACTGCCATGGTGGATGGATAAAGCGACATCCACCCTACGCCTAAGTCAGCGAAAAGCGCCGAGCAACTGAGCGATCACTTCAGTTTCCACGTCGGCATCCCTGGCATCTTTCTGAAACACCGCGCAACTCGCCGTACCACTGCTCGTGGCGCAACGGTAAACCGCAATCACACTGCCCGGCCCAACGCCGGTGTGACCGCTGAGAACGATGCCGCCCTCGATATCGCCCTGCATCAAACCCAGGGCATAACCTGGAACTGTCCATGGGCGCCCTGGAATCGGGCCACCCAGCACGCGTCGCGCTTGCATATCCTTCAACAGCGCTGCGGGCAGCAGGCTTCCACCCAGCAGCCGATCGAGCAGCAAGGCCGCGTCCGACAATCTGCCAATCAGCAGGCCGTGGTAGACCCAACCGGGATGGTAAGTTGCAGCACTGCCCATATCGACATCACGCAGGTCTGCGGGTGTCTTCACCAATCGAACGAGCGGCACGCCAAGTGGCTGCAGCACGCGCTGCCGTATGGCGTTTTCGAGGGCGGTGCCACTGAGTTGCTCTATCAGCCGAGTGACGTACAGATAGCCAACATTGGAATAACCCCAGCCAACGCCCGGCTGGTAACGCAGCCTTGCTGCATCGAGGCGCTCCAGCATGTCGTCGGCCGGCCAGGGCTTATCGCCACGGGCAACGGCGGCATGGTAGTCGGCAAGCTCGGAATAATCCGCCAGGCCGCTTTCATGCCTCAGCAGTTGGCGCAGGGTGAAAGGGCCGCCAAGCACGACATCGTCAAGCGACACCAGCCCATCACGCACCAGGGTCAGGGCAGTCGCAGCCAGCACGGTCTTGGTGAAACTCCACCAGGGTACGAGTGGTTCCTGGCGGTCAGCAGCCGAGAGCTGGCCATTCACCACGAACGAGCGTGCAAATGTCGACATCCGAGTCACCTCTGATAAATCCAAAGTACGCAAAAGAGTCAGGCAGGCATCCGCATCAACCCTCGACCTGACTCCACTGCTTGCTCAGGCGCTTGTCCGACACCGCCATCTTCGTTCCCAACTGCTGGGCGAACAGGGAGACGCGGTATTCCTCGAGCATCCAGCGGTAGAGCACCAGGTTGGCGTCGCGCTTGCCTTCCTGCAGGTGTTTGCCGAGGCGTGCCTGGTACTGTTCCCAGTAGCCGGCCAGCTCGCCACTCCACACGCGGTCACGCTGCAGTTGTGCGGCGATCTTGTCGAAGCGTTGTTCGATAGCCTTGAGGTAGCGCGGGACTTCCTTGAGCCATTCGGCGGGCGTTTCGCGGACGAAACCGGGATAGACCAGGTTGCCCAGCTGCGCCTTGATGTCGTTGAGGGCCACCGCCTGGGCCAGGTCGATCTTGCCCTTGAAGCGCTTCTGCAGGCCGTGCCACAGCTTGAGGATTTCCAGGGTCAAGCGGGCCAGCCGTTCGGCGTGATCGGCCCAGGCACCACGTTTTTTCTCCGCCAGGGCGGCCAGCGCAGCGCCGTCACGGGGCAGCGACTGCTCGCCTTCGAGAATGCAGCTGTCGAGGCTGGCCAGGAGGATGTCCTCGACCAGCGCATCGACCCGCCCCAGGTCGCGGTGCAGCAGGCCCAGTTCGGTCAGGCCCGGCAATTTGCCACGCAGGAACTTGGCTGGCTCGGCCAGCTGTTGCAGCAACAAGCGCTGCAGGGCACGACGGTGCTGGAACTCGGCTTCGGCCTGGGTCGGGAAGCGCCCTTCCTTGACCACGCCAGCCTCTTCCACCAGGGCCGGGAACACGGTCATGGAAAGTCCGGCAACCTTCTGCTGAGTCTTCTCGGCGACCTGAGCGAAGCCCTTGGCCTCCACCGGTTTCTGCACCTTGTCGGCCTGCGGGATGGCCAGTGCGGCCTGGCTGGCCTCGGCGAAGCGCGCCATCAGCTCGGCCAGATCACGGCCTTCGCCCAGGAATTTGCCGTGGGTATCGACCACCTCGATGTTCATCTTCAGGTGATGTTCGAGCTGGCGGGTCGCTTCGATCCACGCTTCGTCATTGATGCGCACGCCGGTCATGCGCTGCAGCTCACGGCCCAGGCTTTCCGGCAGGCTGCCCTGGCCGAAGGTGAGTTTGCTCAGGGCCGCGCCGACGAAGTCCGGCACCGGCACGAAGTTCTTGCGCAGCGCCTTGGGCAGGCCGCGCACCAGATCGATGGCCTTGGCCTCGATCAGCCCCGGCACCAGCCACTCCAGGCGCTCGCCCGGCAGTTGCGGCAACAGCGGTGCCGGCACGCGCAGGGTCACGCCATCTCGCGGGTGATTGGGCTCGAAGTGATAGCTCAGCGGCAACTGCAATTCGCCGACGTGCAGGGTATCGGGATACTGGGCGGCGGTGACTTCCAGCGCCTCGCGGGCCAGCACGTCTTCCTCGCGCATCATCAGCAGCTGCGGCTCGATGGCGCTCTCGCGCTTGTACCAGCTCTCGAAGGTCGCGGTCTGATAGATGTCCTGGGGAATGCGCGCCTCGTAATAGGCGAACAGGGTTTCCTCGTCGGCGAGGATGTCGCGGCGGCGCGCCTTGGCTTCCAGTTCGTCGAGCTTTTCCAGCAGCAGACGGTTGGCATTCAGGCACTTGGTACGGCTGTTGATTTCGCCACGCACCAGCCCTTCACGGATAAACAGCTCACGCGACGCCTGCGGGTCGATGGGCCCGTAATGCACGGGGCGGCGACCAACCACGATCAGGCCGTACAGGGTGACCTGCTCAAAAGCCACCACCTGGCCGCGCTTCTTCTCCCAGTGCGGCTCGAAGTGGTTCTTCTTGATCAGGTGACCGGCCAGGGGCTCGATCCAGTCCGGCTCGATCTTGGCGACCTGGCGGGCGAACAGCTTGGTGGTCTCGACCAGTTCCGCGGCCATGATCCAGTTGGGTTTCTTGCGGCCGATCACCGACGACGGATGTACCCAGAAACGCCGCTGACGGGCACCGAGGAAGTCGCCCTCCTCGGCCTTCTGGCCGATCTGGCTGAGCAGGCCGCTGAGGATCGCCTTGTGCACGGCGGCGTAACTCTTGGCGCGCTGCGCGGCTTCGCTGGCCTCGGCCTGCTCGCGGAGGATCACGTTGACCTTGGTGTCGGTGGTGGGCTGCAGCTCGCTCTTGTAGGAGCCCGCTTGCGGGCGATCAACAAGCCGGGAGTCAGGATCGCCCGCAAGCGGGCTCCTACGGGAAGCGTTATCGCCCAGTTGCAGATCCCTGGCCAGCAGCACCAGTTGGCGATGGGAATCACGCCACTCGCGCAGGCGCATGTAGTTGAGGAAGTTCTTCTTGCACCAGCTGCGCAGCGGGTTGGAGCCGAGCTCCTGGCGTTTTTCCTCGAAACCGCGCCAGAGGTTGATCAACGCGGCGAAATCCGAATCGACATCCTTCCACTGCGCATGGGCCTGGTCGGCGGCCTGCTGGCGATCCATGGGTCGCTCGCGCGGATCCTGCACCGACAGCGCGCTGGCGACGATCAACAGCTCCTGCAGGCTGCCCAGCTTGGCGGCCTCCAGCACCATGCGGCCGAGGCGCGGGTCGATGGGCAGGCGCGCCAGCTGACGCCCCAGCGGAGTCAGTTGCCCTTCGCGGTTGACCGCCGAGAGCTCCTGCAAGAGGTTGAAACCATTGCTGATGGCCTTGCCATCCGGCGGCTCGATAAAGGGGAAATCCTCGATGCTGCCCAGGCGCAGGTGCAGCATCTGCAGGATCACCGCCGCCAGGTTGGTACGCAGAATTTCCGGATCGGTGAATTCGGGCCGCCCGAGGAAATCCTCCTCGCTGTACAGGCGCACGCAGATGCCCGGCTCGACCCGCCCGCAACGGCCCTTGCGCTGGTTGGCGCTGGCCTGGGAAACGGCCTCGATGGGCAAGCGCTGCACCTTGGCGCGGTAGCTGTAACGACTGATCCGCGCCGTGCCGCTGTCGATCACGTAGCGAATACCCGGCACCGTCAGCGAGGTTTCGGCGACGTTGGTGGCCAGCACGATCTTGCGCCCGGCCATGGGCGCGAAGATCTTCTGCTGCTCGGCCGGCGTCAGCCGCGCGTACAGCGGCAGCACCTCGGTAAAGCGCAGGTTGGCCTTGCGCAGCACTTCCGCGGCATCGCGAATCTCGCGTTCGCCAGGCAGGAAAATCAGCACGTCGCCCGGGCGCTTGCCCTCGGCATTCTCATGGGCGGCAATCTCGTCCAGCGCGGCGAGAATGCCCTGATCGACGGTGAGATCGTCGAGCAGACGCTCGCCCTCCTCGTCCACCTCGGCGGCCAGCGGCCGGTACCAGGTTTCCACCGGATAGGTACGGCCGGAGACTTCGACGATGGGTGCATCATTAAAATGCTTGCTGAAGCGTTCCAGATCGATGGTCGCCGAGGTGATGATCACCTTGAGGTCAGGCCGACGCGGCAGCAGAGTCTTCAGGTAACCAAGCAGGAAGTCGATGTTGAGGCTGCGTTCGTGAGCCTCGTCGACGATCAGCGTGTCGTACTTTTCCAGGTAACGATCATGCTGGGTTTCGGCGAGCAGAATGCCGTCGGTCATCAGCTTGATCAGCGAACTGTCCTTGCTCTGATCCTCGAAGCGCACCTGATAGCCGACCAGCTCGCCCAGCGGCGTGCCGATCTCCTCGGCGACCCGCGTCGCCACACTGCGCGCAGCCAGGCGCCGCGGCTGGGTATGGCCGATCAGGCCGTGCTGGCCACGTCCGATCTCCAGGCAGATCTTCGGCAACTGGGTGGTCTTCCCCGAACCGGTCTCGCCGGCGATCACCAGCACCTGGTGCTTGGCCAGCGCGGCCTTGATCTCGTCGCGCTTGGCAGCGATCGGCAGCGCATCGTCGTAACGCATCACCGGCACGCTCAAACGCCGCGCCTCGACCTTCGCGCAGGACGCCTGGAAGCGCTCCAGCCATTGCGCCTGTTTGGCTTCGTCGGGCTTCTTCTGCAACTCGTGCAACTGCCGACGCAGACGATGGCGATCGGCGATCATGGCGTGGTCGAGGTTGTTCTGCAGGGCAGCGAAATCGAAGGGGACGTCGGTCATCAGGCTCGGGGGGTCGCGGAAAAAGGTGGGATTGTCGCAGATTCCACGCCAAGGCGTGCAGGATGGGGCCGTCGATAGACGGCGTCTGGCGACCCCGTCGGCAGCAACCCTCGGATTGCATGCCGACGGGCGGTTGACTCTCTCATTGACATATCGGTAAATCTCGATACTATCAGGCTCATGGAATTGATCGAAATATTCAAAGCCCTCTCAAACCGTACGCGCCTTGAAATCCTCAAGGGGTTGAAGAATCCGGTGAAGAACTTCCCTCCACAGGATGAAGGGGACGTTCATACGGTGGGCGTCTGCGTCAGTAGCATTCAAGAAGGCGTCGGCCTGTCGCAGTCGACGGTGTCCGATTACCTTGCGACGCTGCAACGAGTGGGCCTGGTCGAAGTCCGGCGCATCGGGCAGTGGACCTACTACAAGCGCAATGAAGCAAACATCAGTGCTCTTGCCGAGATCATAGGTAAGGAGCTGTAATTTTTTACCCTTAAATATCGACAAATCCCGATATCCGATTTTGTCGAAGCGAGGACTCACAATGAACTGAGATCATAGGAAAAACCCGTAAATTTTTTTGCCTTTTTATATCGAAAAATACCGATATCCCTTTTTACCGAAACGAGGATCTACTAATGAAAGCGATGATACTTAAATCATTTGGCGGGCCGGAATCGTTCGAGTTGCGCGACGTGCCCAAACCAGTGCCGGGTGCGGGACAAGTCCTGGTGCGGGTACACGCAACCTCCATCAACCCCTTGGATTATCAGGTTCGACGTGGCGACTATGCCGACCTGGTGCCACTGCCGGCCATTACCGGACACGACGTATCGGGCGTTGTCGAAGCAGTTGGGCCGGGTGTGACGACCTTCGCTCCGGGAGACGAAGTCTGGTACACCCCGCAAATATTCGACGGGCCAGGAAGTTATGCCGAGTACCACGTTGCGGCCGAAAGCATTATCGGGAAGAAGCCGCCATCACTGAGCCATCTTGAGGCGGCAAGTCTGACCCTGGTTGGCGGGACGGTGTGGGAAGCACTGACCGTGCGAGCGGCGCTCAGAGTGGGGGAAAGCATTCTGATCCACGGCGGCGCGGGAGGCGTCGGTCATGTCGCGATCCAGGTGGCAAAAGCCATTGGAGCGCGGGTCTTCACGACCGTGCGCGAAGCCAACTTTGAGTTCGCACGCAGCATGGGTGCCGATGTGCTCATCGACTACGAGAAAGAGGATTACGTCGACGCCATCCTGCGGGAAACCGGTGGCCACGGCGTCGATGTGGTGTTCGACACCATCGGCGGCAACACATTGTCGCGTAGCGCCGACGCACTCGCACAACTTGGCCGCGTGGTCTCGATTGTGGACATTGCCCAGCCACAAAACCTCGTGCAGGCCTGGGGTAAGAACGCCAGTTATCACTTCGTTTTCACCAGGCAGAACCGCGGCAAGCTCGATGAGCTGAGCGCATTGGTAGAGCGCGGTCAGCTGCGCCCACACGTTGGCGCGGTCTATTCGCTTGCCGACCTTGCGCTCGCCCATGCCCGGCTGGAGAGCCCCAACAACGGCCTCCAGGGAAAAATCGCGATTGCAGTCGAGCCATCGCCCATCTCGTAAGTGCGTACTTTTAACGGTTCAAGTCATTTTGGAGAAACACCATGATTTATGAGATCGCTCTGCTCCCCGTTCACAAAGAACGCACTGAAGCGTTCAGACGTGCATTCGCCGAAGTTGCGCCTTTGCTCACCCGCGCAAAGGGTTACGGCGGCCACATGCTAGCGCAAGGGATTGAAACCCCCGAGCAATTCAACCTGATAGTGCGCTGGGCTTCACTCGAGGATCACACGCCGGGCTTCGAAGCGAGTGAAGACCATCGGATATTCATGCTGGGCCTGGAGGAATATTTTTCGGAAGAACCGAAGGTCTACCATATCGAGGGGGCGGCTTTTACTACTGGAGAGCATGATGATCAGAACAGCGCCTTTGGCATGGTAATGCCAGAATAATATCCCCCGGTTGTTAACAGTAGGTCGAAATACGCACGGTTTGACACTCTCAGTCTGCTCGGCGTGTCCACGACGACCATGCACCAAACCAGTCTTCGCGAGGGGCAGCTATTGGCCGTATCGCTGCCGACCGCGGGGCTGCTTTCGGCCAAAAGCGGACTGTTGTAGTCACGCATATTTTCTGGGCGGGTTCTCTTAACTATCCAATAAAAGCACTCGGCTATCTAGAGCCTTACTGCAAAAAAACAGAAAGTAGGGGGGGGGGGAATCTAATCACCTGCATCCATATGCGCCTTCAGATCTTTGGCGATCATTTGTACTTGGCTTCCAACATGCATGGCGACATCTAAAGCAAAATGGACGCTTTCCTTGATATCTTCCGTAGCACCAGCTTTGTACAGGAAATTTAATGCATATTTAAACCGTTCCTCATGCGATGGATGCGACTCGCTAGGTGTGGGTGGCTCATCGATTAATATGGACTTTACTTGCTCGCAAATGCGTAGTGCGTAGAACAAAAGTAGAGGGCCAATTAGCTGAAATGCAAAGGAGTTACCATTGCGAACGCCATACGCAGTTGAGATCGCAAGTCCAACGGCATCACATTCGAGTTCGTGTGTCTTGGAGTCTTGTTCTGGAGAAATGCCGGACGCATCAGGATAGGCTTCGTGAGCTAGGAAGTGGCCAATCTCATGTCCGATCGCAAATATCTCCATCGCACTGACCAACATGACGCGAGGGCCAAAAAGTTCGCGCGGCTGCTCCACTCGACCAAATCCCAGCACTGAATTGAAGAGTGCATAGCGCAGCGCAAGTCGTGCTGCGTCGACGAGGATGTGACCCTCTCGCAGCTTTTGAATTACAGCCTCGGAAGAGGAGCGCTCTTCAGTCGGTAGTTCACTGATCTCAGCGATAGCTGAGGAAAATATCTTCGACCAGTAGTTGCAGAAGGCAGATGTTCCTTGCCCAGCGAAGATAAGGTGCTCACCTGATGATGGCAATGCTGTAGGCGAAGGATCAAGCCCAGGAGAATTAACAAACTTAACCGGATTTTTGAGAGCTATTCCGTTTGCCTCACAGATTTCAAGTGCTTCTTTGACAAGTGGTTCGAAGATTTGCTTAGCAAAGAAATCATCGTACTCACCTTGGTCCTCGTGTGCTAACAGGGCCTCTGCGAGCACTTGCAACCTTTCTCCAGGCTTTTCGCTGAACGATAAGTAGCTTTCAGCAATCTTGAACCGATTCGTGTCAAACCAGGCCTTCTGTCCTTGCCAAAAGCTCTCTGCCCCTCAGACACGAGTTGGCGCTGGAAGTATTCGATATAACGCTGAAGCTCTATATGATCCATGCGGGAATTTTAGTTTCTATCTTTCAACTGATATGTTTTGTCTAAGTAGCTCTTCGCCGACGTTTGGTTTGGGTCGGGAGCAGCCCTATTGAATGGCCACTTCTGGCCTAAAGTAACCTGTCGCCGGCGCCCACTAGGCACGCCGACCCAAGATCAATCAACTCAGAATGGGGTATCCGGATCAGAATCATCCGTCCCTAACGAGAATGGCTTGGGGGCCTGCGCGACCACAGCCATCACCGCAGATGCAGGAGTGCTCAATGACTCGATGGCATCGTCATTACCAGGCGCACCAGCAACAATGATAAATGCGTCTGCTCCGACTGCAGCATCGCCAACATTGCCTATCAAGTCTTCATCTTCCGGTTCATCCTCAACTGGATCTAAATCGATAAAATTCCGGCCCATCATCATTTTATAATGAGGCATATGATCCATAACCTTGAAGACTTTGAAGAAAACTCTCATGTAGTTGTGCGCCATGCCATCGCTTATCGCGACATACAGCTCATCTGGCGAATAGTGAGACCCATCGTTCACCCAGCTGATCAAGGATTGGCACTGAACCTTCTCCTGCCCTTCGAACTTCCCAATGATGACACTCGTATCTATACCTCCCAAAATCTTGAAGTAATTTTCCAGGATTCTGCGCATGGTGTTTTGAATAGTAAGTGCGGGCAATGGATTTCTCGTCAACTCTGCCCACAAAAGCTGGTAGGAGGTTTTAATTGGGTTGTTCTCAAACCCTTCAATTCTCGAGAAATAATCGGGCTTTCGCACTATCCAGAATGTCTCATCCTTAATAGGGTCATCACCATTTCGCTGAGGATTAAAGGTGATTTCTTTATGGAAGTGCACATTATGGGTCAGGACAAATACCTGCTTGATGTTATTCGCCCTCTGACGAACCTCGTGAAAGAGTTTTTTGATCAAGCTACTCACGATGAACAGTACATCGCTATCCAAGCTTGAAACCGGGTCATCAATGACGACAATTCGATCAGTACTGATGCCCGAGGTTGTGATGCTTCCCCTGAGCAAGTGATAGAAGTACAGGAAGGTAACGAAGGTCTTTTCGCCTTCACTGAGCGTTGCCTTAGCATCAGTTCCATCGCTTCTGATCAGGCGATATGAATTGTCGGTACACGCAGTGTCCAGGGAGAAACTTCGAAACCCGAAATCTTTAAGGATTTTGTTGATCGCAATGACAGTAGGCCTCACACTTGTCAGCGAGGTTTCAATTTTTGCAACTTCTGCGTCAGCCATGGATATATCTAACGTTGCCTTATCCAGGCTTGCGCTGATGCCAGCAATTGCTTTGCTGATACGATCAATATCGTTGGTATAATCAGCAAGAGTGTCTTTAAGCTCAACATCAAGAAGATACCGCCACACCGAACCTGTTAACTTCTTCTGCTCAACGGAGAAGCCCGAAACTAGGCGATTATGCTCAGAGACCTTGAGGTTGGCTGAATTGATCAGCTCAGAGATTCTCAGCGAGATGTCAGCAAGACCTTCCAACGCCACATCAATACTGGGGCTGGCCACTTTTTGGCCAATGCGCTCACTATTGACTAATATAATTGCATTCAAGGCCTGCAATTCAACTTCGAGCTTCTCTTTATCTAAATGAGTGCAGTCCGTGGACAAGAGTGTCTGAGCCTGGGCTAACAGACCATCTGCTACCGACTTATAAGTATCGCGAAACTGCGATAGAGCTTTAGTATCAGCCTCGAATGTTTCATCGAAGTAATCTTCAAGGCTTTTCTCAAAATCATGTGGCAGCTTTTGCTGGCAGAAAGGGCAATCATCGTCGGTATGGCCCAAGTACTTCATACCTTGCCTAATCCAGTCACTGTTCCCCAAGTGCTGGATCATCGCAGATACATTGACATCCTCTTTACCGACCACTTTCTTGCTGAGTACAGGGTTTTGCTCAAACGTGACCAAGCGAGATAGGTCAAGACCAGGGACAGCATTCATGGGCGATGGTGCATCACCATAAAGAACGTCTGCGCGTTTGCGCAGGTCTTCAATATCAACCAGCTGCGAGGTATTATCTTTGCTCTCCTGCAAGACCCTGTTCTTGAAGGCCTCCTTGTTATTTCTCAGGCCTGTAAAAGCTCCTTGAAACTCATTGTCGTGCTTCTGTTTTTGCTCCCAACACCTCGTTACCAGTTTTGCTTCCAAGGCGTTTTTTTCGCCGATCTTCCCGCTGACGCCGTCGGGGCCTTTCAGGTTTTCTTGCGCTCTGGTTTTGACCTGCTCGTGACCGCGTCTTTCCTTCTGAAGCTCTTCTAAACGATCAAGCTGCGCCTTCTCGGTTTGTCCCAGCGTGAACACACCCTTGAACTGCTTCGAATCAGTGAAATTCGCAGCGATAAAGTCGTTGTTGTAGACCATGGCTGGGATTGGATTGCCCTTTGCCCACGTGACCCTGGAGGCAGCTGATAGTGCTGGGTTGTTTATCAGCCTGCTGATGGTTGTCTTGCCGGCTCCGTTTGCACCGTAGAAGTAGTTCACGGCCTTCAGGTTTTGAATCTTTTCGGGAGTTACGGGGCTGTAGGTGGCGACGCCGGAAAGGGTGATTGATTCAATCATGTCTCGCATCCGTGGAGAGGGGGAATTAGGGAACAAGCCAAGGGGTGGCCCTAGATATGACGCATGCCCCCCGAATCTAGAGCAGGAAATGGCATTTTGCCATCCCAGCATAGACCACTACACCAGCTTGTGAAGTCGGTAGCACTCGAGAATTACCATTGCGAGCCCGGAGTAGTGATCTACCCCTGTTTGTTCATCGCTCTAGGGAGTGGTTAAGCGCGCCCTACTACCTCGACTACAGCTAGCCACTGTGCATCTCCTCAAGTTGCGCATCATCGAAAAGGGAACAGATTTATTTTTCTATGGTTGTCCGCTTCTGGCCGCTAGCAGCCCCTCGGCAACACCCCAGCCCCTCAAACCTTGCCCATTCCCTCCCCCCACGCTAAAGTCCTCCCGTCACGGTAAATCCCGTGACCGGGTGTAGGAACCCGATCCCACGAAGGCGCGGTAGCGCCATAGCCGAGAGCAGGCGCTTTTTTTATGCCTGCTGTTTTCTCGCGCATTTATGGCGGGCCGTGTGAGGCAGGCCTCGGCCTGGCCGGCGTCCTTCGTGGCCGGTATTCCTACCCTTGCACGGTCCGCCACCCAAACCCGTAGGAAGGTTGGTTGGCGGCTCCTTAAATTCACGAAGGAGCATAAGGAAAATGCACTATCCCCCTTTTACCCAAGGGCACCGCCCTGGGCTACCGACTGTCGTGTCGACTTCCCTCCTGGAGGTGCCGCATGAGCCGTCCTGAATCCGTCGTTGTCCCCCTCCCGACGCCGCCGAACCCGTTGCAGAGCCATGTGGCCGATGAGTGCTGGGTTCAGGCTGCATTCGAGTATCGGGCGGCGCTGCTGGCCAAGCTGCTCAGGCGTATGCCGCAGCAGGAGCTGGCGGATACCACCAGTGCACTGCTCAGCGAGCTGATCGTGCTTTACCGCCAGGCCATCAACCAGGCGCACGGGAGGGCCGAGCATGATTGAGCGGCAGTGTTACTTCACTCATCTGCCGGCACATGATGGGCAACCAGCCGCGGCCTGCGGCTGGGGCGAGAACCGCCAGGCGAGCCTCACCCATGGCGCGCAGCAGACACAGACCCGGCTGGTCGATGCCGACAGTGGCTGGCTGTGGGCCAACCTGCTGATCGAGCGCCAGCCGTTCCCGCCGGGTGCTCAGCGCCATGCCTTCGAGCTGGGCCTTCTCAGCCGCATTCACCAGCGCCGGTGTTCGCCCTTGGGTGGCGGGCATCTGGCACGGCCCACGGAGTCGCGGTTGTAGGCAGGCAAGCGGTGGGCTGCGTTACGCGGCCCGCCGCTCGGTATCACGGCTGCGCTGGCACACACCGACAGACGCTGTGCCAGATTCCTGCGGGCAGCACGCGCCCTGCTCTCGCCAGCGTCACACCACCGCAGCCGCAACCGCCCTGGAACGCCACGCAAACCCCAACACCATCAACAGCCCCAGCGCCGCCATCGCCGCCCCCGCCAGTGAAATCGCCGGGTAGCCCAACCCCGCGTTGATCACCGCGCCGCCCAGCGCCGCGCCAATCGCATTGCCGAAGTTGAAGGCGCCGATATTCACCGCCGAGGCCAGGTTGGGCGCGTCCTTGGCGGCTTCCATTACGCGCATCTGCAACGGCGGCACCAGGGCGAAGCTGGCGATACCCCAGATCAGGATGGCCACGGCGGCTGGCAGCGGCCAGCGCATCAGTACGGTGAACGCCAGCAAGACGATAATCAGCACGCTCAGCGAAACGATCAGGGTGCGGTCTATCGAGCGATCGGCGGCCTTGCCGCCCCACATGTTGCCCAGCGTGAGGCCCACGCCGTACAGCACCAGCATGGCGGTGATGAAGGCGGTGGACGCATGGGTCTCGCTGCTGAGGATCGGCGCGATATAGGTGAATACGGTGAACATCGCACTCGAGCCAACCACGGTCAGGGCCAACGCCCCCAGCACCGGGCCACGGCCCAGCGCGCGAATTTCGGCCATTACACCGACGCTTTTCGGCGCCGGCAGGTTGGGCAAGGCGAACCACAACGCGGCCATGGCCACCACGCCGAGGCCGGTAATACCCCAGAATGCGGTGCGCCAACCGAGCACTTCACCAAACCAGGCAGCCAGCGGTACACCGCCGATGGTCGCCAGGGTCAGGCCCATGAACATGGCCGCCACCGCCCCGGCACGTTTTTCCGGGGCGACCACGCTGGCGGCGACGATGGAGCCGACGCCAAAGAACGCGCCGTGGTTCAGTGAGGTCACCACCCTGGCGAACATAAGGCTGTAGTAATCGGTCGCCAGGGCCGACATCAGGTTACCCAGGGTGAAAATCGCCATGAGGCCGATCAGCAGATAGCGCCGGGGAATCCTGCCGGTGGTCAGGGTCATCAGCGGCGCGCCGAGCAGTACGCCCAGGGCGTAAGCACTGACCAACAGGCCTGCGGCGGGAATGGAAACGCCGAGATCCGCAGCGATGCCCGGCAACATGCCCATGGGGGCGAACTCGGTAACGCCGATGCCAAAGGCACCAATGGCGAGTGCTACAAGGGGTGGATTGATACGCATGGAAGGCTCCTTATCTATGCCGCGAATGATAGGATCCAGCCTTTTCAGGCGGTAGATAGCTTTTCTGGAAAGCACCTTTGCGTACGGAGCACAAATGGACGTCAACGGCAGGTCAGGTGAAATGGGCGTATTCACCACGGTGGCGCAGGAAGGCAGCCTGTCGGCCGCCGCGCGGGCACTGGGGCTGACACCCTCGGCGGTCAGCCGGATCATCGCGCGTACCGAACAACGTCTCGGCACCCGCCTGCTGTTGCGCACCACCCGGGCGATCACCTTCACCGCCGAGGGCGAGGCTTACCTGCGCGGCGCCCGGCGTATCCTGGCCGACATGGCCGAGGTCGAAGAAGCCATCGCCGACCAGGGCGTACCCAGGGGCCGATTGCGGGTAAGCGCCGCCCTCGGCCATGGGCGGCTGGCCATCGTTCCCCTGGTGGCCGCCTTCAGCGCCCGTTACCCGAACATCGTCGTCGATCTCACCCTCGGCGACGAAGTGGTCGACATTCTCGGCGGCCAGGCCGACGTGGCGGTACGCTTCGGCCATCTGCCCGACAGCCCGCTGACCGCACGCAAGATCGGCGACACCGGCCAGGTAGTGGTGGCTTCGCCCGAATACCTGCAACGCCATGGCACACCCCAGGAACCGGAAGACCTACTAAGGCACAACTGCTTGCGCTTCAACTTCCGCCGTGCCGAACCCAATTGGCCGTTCATCCGCGACGACAAAGAGTTTTCCCTGAAGGTCAGCGGCAATATCGAATGCAGCAGTGGTGAGGCACTGGCACAACTCGCACGGGTAGGTGCCGGCATCGCGCGTATCGGCGAATTCAGCGTGGCAGAGGATCTGCAGCGCGGCGACCTGGTGCCGCTGCTGCAAGCCTGGAACCCCGGCGACCGGGAACCGATTCATGCAGTGTTCGTTGGCGGTTCGGCAATGCCGGCGCGGGTACGGGTGTTCGTGGATTTTCTGATCGAGCATCACCGGCTGTAAGCGCCAGTTGAAGACCCTCGAAGTTGGCAGGCCCCTGTAGATCAGCGGCAACAGGGCAATAGCAGCCGTTATCAACGTGGACGACGCTTCACCTACGCGGCCCGACCCGTCCACCATTCGGCAATCGCGACGGTGGACAAGAAAAGCGTTGTCCACCCTACGACCTAGCCCAGATAACGCCCTGCCCGCTCAGTGATTCACGCAGAGCAGAAACAGCAGATACAGCCCGAATCCCACGACCGGCAGCAAATGCCACAGGTTGGACAACCAAGGCGCCGAGTTCAGGTAGCCGACGATCAGCAGGCCCGCGGTGAATATCGAGATGGCCGGTAGCAGCAACATCAGGCTCGACAGCAGGCGATCCTGGAACGGCGTCAGCTCGCTGTGGTTGGCGAGAGCAGCACCGGAAAACACAACGAGCAGGCCCTGCAGGCCTGCGAAAAACAACTGGCCAATCACTCCAATGATCAATGCCGTGAGAGACATGGGCTCGCTTCCTTTCATTCACCCGGTTGTAGATTGGCCAGCAGCTTGCCGGTGAGTGCATGCAACTGCTGTTTTTCCTCGTCACTGAGGGCAGCCAGAAGGCGTTGCAGGTTATCAACGTGGGCACTGAGCATGCTGTCGATCAGTTCATACCCCACCGGCGTCAGCGCCACCAGGATGCCGCGGCGGTCGGTCGGGTGCCTGCGTCGCTCGATCAGTCCGGCTTTTTCCAGGCGGTCGATACGGCTGGTCATGCCGCCCGAGGAAATCATCGCGCTCTCATACAACGCCGTGGGCATCAGCGCGTAGGGCTCGCCTGAACGGCGCAAGGTAGCGAGCAGGTCGAATTCACCGGCCTGCAGGCCGTGCGCGGCGAAGAACGGCAGCAGGTGATCGCGGCTGATGACATGGGACAGTTCGCCCAGGCGACCGATCACCGCCATGGCGAATCCGTCCAGATCCGGGCGTTGCTGTTGCCACTGCTCGGTGGCCAGTTGTGCACGATCCCGCATGCCGCCCTCGATTTATCTTGCCATCAAGATACTTATCAAAAAGAATGTTGCCATCTTAGCGTATTCATCGGATGAGGCCAGCCATGTCACCTGCCAATTCACGCCCGCTCCTGGCGCTTCTGCTGTTGCTCGGCATCGGTGCCCTGATGGGGTTGACCAGCAATCTGGTGAAACTGGCTGCCAGCACGGGCTGGTCACCCGTGGCCTATCTGCTGTGGAGCCTGCTCGGCGGCGGCCTGCTGTTGCTCCTGTTCACCCGCATCCGCGGCGAAACGCCCGGCCTGGCGCCCCGTCTGCAACGCTACTATCTGGTCTCCGGCCTGCTCGGCATCGCCCTGCCCAATGGCCTGTTGTTCAGCGCCATCCCCCATGTCGGTGCCGGCTTCGCTTCCCTGTGCCTGGCGTTTCCGCCGCTGATCACCTACCTGCTGGCCCTGGCCTTGCGCATGGAGCCCATGAGCCGCGTGCGCCTGCTCGGTATCTGCATCGGCCTGGGCGGCAGCCTGCTGCTGGCGCTGGACAAGCTGCACAGCGGCGACAGCCCGCTGCCGTGGGTCATCGCCGCGCTGGCCGTGCCGCTGTTCCTGGCCCTGGGCAATATCTACCGTTCGCGCTGCTGGCCACCCGGTGCCAGCCCGCTGTCGCTGGCCCCCGGCATGCTGCTGGGTGGCGCCCTGCTCCTGCTGCCTCTGGCACTGTTCGAGGTAAGGCTCGCCCCCACCCTGGACAGCGGGCTGGCGATCGCCCTGCTGCTGGCGCAGATGGCCCTGTTCGCCATCGTCTACGCCCTGTATTTCGTGCTGCAGAAACTGGCTGGCGCGGTGTTCCTCAGCCAGATCGGCTCGGTGGCGGCGATGCTCGGTGCGGCCATGGCCATCGGCCTGCTGGACGAGCGCGGCAGCCTGGCGATGCTGCTGGCGGCGCTGTGCATCGTCGGCGGCGTGCTGCTGGTCGCCTGGCGTGGCGCGCAGGAGAACACGCGATGAAACATCAGCCCCTGCTGTTGGTCGCCATCGTCCTGCTCGGCCTGAACCTGCGCCCGGTGCTGGCGGCGGTCGGCCCGCTGCTCGACCGCATCCAGCTCGACACCGGCCTGGGTCATGTCGGCGCCAGCCTGCTGACCAGCCTGCCCATCGTGATCATGGGCCTGGGCGTCCTGGCTGCCGGTGTGTTGCGCCAGTACACCGACGACCTGCGGCTGAGCTGGCTGGCCATGGCCGTAGCCACCCTGGCGCTGATGGCCATGGCCGCGCGTTTCAAGCCGGGCAGCGGGCACTTTCACACGCGAACCGGCTGATGCCCTCAGGCGCGGCGCTCACGCAGGTAGGCGATGACCGCCGCTTCATCGCCGGCGAACTCGATTCGCTCGGCCTTGCTGTCGCGCTGATAGGCGTACATCGGGTCGTAGTACTCACGCAGCAGACCTTCGATCCAACCACGGTGCAGCTCTACCGTACCGCTGCGCCGCTGCTCGTCCAGGGCAGCCTGCATGATGGCCAGCAGGCGCTGATGGCGCTCACCGCCCAGGCGTTTGTGGATATTGTTCAGGCTCTGCAGCAGCCGCTCGGCGAACAGTCCGAAGCCGCTGTCTTCACCCTGCACGCCGATGAACTCGGCGCACAGATTGACCACGTAGTCGCGCAGGATCCGTTCGACACGGTTGTCGAAACTGTCCTCCAGCCAGACCAGCGGATAGCGCTGCATACCCTGGTACAGCGCCAGCGGCACGTTGCAGCTACCGACGATACGCCCCTCGTCTTCCACCACGAACTGCTCGATGCCCGCCGCACGCTTCTTGAGGATGTCGATGGCCAGGCTGTTCTCGAAGTCGATCTGTGCCGGCTGGCCGGTGGCGCGTTTGCCAAAGCTGGAGCCGCGATGATTGGCATGGCCTTCCAGATCCAGGGCATTGGGCAGTTGCGCCAGCACATCGGTCTTGCCGGTACCGGTCATGCCGCCGACGACCACGAACCGACACTGCTCCACCGCCTGTTCGAGGGTCTCCAGCAGGAAGGTACGCATGGCCTTGTAGCCACCGACCACCCGCGGGTAGTCGATGCCGGCCTCCTTGAGCCATTGCTGGACGATCTGCGAACGCAACCCGCCGCGGAAGCAGTACAGATAGCCCTGGGGATTGGCCTCGGCGAAGGCCACCCAGGCTTCGACCCGTTGCGCCTTGGTCTGGCCGCCGACCAGTTGGTGGCCCAGCTCGATGGCGGCTGCCTGGCCGTGCTGCTTGTAGCAGGTGCCGACTTTCTGCCGCTCCAGGTCGTTCATCAGCGGCAAGTTGACGACGCCAGGGAAGGCACCTTTGACGAACTCCACCGGTGCACGGGTATCCATCATCGGTACATCGGTGAGAAACAGCTCGCGGTAGTTGTGGGCGTCGTCGCGCATCAGAACACCTCTACCGCGTGACGCTGTCGTTCGACCAGCACACCGATGGGCGCCAGTTCCAGCCCCAGTTCGGCGGCGAGCGCAAGGAACTCGGCCTCGCCCTGCTCGCTGACGGCGATCAACAGACCGCCGCTGGTCTGCGGATCACAGAGCAGGTCGCGCTGCTCGTCACTGAGCGCCTCGATGCGCTCGCCGTAGCTGTCGAAATTGCGCAGCGTGCCACCCGGTACGCAACCCTCGGCGAGGTAGTGCTCGACGCCCGGCAGGCGCGGCACGGCGGCATAGTCCAGGCGCGCGCTGAGCCGCGCGCCGTCGGCCATTTCCACCAGGTGCCCGAGCAGGCCAAAGCCGGTGACGTCGGTCATCGCCGTGACCCCACCGAGTTTGCCGAAGCGGCTGCCCGGCTTGTTCAGGGTGCACATCCAGTCACGGGCCAGGCCGACGTCTTCGGCACGCAGCCTGGCTTTTTTCTCAGCGGTGGTGAGAATGCCGATACCCAGCGGCTTGGTCAGGTACAGCGTGTCGCCGACCTGGGCGGTGTCATTGCGTTTCATGTGTTTCTTCTGCACCACGCCGGTTACCGCCAGGCCGAAGATCGGCTCCGGCGCGTCGATGGAATGCCCGCCGGCCAGCGGAATACCGGCGGCATCGCAGACTGCGCGGCCACCCCGAATCACCTCGCGTGCGACTTCCGGCGGCAACAGATTGACCGGCCAGCCGAGAATGGCGATGGCCATCAGCGGGTCGCCGCCCATGGCGTAGATGTCGCTGATCGCATTAGTAGCCGCGATGCGACCGAAGTCGAAGGGGTCGTCGACGATGGGCATGAAGAAGTCGGTGGTCGAGACCACGCCGCGCTCCTCGTCGAGGGCGTACACGGCGGCATCGTCCCGGGAGGCATTGCCCACCCAGAGATTCGGGTCGAGATTCTGTGCGCCGCTGCCTGCGAGGATTACCTCCAGCACCTTGGGGGAAATCTTGCAGCCGCAACCGGCACCATGGCTGTACTGGGTCAGGCGGATCGGCTCACTCATGGCAATGCTCTCGGCAACTGGGAAACAGGGCGCGGATTCTAGCAAAGCTGGTCTTTCTCGCGGCGCCTCCTATAATCGCCGCGCTCTCTAACGAATCCTTTGCAGCGCCTGTCTTGGCGCTGCTATCCGTTTTTTCCGCTATTGAACCGGAGAACTCCCATGCTCAAGCGCACCCTGGCGCTCGCCGCCGGCCTCGCCCTGTCGGTTTCCGCCCTGACTGCCCACGCCGCCGAAACCCTGCGCGTGTCGGCCATTCCCGACGAGGCGCCGACCGAACTGCTGCGCAAGTTCAAGCCGCTGGGTGCCTACCTTGAGCAGCAATTGGGCATGAAGGTCGAGTTCGTCCCGGTGGCGGACTACCCGGCAGTGGTCGAGGCGCTGGCCACCGATCGCCTCGACATGGCCTGGCTGGGCGGTTTCACCTTCGTGCAAGTGCATCTGAAGACGGGCAACGCCATTCCCCTGGTGCAGCGCGAACAGGATGCCGAGTTCACCAGCACGTTCATCACCGCCGACCCGAACGTGAAGTCGCTGGCCGACCTGAAGGGCAAGACCTTCGCCTTCGGCTCGGTGTCGTCCACCTCGGGCAGCCTGATGCCGCGCTACTTCATGCTGCAGGACGGTATCAAGCCGGAAACCTTCTTCAGCCGCGTGGCCTACTCCGGTGCCCATGACGCCACCGCCGCCTGGGTGCAGGCTGGCAAGGTCGATGCCGGCGTGCTCAACGCCAGCGTATGGGACAAGCTGGTCAACACCGGCAAGGTCGATACCGACAAGGTCAAGGTGTTCGCCACCACACCGACTTACTTCGATTACAACTGGACGGTACGCGGCACCCTCGACCCGGCGCTGGCCGAGAAGATCAAGCAGGCCTTCCTGACCCTCGACCCGGCCAATCCGGAGCACAAGGCGATCCTCGATCTGCAGGCGGCGAGCCGCTTCATCGACACCAAGCCCGAGAACTACAAGGGCATCGAAGAGGCTGCCCGTGCTGCCGACCTGCTGAAATGACCCTGCGCCTGTCCGGCATCGGCCTCAGGCACGGCAACGGCG
Source organism: Phytopseudomonas daroniae (assembly GCF_004327275.1). Taxonomy (NCBI): domain Bacteria; kingdom Pseudomonadati; phylum Pseudomonadota; class Gammaproteobacteria; order Pseudomonadales; family Pseudomonadaceae; genus Phytopseudomonas; species Phytopseudomonas daroniae. The sequence goes on from NZ_QJUJ01000013.1 coordinate 21,949, forward strand.
TTCAGGCACTCGAGGATCTGCACCTGAGCATCGCTCGCGGCGAGCGGGTGGCGATCATCGGCCCGTCCGGCGCCGGCAAGTCGAGCCTGCTCAATCTGCTGGCCACGGCGCTGGCACCGAGCACTGGCGAGCTTGAGGTGCTTGGTGAAAGCCCCTGGCAACTGTCGAGCCGCCAACGTCAGCGGCTGCGCGCGCGCATCGGCCTGATTCATCAGGCGCCGCCGCTGCCTGCGCGGCAGCGGGTGATCACTGCGGTGCTGGCCGGCAAGCTCGGCCAGTGGAGCCTGGGCAAGAGCCTGCTGAACCTGCTGCACCCACTGGACATTCCCGGCGCACGCGCCGAGCTGGCGCAGCTGGATCTGGCCGACAAGCTGTTCGCCCGCTGCGGCCAGTTGTCTGGCGGTCAGTTGCAACGGGTCGGCATTGCCCGGGCCCTGTATCAGGCGCCAGAGCTGCTGCTCGCCGACGAACCGGTCTCGGCGATGGATCCGCGCCTGGCCGAGCACACGCTGTCGCTACTCTGCCGCCATGCAGAGGCCAATCAGGTGACCTTGGTCGCCAGCCTGCATACGGTGGAACTTGCCCTGGCGCATTTCCCGCGCATCATCGGCATCCGCGATGGGCAGGTCGTCTTCGACCTGAACGCCAGCGAAGTCGACCGGCAGCGCCTGGATGCCTTGTATGCCAACGAGCAACTGAGCCCGGCACCCCACAGCGAGGCGTCCGCCAGCCTTTGGGCACCGCGATGCTGAGAAGCGACCGGCGCGATCCCGCGGCCGCTCCACGTCTGCTCCTGAGCCTGCTGGCCCTTGCCCTGCTATGGCCGGGTATCCGGCTGGCCGAGCTGGATCTGACGGTACTGCTGCAGCCGGACAGCAGCCAGTCGATGGGCAGCTTCCTCAAGGACTTCTGGCCGCCGGCTCAGGATGCCGACTTCCTTGCCCTGCTGCTGGACGCCACCCTGCAGACCCTGGCCATCGCCACCGCGGGCATGGCCCTGGCTTTGCTGCTGGCGGTGCCGGCAAGCCTGCTGGCCAGCCGCGCGCTGTCCTTGTCGGCGGCGTCCCGCGGCGGGCGCCCCAGCCTGCTCGGTCAATGTCTGCGCTGGCCGGTGCGCGGGTTGCTGATCATCCTGCGCAGCGTGCCGGAAATCGTCTGGGCACTGCTGTTCGTGCGTGCCGTCGGCCTCGGCCCTACCGCGGGCGTGCTGGCCATCGCCATCACCTACGCGGGGATGCTCGGCAAGGTCTATGCGGAAATCTTCGAATCGGTGGATCAACGTCCGGTGCACGCCCTGCTGCAATCGGGCAGCGGACGCCTGGCGGCATTCGCCTACGGTGTGTTGCCCAATGCGGCGGCGGAACTGACCTCTTACACGGTGTACCGCTGGGAATGCGCGGTACGCGCCTCGGTGGTGATGGGTTTCGTCGGCGCTGGAGGCCTGGGTCAACAGATCGACCTGTCCATGCGCATGTTCGCCGGTGCCGAGGTAGCGAGCATGTTACTGACCTTCCTGGTGCTGGTGCTACTGGCCGACCAGCTCAGCCGCCTGCTGCGCGGGAGGTTCGCATGAAGCGCCTGGGTAACGGCTTGCTGGTGCTGGCTATCACCGCCGCGGTGATCGGCTCCTTCCTTTACCTCGGCCTGGATCTGCTCAGCCTGGTCAGCGGTGACAGCCTCGGGCAGATGGGCAGCTACGCGCTGCGCTTCATGAGCCCGGATTTCAGCAGCGAGCACCTGCAGGCCACTGCTCGGGGTGCCATGGAAACCCTGGCCATGTCGGCGCTGGGCACCCTGCTCGCCGCCCTGCTGGGCCTGTTCCTCGCCCTGCCTGCGGCTGGTCGCCTGGGCTGGCCGCTGCAAAGCGTCACGCGTTTGCTGCTCAATGCCCTACGCGCCATCCCCGAGCTGGTCTGGGCGGTGCTGATGGTACTGGCCGCCGGCCTCGGCCCCAACGCCGGCACCCTGGCCCTGGCACTGCACACCGCCGGAGTGCTTGGCCGGCTGTTCGCCGAAGCGCTGGAAAACACACCACAGGAGCCGGCCGCGGCCATTCGCTTGCAGGGTGGCGGAGCGTGGATGGCCTTCTGTTACGGCACCCTGCCTTCCCTGTGGCCACAGCTGCTGGCCTACACCCTCTATCGCTGGGAAAACAATATCCGCATGGCGGCGATCATGGGCTTCGTCGGTGCAGGCGGGTTGGGCCAGATGCTGTACGTGAGCCTCAGCCTGTTTCAGGAAGCCCAGGCCAGCACGGTAATCCTTGCCATGTTGCTGCTGGTGCTCGCGGTGGATGCCTTCAGCGGCTGGACGCGGCAGCGCTGGGTGCGCAATTAATCCCGGACAGGCTTCGCCTGCTGGCGAGAAGATCAAACGGCACATCGCGCCTCCGTCAGGGCTCGATCGACCCTGCCAGCCGCCACCCAGGGCTCTGTACAGCGCCACCAGGGCCAGCGAGGTGGCCTGGCTGCTGTCCACCAGTTCCTCCTCGTTGACCAGCAAGGCGTGCTGCACCGATAGCACGTTGAGGTAGTCCACCGTGCCCTGGGCGTATTGCTGCTCTTCACGGCTTTGCGCCACGGCCTCTTGCAGATGATCGTGACGGCGTTGCTGGACCTGGTAGGCGGCCATGGCGTCGTCCACTTCATGCCAGGCGCCGAGTACGGTGCGCTGGTAAGCGCGTACCAACGAACCGCGGTACTGAAGTGCAATGAAAAAGGCCCTGCAGTGCAGGGCCTCCGGTACAGCATGCGGCGGGCTATTTGCTGCCGAGCTTCTTCAACTCTTCGTCACGCAGCTCGCGGCGCAGGATCTTGCCGACATTGGTGGTCGGCAGGCTCTCGCGGAACTCGACCTGCTTGGGCCGCTTGTAGCCGGTGAGGTTGTCGTGCATGTGCTGCAGGACTTGCTCCTTGGTCAGGGTCATGCCCGGCTTGACCACCACGAACACCTTGATCGACTCCCCGGAGCGCTCGTCCGGCACACCGATGGCGGCGCACTGCAGCACGCCCGGCAGGGTCACCAGCACGTCTTCCAGCTCGTTCGGGTAGACGTTGAAGCCGGACACCAGAATCATGTCCTTCTTGCGGTCGACGATACGAATGTAGCCATCTGGCTGGATGATGCCGATGTCGCCGGTCTTGAACCAGCCGTTGGCATCGATCACTTCGTCGGTGGCTTCCTGGCGCTGCCAGTAGCCCTTCATCACCTGCGGGCCCTTGATGCACAGCTCGCCGGTTTCGCCCAGCGCCAGGTCGTTGCCCTGGTCGTCGATCACTTTGAACTCAGTGGACGGCACCGGAATACCGATGGTGCCCATCTGGATATTGGTGATGGGGTTGACCGAGGCCACGGGGCTGGTTTCCGTCAGGCCGTAGCCTTCGCAGATGGCGCAGCCGGTCACCTGTTTCCAGCGCTCGGCCGCCGCTTGCTGCAGCGCCATGCCACCGGACAGGGTGACCTTGAGCTTGGAAAAATCGAGCTTCTGGAAGCCGTCGTTGTTGCTCAGCGCCACGAACAGGGTATTGAGGCCAACGAAACCACTGAACTGGAACTTGGACAGATCCTTGACCATGGTCGGCAGATCACGCGGATTGGTGATCAGCACGTTGTGGTTGCCGCAGTGCATCATCGCCATGCAGTGAAAGGTGAAGGCGTAGATGTGGTACAGCGGCAAAGGTGCGACCAGGATCTCGCTGCCTTCGTTGAGGTTGGAACCCATCAACTCGCGGCATTGCAGCATGTTGGCGATCAGGTTGCGGTGGGTCAGCATCGCGCCCTTGGCCACACCGGTGGTACCGCCGGTGTATTGCAGCACGGCGACCTCGTGAGCAGCGGGGCTGGCCTCGCTCACCGCCTTGCCACGGCCTTGGCTCAGGGCATCGGTGAGTTTGATGGCGGCTGGCAGGTTGTAGGCCGGCACCATCTTCTTCACATACTTGACCACGGCGTTGACCAGCAGGCGCTTGAGCGGCGACAGCATGTCGCCGACCTCGGTGACGATCACCGTCGTCACGCCGGTCTTGGGCACCACCTGCTCGGCCAGGTGGGCCATGTTGGCCAGGCAGACCAGCGCCTTGGCACCGGAATCCTTGAACTGGTGTTCCATTTCCCGGGCGGTGTACAGCGGGTTGGTGTTGACCACCACCAGCCCGGCACGCAGAGCACCGAAAACCACCACCGGATATTGCAGAACGTTGGGCAGTTGCACGGCGATGCGGTCGCCGGGCTGCAGATCCGTGTGCTGCTGCAGGTAGGCAGCGAAATGACCGGACAGCTCGAACAGCTGACCGTAGGTGAGGGTCTTGCCCAGATTGGTGAACGCGGGCTTGTCGGCGAACCGCTGGCAGGACTGCTTCAGCACCGCCTGAACGTTGGGGTACTGGTCGGGATCGATCTCGGCCGCGATCCCCTCGGGATACTTGTCCGTCCAGAAGTTTTCGGTCATGGACACCCACTCCTAAGCAACAGCTTGTCTTCACCGCGTATGCGGTTGTTTGTTGTATGTATGCCTACTGTTCGGCCCCTATGAGGCGAAAGCGGGCCGAGAGTAGCAGAGTTGCCAGATACCGACCAGAGCTCGAAACGGCCAGCCAGTATCGAAAGTGACCAAAAAAAATTAATAGTCACAAAGCTTTTTCAACCGCGATTGATCTGCAGAAGTCATCGGACGGCAGGCAAGGCCCATGATAGACGCCTGCAACTTTTTCTGCCGGGCGAGATTGGCAATAGAGAGAAGGGATCGAAAGAGCTATAGAGCAGCGACGACGGCGGCTACGTCCAACCTCGGTCGAGTAGCGTGGGTCGAGCGCAGTCGTAGGATGGGTGAAACCCATCAATTGCCGATGGGTTTCACCTACGCGGCCCGACCCATCCTACGGACTAGAAGCGCGATCCGCGGGACAGCTTGAGCCGCGCAGGCGCCACTCGACGGCGAGTGAGGGGTTGGCAACCATCCGGCCGGCGCCTCTAACTTGCCGCTTGAAGCTTGCGGCTTGTAGCTCTAATCACGCAGCTCACGCCGCAGGATCTTGCCTACCGGTGTCATTGGCAACGAATCCCGGAAGACGATGTGCCGCGGTACCTTGTAGCCCGTGAAGTTGTCCTTGCAGTAAGCCTTCAGCTCTTCGGCCGTGAGGCTGCTGTCGCGCTTGACCACGAACAGCTTGACCGCCTCCCCGGACTTTTCATCGGGTACGCCGATGGCCGCGCAACTGGCCACCTTGCTATGGGCCATCACCACATCCTCGATCTCATTGGGGTACACGTTGAAGCCGGAGACGATGATCATGTCCTTCTTGCGGTCGACGATGTGCACGAAGCCATCCTCGTCGATCACCGCGATATCGCCGGACTTGAACCAGCCTTCGGCATCCAGCACCTCGGCGGTGGCGTCCGCTCGATTCCAGTAGCCCTTCATCACCTGCGGGCCTTTGATGCATAGCTCGCCCCGCTCGCCCAGCGGCAGTTCGTTGCCGTCGTCATCGATGATCTTGAAGGCGGTTGCCGGCACCGGAATGCCCACAGTGCCCAGCCGCGCATACTCGCCGTAGGGGTTGGCGCTGGCTATCGGCGAGGTCTCGGTGAGGCCGTAGCCTTCGACCACCGTACAACCCGTCAGGCTCTGCCAGCGTTCGGCAGTGGCCTTGACCAGGGCGGTGCCGCCCGAATTGGTGACCTTGAGGTGGCTGAAGTCGAGTTTCCTGAAGTCCGGATGATCCATCAACGCCACGAACAGAGTGTTGAGCCCCAACAGCGCGGAGAACTCCCATTTACCCAGTTCCTTGATGAAACCGGGAATATCGCGCGGGTTGGTGATCAGCACGTTGTGGTTGCCGTTGACCATCATGCACATGCAATTCACGGTGAAGGCATAGATGTGATAGAGCGGCAGCGGCGCGATCATCACCTCCTGGCCGCGCTTCATCAGCGGGACGCCGTCAGGGCCGTGCTGGGACATGCAGGCGTCGGCCTGCAGCATGTTGGCGATCAGGTTGCCGTGGGTGAGCATGGTGCCCTTGGCTACGCCGGTGGTGCCGCCGGTGTATTGCAGCACGGCAATATCGTCCTGCACGGCGGTGACCGGCCGGGCCGACAGGCTGGCGCCTTCGCGCAGCACCTGCTTGAACGACAGCGCCTGGGGCAGATGGTAGTCGGGCACCATCTTCTTGACCTTCTTCACCAGGGTATTGACCAGCCAGCCCTTGAGCGTGGGCAGCATGTCACCCATGCGCGCTTCGATCAGGTAGTCGATATCGCTGTCGGGCAGCACTTCCTGCACCAGCTTGCCGAACATGTTCAGGTACACCAGCGCGCGCACCCCGGCGTCCTTGAACTGGTGACGCATCTCGCGGGCGGTATACAGCGGGTTGGTGTTGACCACGATCAGGCCGGCGCGCAGCGCACCGAACACCGCGATGGGGTACTGCAGTACGTTGGGCATCTGCACGGCGATGCGGTCGCCGGGTTTGAGATCGGTGTGCTGCTGCAGGTAGGCGGCGAACGCGCCGGAAAGCTCATCCAGCTCTCCGTAGCTCAGCGTTCTGCCCAGGTTGCTGAAGGCGGGCCGATCCGCAAAGGTCTTGCAGGAGCGTTCGAACACTTCGACCACCGACTGGTAGGCGCTCATGTCGATATCGTTGGGCACGCCAGCGGCGCGTTTGTCGTTCCAGAAATCAGGTTGCATTGTTGTTGTCCTCATTTCCCTGAATATCCGTTGAGCCTCAAGGCTCCAGTGAACTTAGCAGCCGACCACCTGCTCGCAAACCTACAATCAATACCGTGAATTTCAGCCCCTGCGCGGTCTACAATGCGCGGCATACGCAGGCTCAAGGAATTGCCATGCAGCACCGCACCTTTTGGCTCGACAGCAGTGATGACGTCCCCCTGTACGTCAACCACTGGCATGCCGAGCGCGCCCCCAGGGCGGTGCTGATGCTCGCTCACGGCATGGCCGAGCACAGCGGCCGCTACGCCCGCCTGGCCGAAGCCTTGGTAGCGGCTGGTTTCGACCTCTACGCTCACGATCAACGCGGCCATGGGCAGACGGCGCAGCACGGCAGCCTTGGCCATTACGCTGATCGGGATGGTTGGGCACGGGTGGTAGGCGATCTCTCGACGCTCAATCACCACATCCGTCAGCAATGGCCACAGGCACCGATCTTTCTGTTCGGCCACAGCATGGGTAGCTTCATCACCATGGCCTACCTGATGCGCCACAGCAGCAGCGTGCAGGGCGCGGTTCTGTCCGGCTCCAACTATCAGCCATTGCGGGTTTACCAGGCTGCCACGCTGATCGCCCGCTTCGAGCGCTGGCGCCAGGGTGCGAATGGCCGCAGTGGGCTGATCGACTGGCTGTCGTTCGGCACCTTCAACAAGGCCTTCAAACCTGCCCGTACCGCTTTCGACTGGCTCAGCCGTGACGCGACAGAGGTCGACCGCTACATCGCCGACCCACTGTGCGGATTTCGCTGCAGCAACCAGTTATGGCTCGATTTGCTCGAAGGCCTGCAACAGATCACCCCGACCGCCCACCTGAAGCAGATCGATCCGTACTTGCCCGTGCTGATCATCGGGGGCGACCATGACCCGGTGAGCCAGGGCCAGCGCCTGCAACACCTGGCCGACGCCCTGAACCGCTCAGGGCATACCCGCACGACACTCAAACGTTACCCCCAGGCCCGCCACGAACTGCTCAACGAGCTGAACCGTGACGAGGTCACCCGCGACCTGATCGACTGGCTGGAACAGGCACTGGAGCAGCCCCGCCAGCGACCATCACTTCCTCAGGAACCCAATCCATGACACAAAGCAGCAACACGCCCTACGACAGTCTCGAAGTCGGCCAGACCGCCACCTACAGCAAAACCGTGGAAGAACGCGACATCCTGCTGTTCGCCGCCGTCTCCGGCGACCATAACCCGGTGCATCTGGACGCCGAGTATGCGGCCACCACCATGTTCCGCGAGCGCATTGCCCACGGCATGTTCAGCGGCGCGCTGATCAGTGCGGCGGTGGCCTGCACCCTCCCCGGCCCAGGCACCATCTACGTGGGCCAGCAGATGAGCTTCCAGAAACCGGTCAAACTCGGTGACACGCTCACCGTACGCCTGGAAATCCTCGAGAAACTGCCGAAATTCCGCGTGCGCATCGCCACCCGTGTGTTCAACCAGAACGACGAGCTGGTGGTAGACGGCGAAGCGGAAATCATCGCGCCGCGCAAGGCGCTGACTGTCGAACTGGCTACCCTGCCGCCGATCAGCATCGGCTGATGCCCTCGCGAGCGCAGGCCTCCAGGTCTGCGCCCCTCTCCCCTGACTCCCCCTGGAGCACCCCATGTCCCTGTCCATGTACAACATCTCGATTCCGGTCTTCACTCGCCAGTTGAACAATCTGTCGACCATCCTCGGCATCGCTGCGGCCAACGCCGAAACCCGCAAGATCGAGCAGAGCGTCTTTCTCAACGCACGTCTGGCAGCGGACATGTTCCCGCTCAGCCGCCAGGTGCAGATCGCTTGCGATACCGCGAAAACCGGCGCCGCCCTGCTGGCAGGCATCGAAGCACCGAGCTACGCCGATGACGAGACCAGCATCGCCGAATTGCAGGCGCGCATCGCCAAGACCCTGAGCTTCCTGCAGGGCATCAGCACCGCGCAGCTCGATGGCAGTGAAGATCGCACCGTGACGCTCAAGCGTCGTGACAAGGAAACCCACTTCCTGGGGCTGGCCTTTCTGCTCGATCACGTATTGCCGAACTTCTATTTCCACCTGACGACCACCTACGCCATCCTGCGCCACAATGGTGTCGGGATCGGCAAGCGCGACTTCCTCGGCACCCGCTGAGAACCTGCTCGAGATTTTTGTAAGGGCATTGATGGACTGCTGCTGGCCGTCCCACCCGTAGGGTGGATCGGGGCGCGTAGCTGACGCTCTTTTCATCCGCCACTCTAGTCCGCCATGGTGGACAAAAAGAGCGTTGTCCACCCTACGTCCGCTCCCGCCACCTTGCAGGCAAAAACGTCTTGAGTCGCCCGTGACCTGTTGGTGCATGCCCAGAAGGCATCGCACCAAGACAGGTCAAATCTGGTTATCTTCAACAAAGATAATCGGCAGAAGCGCTGAAAATCCGCATTTCATTGTGCGCATTGCACAACCCGCACTGTACGACCTGCCAAACCCATCACTTGGCACGTCACCTGCTATAGCCATGCCTTCCCTCACCCCCGTGGAGCTAGGCCATGACGCATCCCACCACCGACAGCGACTACCCCCTGAGCGAGGTTCCGGCAGGCGCCCGCAAGGGTCTGTTCTCCACCTCGATCATGTTGTTCTCCTTCACTTTCTTCACCGCCACCATGTTCGCGGGCGGCAAGATCGGCATGGCCTTCGACTTCACCACCCTGATCTGGGCGGCCGTCATCGGCAACCTGCTGCTCGGCCTGTATGCCGCGGTACTGGGTTTGATCGCCTGCCGCAGCGGCCTGAACTCGGTGCTGATGGGTCGTTTCTGCTTTGGCGAGGCCGGCAGCAAGCTGTCAGACATACTGCTGGGCTTTACCCAGATCGGCTGGTACGCCTGGGGCACGGCGACCGTCGCCATCGTGCTGGTGAAAATCCTCGGCCTGCCGGAAGGCCTGACCACTGCGCTGATGGTGCTGTTCGGCTTCGCTTTCTGCATCACCGCGTTCATCGGCTACAAGGGCCTGGACATCCTTTCGCGGATTTCCGTACCGGCCATGCTCGCCCTGCTGATCTGCTCGCTGTGGATCGCCACCGACGACATTGGCGGCCTCAGCGCGCTGCTGGCCATCGAACCGACCCAGAGCATGACCCTCAGCGTCGCCATCACCATGGTCTTCGGTACCTTCGTCAGCGGCGCCACCCAGGCCACCAACTGGACACGCTTCGCCCGCACCGGCCGTATCGCGATGATCGCCAGCATGGTCGGATTCTTTCTCGGTAACGGCCTGATGATCGTTGCCGGTGCCTATGGCGCTATCGTCTACCAACAGCCGGATGTCGTCGAAGTGCTGGTGCTGCAGGGCCTGTCCATGGCGGCGGTGATTATGCTGTTCCTCAACCTGTGGACGACTCAGGACAACACCATCTACAACTTCGCCGCAGCCGGCTGCAACCTGCTGCGCACCGGGCGCCGCAAGACGGTCACCGTGGTTGGCGCCGGCATCGGCACCCTGCTGGCCATCGGCGGCATGTACGAGCTGCTGATCCCCTTCCTGATCCTGCTCGGCTCGATCATCCCGCCGATTGGCGGGGTGATCATGGCGGACTACTTCTACGGTCATAAGGGCCGCTACCCGCTGCTCGCCGACACGCGCCTGCCCGCCTTCAACTGGGTCGGCCTGGGTGCCTATACCGTCGGTGCGCTGTGCGCCTACTTCTCGCCCTGGGTCGCGCCCCTGGTCGGTATCGCCGTCGCTGGACTGGTGTACGTCAGCCTGTTCGAAGCGAAGAAAGTGTTCGCCGCTCGCGGCCTGGTCGCCGACGCATGAGCCTGAGCGTCGCCGATGTACTGGCCCTGCCCGGCCTGCATGACCTGCGCCTGCGCGCGGGTCAGGCGGCGCTGGGCAACCCGGTGCGCTGGCCATACGTGGCCGAGAATGCAGATATCGCCGATTGGGTGATGGGTGGCGAACTGGTCTTCGTCACCGGGATCAACCACCCCCGTGATGAAGCCAACCTGCTGCTTCTGGTGCGCCAGGCGGTCGAACGCGCCACTGCCGGCCTGGTGATTCTCACCGGTGCCGAGTACATCCAGAGCATCCCGGCAACGGTGCTGGCCGAAGCGGAGCGCCTCGGCCTGCCGCTGCTGGAGCAGCCCTATCAGTTGAAGATGGTGGTGGTGACCCAGGCCATCGGTACCGCCCTGGTACAGCAACAGATGCTCGGCAGTTCGCGCCAGCATGTGCTGGAGCAGTTGCTGGAAGGCGATTACCAGTCGCTCGACATCCTCCTGCAGCGTGCCGCCAGCCTCGACCTGCCCCTCGACGTACCGCGCCAGATCGCTCTGCTGCGCCTGCAGAACAGCGAGCGACTGTTCGACGGTGAGGCGGCCAACAGCGGCGAACGCCTGCTGCGCGACAACCGTCAGTGCCTGCAGCAACGCCTCGAACAGTGCCTGCAGCAACTCGGCGACGCCCTGCCGCTGATCAGCCAGGGCGAGCACTGGATCGCCCTGCTGCCGTGCACGAACAATCAGGACGAACAACGCAACCGCCGGCTGCTGATGGCGCTACTCGGCGAACTGGACGAGCGTCTGCAGCCCCAGCGCCTGGTGCTCGGTCTCAGTACCGGCAATCATTATCCGGAGCGCCTGGCCCGCGCCCTGGGCCAGGCCCGCCAGGCGCTGGTTGCCGCACAGGCCTTTCCCGAGCGGCTGGGGCTGTGCAGCTTCAACGAACTGGGAGTGATCGAACTGCTCGCCGCCATCCGTGATCGCAGCCTGCTCGAACGTTTCGTCGAACGCACGCTGGGCCCGTTGATCGGCGATGACTCGCGTCATGAACCAGTGCTCATGCCCACCCTGGAAGCCTGGTTCTTTGAGAACGCCAACCTGGCCCTGGCCGCGCAACGCCTGGGCGTGCACCGCAATACCCTGAGCTACCGTGTACAGCGTATCGAAGCGCTGACCGGCTGCTCCTTCGATGATCCTCACGACCGGCTCAATATCAGCATTGCCCTGCTGATCCGCCGCCTGTCGTCTCATAGCCTGCCAAGGAGTACCCCATGAACATCGTCAACGCCCGCCTGCGTGGCCGCGAAGGCCTTTACCGTATCGTCCTGGACGGCCCGAAGATCGCCGCCATCGCTGCACAGCCGGACACCCTCAGCGCCAGCACAGGTGATCTGGACGCCGCCGGCAACCTGGTGGTGCCGCCCTTCGTCGAGCCGCACATCCACCTCGACGCCACGCTGACCGCCGGCGAGCCGGCCTGGAACATGAGTGGCACGCTGTTCGAAGGCATCGAACGCTGGGCCGAGCGCAAGGCTCTGGTTACCCACGAGGACACCAAGACCCGTGCCCGCAAGACCATCGACATGCTGGTCGACCACGGTATCCAGCACGTGCGTACCCATGTCGACATCACCGACCCGACCCTGGCCGCGCTGAAGGCGATGCTCGAAGTCCGTGAAGAAACCCGCCACCTGATCGACCTGCAGATCGTCGCCTTTCCCCAGGAGGGCATCGAGTCCTACGCCAATGGTCGCGCGCTCATGGAGCGGGCCGTGGAACTGGGCGCCGATGTGGTCGGCGGCATTCCGCACTTCGAGAACACCCGCGATCAGGGCGTCAGCTCGATCAAGTTCCTGATGGATCTGGCCGAACGCAGCGGCTGCCTGGTCGACGTGCACTGCGATGAAACCGATGACCCGCAGTCGCGCTTTCTCGAAGTGCTGGCCGAAGAAGCCCGCGTACGCGGCATGGGCGAACGCGTCACCGCCAGCCATACCGTGGCCATGGGTTCCTACGACAACGCATATTGTTCGAAGCTGTTCCGTTTGCTGAAGATGTCGAAGATCAACTTCGTCTCCTGCCCCACCGAGAGCATCCACCTGCAGGGGCGCTTCGACAGCTACCCGAAACGCCGCGGCCTGACCCGTGTGGCGGAAATCGATCGTGCCGGCATGAACATCTGCTTCGGCCAGGATTCCATCGTCGATCCGTGGTACCCGCTGGGTAACGGCAACATCCTGCGCATCCTCGAAGCCGGCCTGCATATCTGCCACATGCTCGGCTACAGCGACCTGCAACGCAGCCTGGATCTGATCACCGACAACAGCGCACGCACCCTCAACCTGGGCGAACGTTATGGCCTGGAAGTGAACCGCCCGGCCAATCTGTTGATTCTCTCGGCGCCCGACGACTACGAGATGATCCGCACCCAGGGTTACGCGCTGGTATCGGTTCGTCACGGCGAAGTGCTGATGCGCAGAACCCCGGCGAGCGTGCAGCGCGGCTGATCGGCCTGCAGTTCACACCGGGAGCCCGCGTCTGCCTGCCGGCAGCTAGCGAACGACAATCGCCAGATACCACATTTGTAGGAGCCCCGCCCCGGGGCGAATCGTGGGCACATCGCGATATCGGTGTTGCCTGAGCCATTCGCCGCAAGGCCGCGGCTCCTGCAGATTGAACGGCCTTGAACGCTTTACTCCACCCGTACGCTGGCGGTCATGCCGGCGCTCAGTTGAACGTTTTCCGGCACTGCATCGAGCTTGATGCGCACCGGAATACGCTGGGCCAGGCGTACCCAGTTGAAGGTCGGCTCGACATTGGCCAGCAATTGGCCGTCCGGGCTGGCGTTGCGGTCGGTGATGCCGCGGCTGATGCTTTCCACCTCGCCACGAATCTCCTGCTCGCCACCCATCAGCCAGACCTCGACCGGTGCGCCGACCTGAATACGCGGCAGCTTGGTCTCCTCGAAATACGCCTGCACGTAGAACGATCCGGTATCGACCAGCGCCATCACCGACTGGCCGGCCGTCACGTAGTTGCCCTGGGCCAACACCAGGTTGGTGACCTGGCCATCACGCGGCGCCCGCACTTCGCTGCGCGCCAGGTTGAGCTGGGCGATACGCAGGTCGGCCTGGGCCTCGCGGAATTCGCTGCGCGCCATCTCGGCGCTGATCTGTGCATTCTCGCGCAGCTCGGCGCTGATAGCCTGCGAGCCAAGGCGGGCACGCCGGGAGGCTTCGTGCTCGCGCAGGCTGAGTTGCTGCTTGCGGATGTCCACCACGGCCTGGGCCTTTTCCACCGCGGCCTGGTAACGGTCGCGGTCGATGGTCATCAGCAGGTCGCCAGCCTCCACCTGCTGGTTATCGCGCACCTTGAGCTCGACCACCCAGCCCGATACGTCCGGCGCGATGGTCACCACGTCGGCCCGCACCCGGGCGTCGCGGGTCCAGGGCGAATACATGTAGTGCTGCCAGATCCAGGAGCCGGCGAGAATCGCCGCAACCACCATGGCCAGGGTAATGCCGACGCGAATCGTCGAACGCATGTTCTATCTCCTCAACGTGCCAGCACGGCAATCACCACCGCCAGAACACAGACATACAGGGCGCAATCGAACAAGGCTTCGTGCCAGATCCAACGTGCCAATCCAACGCGCTGCAGCCCCAGGCGCAATACGCCGGTCAGCAGCAGCGCCAATACCGCGTAGGCCGCCATGGGGCTCAGCAATACGCCGCCCAGCGACCACTCATGCAAGCCCATGGGCCTCTCCTCTCAGGTGGCACCAATGGCGCCAACCGGTTTGCAATTGCAACAGTGCAGCCTCGGCCAGACGCCGGTCGACACTGGGCGCACCGACGCGCAGGGCGTCCTGCAAGTCAGCCACCGGGCCATTCAAATCGTCCTCGCGGCCAGGCGCAGGACCGCGCTCCAGCACTTCGTCCAGACGCCGCAGGAAACGTCGCTGAGAACGGGCCAGATCGGTATCGGCATTGGCCAGGCAGGCCCGCAGGTGCAACAGCTCATCGCCCAGATCGAGGCCGGCAACGCCGTCGTCCCAGCGGCTGCGCGCCTGATCCGGACGTGCCGGATAATGGCGGGCGAGTTGCAACAAACGATCCGCCATACGCCCACCGAACCAGTTTTCCGCACGGCTCAGTTCCCGCCGGGTCAGTCGGCCGAGATCCACCAGAATCGCATGCATCAACCGGCGGCCATGCCACACCGGATTGCGCAGCACCACCAGGCGGAACGCCAACACGGCGAAGCCGACCCCCATGAGCATGCCCGGCGCTTCGTTGAGAAAGAATTCGACGTTGTAGCCAACCCCTGGGGCGGGCAGACAGAGCACGATGAAATGCAGGCAGAAGGAGGTCGAGGTGGCGGCCAGCGGCGGTTTGGCCATACCCAGCACGCCAAAGAACAGCGGTACGCCCAGCACCATGCAGAGCATGACGAAACCGTCGATCTGCGGCATCAGTATCTGCCCGACGAAGAACGCCACCGGCAGCGCATAGAAAATGCCGCGCAGGAACATCATGCCGATCTGTGGCGCCGCCTCGAGTCGGGCGAACAGGCTGCAGACCACGCAGGCCAGCAGCAGCGCGCCGGTGGCGTGCGTCCAGGCCGTGGCCAGCCAGAAAGTGGCCAGGGTCAGGAACGCCAGGGCGCTGCGAGCACCGTACACCAGTGCACTCTGCCAATCGTAATGCCAGGACAGCGCTCGCGGCGCGTCGGCCGGCGCCCTGCCCTGCTCGACCGCGAGCAAAGCCCGGCTCGCATCCTCGATACGCAGCAGCAACACCGCCATGCGCTCCAGGCACAGCTGCTGACCGCTATTCAGCTCATCGTCCCGAGCAGCCTGGCGCAGACGCTCGATCAGCTCCGGCAGATCACCCTGATCCTCCTGTAATCGCTCATCCACCTCCTGCAACCAGGGAGCAACGGCTTCGGCCTCGCTGCTGCTCAGCTGCCGCCACTGCCGCGCCACACCGCGGGCCAGACGCAACACGCCGAGCAGATCGCGGCTAAGGACGCGCAGCGCAATGGCGCGCTGGCGGCCCCGCTCACCCTCGAACCAGGCGTGCTCGCGCTGGGCATCCACGGCGACGATGCGGGCCAGCGCTTCCAGCAACCCCTGACGTGCTTCGACCTCACCGGTCAGCGCCTGGCGCGCCGCCTTGACGCCGGTCTGCCAGGCAGCCCTGGCCTGTTGCGCCAACTGCCGCTCTACCCGTTGCGGCCAGAGCAAGGCACTGCTGAGCGTGGCACAGACGATACCCAGGCATATCTCGGTAGAACGGGCGATGGCCTCGTCGAAGATCACCAAGGGTTTGCCAATGGCCGGCAGACCAATGATCGCCACGGTGTAGCCGGCCAGTACGAAAGAGTACGACCAGGCGCTACGCAGCATGGTCGAGGCCGCCGTACACAGCGCCAGCCACAAGGCGAACGCCAGCAGGAACAACAGGGGCGTCTGGGCGAACAGCGCCATCATCACCACGGCCATAAAGGTGCCGATCAGCGTACCGAGCAGGCGCGCCAGGCCCTTCTGCACCACCATGCCGGAAAGCGGCTGGGCGACGATAAAGGCCGTCATCAGAGCCCATTGCGGCTGTTCCAAACCCAGACGCAGCGCGAGCCAAAGTGCCAGACCACCGCCGAGCAGGGTCTTGGTGGCGAACTGGATGGCTTGGGAGCTTGGCGCAACGAACGCCAGCAGGGAATCACGCACGATGGTTACCTAAAAGAATCTCAGCTCTGAACATAGCTGTAGCGAAACGATTCCGCCTCCATGCGGAGTGCCAATTATTAGCTAGCTAACTATATGCTGTCCAGAGGGCTTTTCCGCACTCACACCTTGCCTGCGTCAAAAAATGGCCGGGAGCCATTTTTGACGTCGCCTGCGACGGCCCGAAGGGTGGCCCGCCAGGGATGGCAGGCCACAAAAAGCGCGGACGAAAAAAAGGGCGACCGAAGTCGCCCCAATGCCTTGCGTGCTCGTGAATCCGGTTTTCAGTGCGGCTTTTTCTTGCGCGCATCTCTCCAGATGAAATAAGCGAACCCGGTGCAGAACAGCAGCATCAGCCCCACGGTGCCGATACCGGCTAGAACCACCACATCGACGAACATGCTGCCTCCTGCATCCGTTGTTCGGGTATGGCGCTACGTTAGCAGCGCCGCGCCGGGCGCCATTGATCCAGATCAAGTACCACCCGCGGCCAATAGCGAACAGCCGGCAGGAAGTGACCTGGATCAACGGAAAAGGACTGGAAGTCGAAGCGCGCATCCACGGACGGGATGCGCAGAGGGTGTCACGGCAGCAAGGCGAGCGATAGCAGCGTGACGCGGCGAAACCTGTCAGCGCTTCTTCGGTTTGCTCTTGGACTTCTTCTTGCCCTTGGGCATCGGCAAGGCCTGTTCGAAGGCATTGCGCATTTCCTCGAGTTTCTTGTCGCGCAGGTCATGAATGCGCTTGTCGCGCTCGGCGTTGAAGTCGATCAGTTTCACATCGTTGCTCATAGCGGCGCCCGGATCAGACGAAACGTAAGGTTCAGGCGCGGCGCACAAGGCTTGCGCGTTTTCGCCACCTGATGCTGCCAATGATGCTGTGTCTGGCCGCCCATGACCAGTAGCGAGCCGTGCTCCAGCATAAGCGAATGTTCGATGCGGCTATGGCCCTTGCGCCGCAGATCGAAGCGTCGCGCCCCACCCAGGCTCAGAGAGACCACTAGCGGGGCATCTCCCAGTTCCCGCTCGTCATCGCTGTGCCAGCCCATGGAATCCTGGCCGTCGCGGTAATAGTTGAGCAGCGCGCCATTGAGTGGCCGCCCCAGCGCATTGACCACGCGCTGGCGAATCTCGACGAGCAGCGGCGTCCAGGGCAAGGGTTGATGAGTCATGCCGGAATAGCGATAGCTCGCCTCGGCATCACCGTACCAGGCAAGTAGCCGGGGCACCGGATGGCGACGGCCGAACAGCATCACTTCGGGTTGTTGCCAGGGTGTTTCGCTGACCAGTTGCTCAAGCCAGCGATCCGCCGTGGCGTTGTCGAGCCAGGCGGGCAGATAAGTGAGGTCAGCACCGGGCAGGCTCAAATCAGAAGCATCGAACAAACCGGCCTGGCCAGGGGCAGCGGAATCGGTGGTGCTCACACTTCGACATCCACCCACAGCCCCTGGCGGGGCAGTTGCTCGATGGCTGGCTCATCAACCTCGGCCACATCGCCCTCTGCCAGTTCGGCCGGCGTGTAACCGCGACGCCGACGGCGACGCTGCTCCTCGCGCAAGCGCTCCTCGACCTCCTGCGGATGACGTTTATCCAGGCTCACCCCACTCTCCTGGGCAGCCTCGGACACCGGCGTGACCGGAGGGACATCGGGCCTGGGCTTGACTACGTCCTGCTGGGCAGTGACCGGAACCAGACTGTGAGGGATGGGTGGCAACATGGATCGATGCTCCGTCTGAGCCGGTAATTGAACAGGCTCCTGAAGGCTTGTCGGCCTCGAAACGAGCGACTTTAGCCTCGCCTCGCTACACTTACGACCGGGCATCCGTCAGTAAGTGCCAAATCGGGCGTCATGCACCTTTGGCTGAGGCCCGGCGTTCCGTTACCATAGCCGGCTTTTTCACAGGGGAGACAGGCATGGCGGAGTATCAACCGGGGCAACGCTGGATCAGCGACAGCGAAGCGGAACTGGGCTTGGGAACCATCCTCATGCAGGACGGCCGCATGCTCACCGTGCTCTACCCGGCCACGGGCGAAACCCGCCAGTACGCGACCCGCAATGCGCCGCTGACCCGCGTGCGTTTTTCCCCGGGCGACGAGATCACCCATTTCGAAGGCTGGAAGCTGACCGTACGCGAAGTCGACGATGTCGATGGCCTGCTGGTCTACCACGGCCTCGACGCGCAGAACCACAACGTTACCCTGCCGGAAACCCAGCTTTCCAACTTCATCCAGTTCCGCCTCGCCAGCGACCGCCTGTTCGCCGGGCAGATCGACCCGCTGCCCTGGTTCTCGCTGCGCTACCGCACGCTGGAATTCACCAGCCGCCAGGTGCAATCCTCGCTGTGGGGCCTGGGCGGCGTGCGTGCGCAACCCATCGCCCACCAGTTGCACATCGCCCGTGAAGTCGCCGACCGCATCGCGCCACGCGTGCTGCTGGCCGACGAAGTGGGTCTGGGCAAGACCATCGAGGCCGGCCTGGTGATCCATCGCCAACTGCTTTCCGGGCGCGCCAACCGCGTACTGATCCTGGTACCGGAAAACCTGCAGCACCAGTGGCTGGTGGAAATGCGCCGGCGCTTCAACCTGGAAGTGGCGCTGTTCGACGCCGAACGCTTCATCGAAAGCGATGCCAGCAATCCGTTCGAAGACGCGCAACTGGCACTGGTCGCTCTCGAATGGCTGTGTGAGGACGAAAAGGCCCAGGACGCCCTGTTCGCCGCCGGCTGGGATCTGATGGTGGTCGACGAAGCCCACCACCTGGTCTGGCACCCGGAAAACGCCAGCCGCGAATACAGCCTGGTCGAACAACTGGCCGAAGTGATTCCTGGCGTACTGCTGCTCACCGCTACTCCCGAACAGCTTGGCCAGGACAGTCACTTCGCGCGCCTGCGCCTGCTCGACCCGAACCGCTTCCATGACCTGGCGGCGTTCCGCGCCGAAAGTGCCAACTACCAGCCGGTCGCCGAGGCCGTGCAGGAGCTGCTCGACAAGGGTCGCCTGTCCGCCGAAGCGCACAAGACCATCCAGGGCTTCCTGGGAGCCGAGGGCGAGGCCCTGCTCGCTGCGGTCGCTGACGGCGATAGCGAAGCCAGCGCCCGCCTGACCCGCGAGCTGCTCGACCGCCACGGCACCGGCCGCCTGCTGTTCCGCAACACCCGCGCCGCGGTGCAGGGTTTCCCCGAGCGTGAACTGCACGCCTATGCGCTGCCGAGCCCCGACGAGTACATGGAGCTGCCGCTGGGCGAGCATGCCGAGCTGTACCCGGAAGTCAGCTACCAGGGCCAGTCCGACATCGAGGAAGAGCAGCGCTGGTGGCGCTTCGACCCGCGTGTCGAATGGCTGATCGATACCTTGAAGATGCTCAAGAAATTCAAGGTGCTGGTCATCTGCGCCCACGCCGAAACCGCCATGGATCTGGAAGATGCCCTGCGCGTGCGCTCCGGCATCCCGGCCACGGTGTTCCACGAAGGCATGAGCATCCTCGAGCGCGACCGCGCCGCCGCCTACTTCGCCGACGAAGAATTCGGCGCCCAGGTGCTGATCTGTTCGGAAATCGGCAGTGAAGGCCGCAACTTCCAGTTCGCTCATCATCTGGTGCTGTTCGATCTGCCGGCGCATCCGGATCTGCTCGAGCAGCGCATCGGTCGCCTCGACCGTATCGGCCAGAAGCACAAGATTCAGCTACACGTGCCGTACATGGAAAACAGCCCGCAGGAGCGTCTGTTCCAGTGGTATCACCAGGCGCTGAACGCCTTCCTGGCCACCTGCCCGACCGGCAACGCCCTGCAGCACCAGTTCGGTAGCCGCCTGCTGCCGATGCTGGAAAACGCCGACGACGGTCAGTGGCAAACACTGATCGACGAAGCCACCGCCGAGCGCCAGCGCCTGGAAAGCGAACTGCACGCCGGTCGCGACCGTCTGCTGGAGCTCAACTCAGGCGGTGCCGGTGAAGGCGAAGCGCTGGTCGAGGCGATCCTTGAGCAGGACGACCAATTCGCCCTGCCGATGTACATGGAGCAATTGTTCGACGCCTTCGGCATCGACAGCGAGGATCACTCGGACAACGCCCTGATCCTGCGCCCCAGCGAGAAGATGCTCGATGCCAGCTTCCCGCTCGGCGATGACGAAGGCGTGACCATCACCTACGACCGCGACCTGGCGCTGTCGCGCGAAGACATGCAGTTCCTCACCTGGGAACACCCCATGGTGCAGGGCGGCATGGATCTGGTGCGCTCCGGCTCGATGGGCAACACCTCGGTGGCGCTGATCAAGAACAAGGCTCTCAAGCCCGGCACCGTGCTGCTGGAGCTGCTCTACGTCAGTGAAGTGGTCGCGCCGCGCAGTCTGCAACTGGGCCGCTACCTGCCGCCGGCCGCACTGCGCTGCCTGCTCGATGGCAATGGCAACGATCTGGCCAGCAAGGTTTCCTTCGAAACCCTCAACGATCAGCTGGAAAGCGTGCCACGGGCCAGCGCCAACAAGTTCGTGCAGGCCCAGCGCGACGCGCTCAACCCGCAGATCGCCGCCGGTGAAGCGAAGATCCTGCCACGCCATGTCGAGCGAGTGGGCGAAGCCAAACGTCGTCTGGCCGCCGAGCTGGACGAAGAACTCGCGCGCCTGACCGCGCTGCAGGCGGTCAACCCGAGCGTGCGTGACAGCGAGCTGGTCGCCTTGCGTGAGCAACGCGAACAGGGCCTGGCGATGCTCGACAAAGCCGCCCTGCGCCTGGAAGCCATCCGAGTGCTGGTCGCCGGCTGAAAGCCCTCCCGCCCGCTCTGCGCAGAGAGTGAGGCGGCAGGTTTACAGCGGGAGCGGACGCAGGGTGGACAACGCTCTTTTTGTCCACCATTGCGATCGCGAGTGGTGGACGGGTCGGGCCGCGTAGGCAAGCGTCGGCTACGCGCCCCGATCCACCCTACGGCTCGCTTTTGCTTCTGGCTTGAAGCTTGAAGCTTATGGCTGCTCCTAAACCATCTGCAACCGCTGCTTGCGCCCCGGCGCAGGATAGGCGCTGTCGATCATCTGCAAATCGGCCTCGCTGAGCTGCAATTCGGCCGCTGCTGCATTCTCCGCCAGGTGCCGCGGGTCGCCCGCCTTGGGAATCACCAACACACCCGGCTGCCGCAATGCCCAGGCCAGCGCGACCTGCGCCGCACTCACCCCATGCCCTTCAGCGACCTGGCGCAACGCCCGGTTGGCCAGTAATGCACCGCCCTGCCCCAACGGACAATAAGCCATCAACGGCATGCCCTGGCGCTGTTGCCAGGGCAACAGGTCGAACTCCACGCCGCGCTCTTGCGGGTTGTAGAGCACCTGATTGGTGGCGCAGCCCGGTTGGCCGAGCTCTTCCAGGTCGTCCAGATCGAAGTTGGATACGCCCCAGCGGCCGATCTTGCCCTGCTCGCGCAAGCGCTCGAAGGCCTCGACCGTTTCCTCCAGCGGGTATTGCCCACGCCAGTGCAGCAGGTACAGATCGAGATGATCGGTGCCCAGGCGCTTCAGGCTGCGCTCGCAAGCAGCCGCAACCCCGGCGCGGCTGGCGTTGTGCGGGTAGACCTTGCTGACCAGAAATACCTGATCACGCCTGCCAGCGATGGCCTCACCGACCACCTCCTCCGCACCACCCTCGCCATACATCTCGGCACTATCGATCAGGCGCAGACCGCGCTCGATACCTTCACGTAGCGCCGCCACCTCCGCACGCCGCTGACTGGGCTTCTCGCCCATACGCCAAGTTCCCTGGCCGATCACCGGGACTCGAACGCCGGCCAATTCAAGTGTTCGCATCATGGATTCCTCCTGCCGATTGCATCCTGACCCGCTCGCTACGCATGGGTTCAGCCTTTGCGCCATCAGATCACGCCCCCGCCGTAGAGCGTCTACAGCGGGATCCCCGTTCATGTCCCGACACGAGTTTTTTGCTCGCTGGGCAGAGCACGACGCCGCTTAACGACTACGCTAGAGATAAAGGACAAGCCAGGGCCACTTCACGATGGGCGCACTATGGCGATCCGATTCAGCACCGCCTGTCAGCGTGCACAAAGCCGCTACCGCGGTGCATCTCGAACCTCGACGGCCCTCCCATCGCGTGCGCTGGGCAGTTGGCGTCATCCTGATGTTCCTGCTGGTAATCGGCTCAGCGCTGCTGATCGTTGAGCTACGCACCGCCTACTTCCAGTCCACCGAACTGAGCCGCTATGCCGCCCAACTGACTTATCAGGTCGAAAACGGCCCCAGCGACGCCATTGTCTACCCAGGAGCTGGCCCTTTCGATCGGCGCCTGGGCTACAGCCGCCTGCCAATCTTCATCGAGCGCCTGCAAGGCAGAGGTTTCGAAGTACTGCAGCAGAGCCACTTTTCCCCAGCCTTGATGGATTACAGCGGGCGCGGCTTCTTCACGCCCTTCGCCGAAAAGACCCAGACCGGGGTCAACATCGAGGACTGCCGCGGCACCCCGTTCTACACGGTACGCAATCCCCGTCAGCGTTACCCCAGCTTCGGCGCCATTCCGCCGCTGGTGGTCGGCAGCCTGCTGTTCATCGAGGATCGCAAACTGCTGGCCAGCGAGCCTGCCGAAGCCAATCCGGCAGTGGACTGGCCGCGATTCAGCAAAGCCGCGCTGTCCCAGGTTGGCAAGTATGTCGGCATGCAGGATCAGTCTGCCGGCGGCAGTACACTGGCCACGCAACTGGAGAAATACCGGCACTCGCCGGACGGCATCACCCATGCGCCAGCGGAGAAACTGCGGCAGATGGTATCGGCAAGCGTGCGCGCCTATCAGGGCGGCCCGCAGACACTCGAAGCCCGGCAGAACGTCGTGCGCGACTACCTCAACAGCGTACCGCTGTCGGCAGCGCCAGGGCACGGCGAGGTGCACGGCCTGGCTGACGGTCTGCGCATCTGGTACGGCGCCGATTTCAGCACCACCAACCGTCTGCTCGACCCACAGCGCTCTGCCGATGCCAGCCTGGCTGAACGGGGCTTGGCGCTGCGCCAGGTGCTGTCGCTGATGATCGCCCAGCGTCGGCCTTCGTATTACCTGTCCCAGGGTCGCGACGAGCTGGCCGAGCTGACCGATAGCCACCTGCGTTTGCTGGCCAGTGGCGGCGTACTGGATAACGAATTGCGCGATGCAGCCCTGGCACAACAGGTGACCTACCGCGACTGGCAGGCTGATCCCAACCTGCAACGCGTCGACAGTGACAAAGGCATCAGTATGGCCCGGGCACGGCTGGCCGGCCTGCTCAACCTGTCCTACTACGAGCTCGATCGTCTCGATCTGGACGCGCGCTCCAGCCTCAATTCGGATCTGCAGCAGCAGGTCAGCCACTACCTCGAACAACTCGCCGACCCGGCATTCGCCGAAACCGTCGGCCTGTTCGGCGACCGCCTGCTTTCACCGAGCAAGACCGCCGACGTACGCTACAGCTTCACCCTGTTCGAACGCACGCCCAACGGTAACCAGGTAAGGGTGCAAACCGACAACACCCATCAGCCGTTCGACATCAACGAAGGCAGCAAACTGGAGCTGGGCTCTACGGCCAAGTTACGGGTCATGGCTACCTACCTGGAGATGATCGCCGAACTGCACCAACGCCATGCCGGACAGACGCCCGCCCAGTTACGTGCCGTGGAGGTCGCCGACCTGGATCTGCTCAGCCGCTGGGCCATCGATTATCTGCTGCGCAACCCAGGCGCCGACCTCACCGGCATGCTCGACGCGGCGCTGGAGCGGCGCTATTCGGCCAGCCCTGCAGAACGCTTCTTTACTGGCGGCGGCCTGCACACCTTCGGCAACTTCCGTCGCGAGGACAACGGCCGGCGCCCGACCCTGCGTGAATCCCTGCGCGAATCGATCAACCTGCCGTTCATCCGCCTGATGCGCGATCTGGTGCGTTACAGCACCTACCAGGCACCGGGCAACAGCGCCGAGCTGCTCAAGGACGACAAGGATCCACGACGGCAGGAGTACCTGAGCCGCTTCGCCGACCGCGAGGGCACCACCTTTCTGCTGCGTTTCTGGCGCAAGTACCAGGGCCAGTCCGCCCAGGAACGCCTGGACACCTTTATCGGCGGCCTGCGTCTCACCGATACACGCCTGGCCGCCGTGCACCGCTACCTGATGCCGGATGTCGATCAGGCCACTTTCGGCAGTTTCATCAAGGCTCACCTGCCGGGTAACCCGCCGAGCGACAAACGCATCGGCGATCTCTACATGCGCTACGGGCCGGGGGCTTTCAGCCTGCCGGATCAGGGCTATATCGCTCGGGTGCACCCGCTCGAACTGTGGCTGCTCGCCTACCTGATCGATCATCCTCAGGCTCGCTTCGACGACGCCGTGGCAGCTAGCCGCGACGAGCGCCAGGAGGTCTACGGCTGGCTGTTCAAGAGCCGACACAAGAGCGCCAGGGACAGCCGTATCCGCATCATGCTGGAAGTCGAAGCCTTCCTCGACATCCACCAGCGCTGGCAGAACCTGGGCTATCCCTTCGAGTACCTGGTGCCCTCCCTGGCCACTGCCATCGGCAGCTCCGGCGACCGCCCGGCTGCGCTGGCCGAGCTGATCGGCATCATCCAGAACGATGGGCTGCGCCTGCCAACCGTGCGCATCGACAGCCTGCACTTCGCCGCCGATACGCCCTACGAAACACGGCTGGGTCACGTCCTGGAGCCTGGCCGACGGGTAATGGCTCCAGAAGTCGCTGCTGCGTTGCGTGGGGTACTTTCCCAGGTGGTGGATGGCGGTACGGCGCGGCGCCTGCAAGGCACCTTCACCCTGACCGATGGCAGCCCGCTGATCCTCGGAGGCAAGACCGGCACCGGCGACAACCGTTTGACCAGCGTGGGCCGCGGCGGTCAGGTGATCAGCTCACGGGTACAGAATCGCACGGCCACCTTCGTGTTCTTTCTCGGCCCGGATCACTTCGGCACCCTCACCGCCTTCGTACCGGGTCGCGCCGCGGAGAACTTCCGTTTCACGTCGGCGCTGCCCGTGCAGGTGCTCAAGGGCATGCAGCCGATTCTCGCCCCCTACCTGCAAACCGCCGCCCGCACCCTGTGCGCGCCACCACCACAGCAGCAGACGGCGCACGCTAGAGGAAGGCCGCCTAATCCGTGGGAGGGGCTTTAGCCGAGAGATCTACGCCTGGCCAGTCGTAGGGTGGATGACGCTTTTTTCATCCACCATTGCGATCCCATGATGGTGGACGGGTGAAGCGTCGTCCACCCTACCAACGGCCACTTTTGCCTTGTTCGCGTCTTTCGCTATCGCCAACGAAACCTAGCGCTTCTGCTTCAAATACAACGCCTCGACCTTCTCTCGCGCCCAGGGCGTCTTGCGCAGGAAGGTGAGGCTCGACTTGATGCTCGGGTCGCTCTTGAAGCAGCGGATATCGATGCGCTGGGCCAGGCCGTCCCAACCCAACTGCTCGACCAGTTCGGCAAGAATGGCCTGCAATGTGATGCCGTGCAGCGGATCTTTGGACGTACTCATATCGGGCTCCTGATTCCTGGCCCGCCAGCTTACCAGCAGGCAGCAACGAAAAGGCCCGGACGAGAGTCCGGGCCTTTGCTTGAACAAGCTACAGAAACGCGATCAGAGATGCGCGTCCTGGTACTCCTTCTCGGCCTCGTCGAAACGCTTGACCATAGTCGGCGAAGCCGGGCGACCGATCTTGCTGAAGATGAAAATGGCCAGGGTAGCGAAGATGAACCCCGGAATGATCTCGTAGAGACCCAGACCAACGAAGTTCTTCCACAGCACCACGGTCACTGCACCGACCACCATACCGGCCAGCGCGCCATTGCGGGTCATGCCTTTCCATATCAGGGAAAGGATCACCACCGGGCCGAAGGCGGCACCAAAACCGGCCCAGGCGTAGGAAACCAGGCCCAGAACCTTGCTTTCCGGATTCGACGCGATGGCTATAGCGACTACCGCAATCAGCAACACCATGCCACGGCCGACCCACACCAGTTCGGTCTGGCTGGCGCCCTTGCGCAGAAAGGCCTTGTAGAAGTCTTCGGTCAGGGCACTGGACGATACCAGCAGTTGGCAGCTCAGGGTGCTCATCACCGCTGCCAGAATGGCGGAGAGGATCAGCCCCGCGATCCAGGGATTGAACAGGATCTTGGTCAGCTCGATGAACACGCGCTCGCCATTCTCGCTGACCGGGCCCGCCAGTGCAGGATTGTTGGCGAAATAGGCGATACCGAAGAAACCCACCGCCACGGCACCGCCCAGGCAGAGGATCATCCAGGTCATGCCGATGCGACGCGCAGCCGGGATCGACTTGACCGAGTCAGCTGCCATGAAGCGCACCAGGATGTGCGGCTGGCCGAAATAGCCCAGGCCCCAGGCAAGCAGGGAGACGATGGCGACGAAGGACAGACCGCGGAACATGTCGAAGTTGGCCGGGTTGGCCTGCTCGATGGTGGCCATGGCCGCATCGAAATCGCCCAGGGCAAGAATCACGAATACCGGAGTGATCAGCAGAGCGAAGATCATCAGGGTGGCCTGTACGGTATCGGTCCAGCTCACCGCGAGGAAGCCACCGACGAACACATAGAGGATGGTCGCTGCCGCACCGACCCACAGGGCGGTGTCATAGGACATGCCGAAGGTCGACTCGAACAGGCGAGCACCGGCCACCACGCCTGAAGCGCAGTAGATGGTGAAGAACACCAGGATCACCAGCGCCGAGAACACGCGCAGCAGCTTGCTGTTGTCCTCGAAACGGTGGGTGAAAAAGTCCGGCAGAGTCAGGGCGTTGTGATTGTGCTCGGTGTGCACACGCAGACGACCGGCGACGAACAGCCAGTTCAGCCAGGCACCGAGGATCAGGCCGATGGCGATCCAGCTTTCCGAGATACCGGCGACGAAGATCGCGCCCGGCAAACCCATCAGCAGCCAGCCGCTCATGTCGGAGGCGCCAGCGGACAGCGCGGTAACGAAACTGCCGAGGCTACGGCCGCCGAGGATGTAGTCGGAGAAGTTCTTGGTCGCACGATAGGCGATGAACCCGATCAACACCATGGCCAGGATATAGACCACGAAGGTGACCAGCATGGGAGTACTTGCAGTCATTGGGGAATGCCCCTCTCGTTTGTTTTTATTCAGGCCGGGGGATGATCCCGTACCCAGTTGGCATATCACGACCATCGGTCACGGTCGTGCTCCAGGCATGCCACTCTGCTGGTGGCATTACCGATTCGGGGCAACTGCCCCCAATAGCAAAACGGGTGAAAACCTCATCGATTCCCACCCGTCGTCTTTACTCGTCGCCCAGCGACAGCAGTGAAGCGTTGCCGCCCACCGCCGTGGTATTCACCGAGGTGGTGCGCTCGTTGACGAAGCGCAGCAGGTAGCTAGGGCCGCCGGCTTTCGGGCCGGTGCCGGACAGGCCGCAGCCGCCGAATGGCTGTACGCCGACCACCGCACCGATCTGGTTGCGGTTGACGTACAGGTTGCCGACCCGCGCCAGGGCTTCAATGCGGGCGGCAGTTTCCTCGTTTCGGCTGTGGATGCCAAGGGTCAATCCATAGCCGGTGGCGTTGATTGCCGCGACCACCTTCTCCAGATCGCCCGCCTCGAAGCGCACCACGTGCAGAACCGGACCGAACTGCTCTTTCTTCAGCTCGTGGATGCCGCCGATTTCGAAGGCCACCGGCGCAATGAAATGCCCGTTCAGACCAGTCGACAGCGTCGCTTCGGCGATCAGCTTGCCCTCGCCCTTGAGCTGCTCGATGTGCGCCAGCAGACCTTCGCGGGCCTCGGCGTCGATCACCGGGCCGATGTCGTTCTCGCGCAGGTGGGTCGGGCCGATCTTCAGTTCGGCCATGGCGCCCTTGAGCAGGTCGATCACCCGCTCGGCAATATCGCTCTGCACGTACAGCACGCGCAGTGCCGAGCAACGCTGGCCGGCGCTGGTGAAGGCGGAACCGACGGCATCCTTGACCACCTGCTCGGGCAGCGCGGTAGAGTCGACGATCATCGCGTTCTGGCCGCCGGTTTCGGCGATCAGGGTGGCGATCATGCCGTCCTTCTCGGCCAACTGGCGGTTGATGATCCGTGCCGTGTCGGTGGAACCGGTGAAGCACACGCCGGCGACACGCGGATCACGGCAGAACACGCCACCCAGGGTGGCGCCGTCGCCCGGCAGGAAGGCGATCACATCCTTGGGCAGACCGGCTTCGAACATCAGTTCCAGCGCGCGGGCGGCGATCAGGCTGGTCTGCTCGGCCGGCTTGGCCAGCACCACGTTGCCTGCCACCAGGGCGGCACTGATCTGGCCGAGGTAGATGGCCAGCGGGAAGTTCCACGGGCTTACGCAGACGAAAATGCCACGGCCCTCGTGGAACAGCTCGTTGCGCTCGCCAGTCGGGCCCTTGAGTTCTTCGCGGCCCAGCTTGAGGCGCGCCTGCTGCGCGTAGTAACGGCAGAAGTCCACCGCTTCGCGTACTTCGTCGATGCCGTCCTGCATGGACTTGCCGGCTTCCACGGTGCACAGCGCCATCAGCTCGGCGCGATTGCTTTCCAGCAGATCGGCGAGGCGTTCGAGAATGCTCGCACGTTCGTCGATGGAGACCGCATTCCAGCGCGGCCAGGCGGCGCTCAGGCCATCCAGCGCCTGGGCTGCCTGGGCGGCGGTGGCGAATTGAGCGCTGCCGACCACCTTGTTCAGATCGAAGGGGCAACGAACTTCCTGGGCAGTACCGCTCAGGCTCTGGCCGTTGATTACGGGCGCAGCCTGCCATTGACGGTCGAGTTGCGGCTTATAGGCGTTTTCGAGCTCGGTCAGGGATGTCTGGATGTTCATGTTGATGCCTTGGGAGTTTTTCCGTGTGGCCCCGTACAACGCTGGCGGGAGTGGGATTTTGTCGTTACCGATGCTCTTGAACTGGCGTAGCTGAGTGACCGGGTGATCGATCAGCGATTCGACCGGCACGCTCGGGTCGACCAACTGGTGCACGAACGACGAGTTGGCACCGTTCTCCAGCAGGCGGCGCACCAGGTACGGCAGCAGATCCTTGTGGGCACCGACCGGCGCGTAGATGCGTACGTTCTTGCCCTGTTTCTCCAGCACCGTGTCGTACAGCGCATCGCCCATGCCGTGCAGGCGTTGGAACTCGAACTCGCGCGGCGACGTCTGCTCGGCGGCCATGGCCAGGATGCAGCTGACGGTATGCGCGTTATGGCTGGCGAACTGCGGGTAGATGACGCCGCGGGTGAACTCGCTGAGCAGATAGCGGGCGCAGGCCAGATAGGAGGTATCGGTGCCTTCCTTGCGGGTAAATACCGGGTAGCCATCGAGCCCCCACACCTGGCACTGCTTGATCTCGCTGTCCCAGTAGGCGCCCTTGACCAGGCGCAGCGGCATCTTCTCGCCGAGCTCCTTGCCCAGCAGGGTCAGCCATACCAGCACCGGCAGACAGCGCTTGGAGTAGGCCTGAATCACCAGACCGAACTCGCCCCAGCCGGCAACGGCCGGATCACGCAGCAGCTTCTCGTAGAGTTCCAGGGACAGTTCCAGGCGATCCGCCTCTTCGGCGTCCACGGAAATACCGACGTTCAGCTTGCGCGCACGGATCACCAGCTCGCGCACGTTGGCGAACAGCTCACTGAGCACGCGCTCGCGCTGGGCCACTTCGTAGCGCGGGTGCAGCGCCGACAGCTTGATCGAGATCGACGGCTTCGGCCCTGGGCCGACCTGCGGCTCGGCACCGACGGTATCGATGGCCTTGCGGTAGTCGGCCATGTATTTCTCGGCGTCTGCAGCGGTCAGCGCCGCCTCGCCAAGCATGTCGAAGGAATAGGTGTAGCCCTTCTGGCGCTCCGGGCGACCGTTCTTCAGCGCTTCGCTGATGGTGCGGCCAAGCACGAACTGCTTGCCCATGAGCTTCATGGCCTGGTTCATGGCTGCGCGGATCACCGGCTCGCCGGAGCGCTGGATCAAACGACCGAGCACCTTCTTCGGACGGCCATCGCTGGTTTGCGGGTCGACCACCTTGCCGGTCATCACCAGGCCCCAGGCAGCGAAGTTGACCAGCACGCTGTCGCTCTTGCCCAGGTGGCGTTCCCACTCGGCGGCATTGAGCTTGTCGCGGATCAGGGCATCGGCGGTAGCAGAGTCCGGCACGCGCAGCAGCGCTTCGGCCAGGCACATGAGCATCAGGCCTTCCTGGGTATCGAGGCTGTACTGGCGCAGCAGGGCGTCGAGAGTGTCGACCGCGTTGTCGCGGCTGCGCACGTTCTGGATCAGGGTGCGCGCCTGCTGAGCGATAGCCTCGATGCCCGAGGCACCGGGATCGGCCAGTTGCAGCAGTTCGCCAAGATAGGCTGCCTCGTCAACGCTGTAGTTGGCGCTGATGACGGGGAAAAAATCGGCGGCCTTGGCAGCGGAGATCCGGTCAAGGAACTCCTGATGCAAGACGTGACTGGCTTTGAACATCACGCCCATCCTCTTGTTATGGAGATAATCTGTGAGATACCCCTGCTTTGGGTCTAGCTCAGATACGGGTATCTGGCGATTCCATGACGCAGAAGTGGATGGCGGAATTTAGTGGCAGAGTGATGACGGCTTCTTGCGGAAACCTCTGGAGTTTTTGCAGAAAGCTCCGAACTGCGGAACTTCCGCCTTGGCGAGCGCGCCAGACGGCGACCCGTGCACAGCCATGGTGCAGAAACACGAACGCCGCCGCCCATTGCTGGGCCGGCGGCGTCTGAAGACTTTCCGAAGGGCTCAGGAAGTCAGGCGGGTCAGCGCTTCGCGGTACTTGTCGGCGGTCTTCTGCGCGACGTCGGCCGGCACTGCAGGTGCTGGCGGCTCCTTGTTCCAGCCGGTGGATTCCAGCCAGTTGCGCACGAACTGCTTGTCGAAACTCGGCGGATTGGTGCCTTCGACATAGCTGTCGGCTGGCCAGAAGCGGCTGGAGTCGGGGGTCAGCACTTCGTCCATCAGGGTCAGGGTGCCGTCTTCATCCAGGCCGAATTCGAACTTGGTGTCGGCGATGATGATGCCGCGGGTGGCCGCGTATTCCACCGCTGCGACGTACAGGGCGATGGAAGTGTCGCGCACCTTGGCGGCCAGCTCGGCGCCGATGATCGCTTCGCACTGTTCGAAGCTGATGTTCTCGTCATGGTCGCCCACGGCGGCCTTGGTCGACGGAGTGAAGATCGGCTGCGGCAGCTTGGCGGCTTCCTTCAGACCGGCGGGCAGCTGAATGCCGCACACGGTGCCGCTCTTCTGGTATTCCTTCCAGCCAGAACCGACGATGTAACCGCGCACGATGGCTTCCACGGCAACCGGCTTGAGGCGCTTGGCGACCACGGCGCGGCCCTCGACCAGCGGCAGCTCGGCAGCCGGCACCACATCTTCGACGCGATCACCGGTGAAGTGGTTGGGCACCACGTGGGCGAGCTTGTCGAACCAGAAGTTGGAGATGGCGGTGAGGATCTTGCCCTTCTCCGGGATCGGCTGCTCGAGGATCACGTCGAAGGCCGACAGGCGATCGGTCGCGACCATCAGCATGCGCTTGTCGTCGATCTCGTAGAGGTCGCGGACTTTGCCCGAATAGATCTTCTTCAGGCTCAGGGAAGGTGTGGTCATATCGAGATTCCGCCTTATCGCGTGAAAGTCGCGCCGCTCTTCGTCAAGGGTGACGACCTACGGCCTGGTAGATGCCGGCAACGCCAGAAAGGCCTGCCTGTGAAAACAAAAGGCGAAACCCCTGGGGGTTTCGCCTATCGCCAACCACTCGCCAAGGTTCTTAGCCGAGGTTTTCCTGAATCATGCCCAGCACCCGCCGCGCGACATCGGCCGGCGCAACGGTGTTGAGGTCTTTCTCTACCGTCACCTGCACAGTGTCGCCAACAGCGGTCAGGCGTACCTGATAGCGCTCGGCGCGGGCTTCGATTTCCTCCTTGCTGTCCGAACCACCAAACAGGCGGCT
Organism: Phytopseudomonas daroniae; assembly: GCF_004327275.1. Taxonomy (NCBI): domain Bacteria; kingdom Pseudomonadati; phylum Pseudomonadota; class Gammaproteobacteria; order Pseudomonadales; family Pseudomonadaceae; genus Phytopseudomonas; species Phytopseudomonas daroniae. Next base: position 54,098 of record NZ_QJUJ01000013.1, read on the forward strand.
GAAGAAGCCAGGCTTCTCGTTGGCACGCTGCGGGCCTTCGGCCAGATTGACGTAGTAGACGCCCAGGGTACGGTTGATATCGTCGACGCGCAGTTCGGCCATGCGCAGCGAGCGGCCAACGCCGGACCAGGCGCGGTCGAAGTCGGTGCTCAGGTTCAGCACCGGGTTGCTGTTGCCGTCTTCGGACAGGCTCACGCGGCTCGGTGCGTCGAAGTCACGACCGGCCAGCAGCGATACCGAACCGCCCTGTTCAACGCTACGCGTCAGGTTGACCTGCAGCTCGTCGAGCAGCGCGGCGTCCAACGCCTTGTTGACGCTACGCTCAGTGAACGGTACGTCGACGGTGCTGCCGGCAGGACGCTGCGCGGTCACCACGAAGATCTCGCTGGTGTTGCGCTGTACGCCAGGCTCGAGACGCACGTGCACACGGGTTTCGGTGTTGCTGTCGAGGCCGGCGACACGGCCGCCCAGACGACTCTGCATGCCGCTGGACAGCGCGTCGAAACGCTGCCAGTCGGTGCTGAACTCGCCCGTTTGCGGACGTTCGTCGACGATGCGGAAGCCGCCATCCTCGAAGAACTGACGGGCACCCGGCCAGACTTCAGCCGGAACACGCTGGGCTACCAGCCAGCTGGAGTCGCCACTGTTCTGCAGGCTGAACTCGCTGACGTCTGCACTCACGGCCAGGGCCTGCGGGCGCGGTACTTCGTATTCGCCCTGCACTTCGCTGTCGCGAATCTGCTGCGGAATCGGCAGCAGCGGGTCGAGGCGCTTGGCTTCGACGTCTGCCGGCAACTGCATCGGCGCAGTCTGCCGTGCGGTCAGGTAATCACTGCCGCGATCGCGGAAGTAGCCATTTTCGCCCCAGACCCAGCCACAGCCACTGGTGCTGGTGATGATCAGAGCAAGTGCGGAAAGTCCGGCCAGTCGCTTCATGCGTCGTAGTTCCTCGATTAGACCAATACACCGGACTGGCGCAGGGCCTGACGCAGCGGTTCGTGACAACGGGGGCTCAGCCAGGTCAGCGGCAAGCGAATGCCGTCGGCCATCATGCCCATTTCGTTCAGGGCCCACTTCACCGGAATCGGGTTGGCTTCGATGAACAGGTTCTTGTGCAGGGGCATCAGCCGGTCGTTGATCGCACGGGCAATCGCTGCTTCACCGCGCATGGCCGCCGAGCACATGTCGCTCATCGCCCGCGGCGCCACGTTGGCGGTCACCGAGATGTTGCCCTTGCCGCCCAGCAGCATCAGCTCGACCGCAGTCGCGTCGTCGCCGGAGTAGAGCAGGAAGTTCGAGCTGACACGATCGAGGATATCGCGGGCACGCTGCAGGTCGCCGGTGGCTTCCTTGATGCCGATGATGTTGTCGACATTAGACAGGCGCTCGACGGTTTCCGGCAGCATGTCGCAGGCGGTACGCCCCGGCACGTTGTAGAGAATCTGTGGAATGGCCACTGCTTCGGCGATATGGCGGAAGTGCAGGTACAGGCCTTCCTGGGTCGGCTTGTTGTAGTACGGGGTGACCAGCAGGCAGGCATCGGCGCCAGCGCTCTTGGCGTTCTGGGTCAGCTCGACCGCTTCGCGGGTGGAGTTGGCACCCGTGCCGGCGATCACCGGGATGCGCCCACCGACTTGATCGACCACACGACGGATGACCTCGATGTGCTCGTTGACGTCGAGTGTCGCCGACTCACCTGTGGTGCCGACCGCGACGATGGCATTGGTGCCCTCTTGCAGGTGGAAATCCACCAGTTTGCTCAAGGCATCCCAATCGAGATTACCCTGTGCATCCATGGGCGTGACCAGTGCCACCATACTGCCCGCAATCATGCAACCGCTCCTGCCGAAAAAGAGAGCCGTAATGGTACTGGCGCCACCAGCCTTGCACAAGCGAAGTAGCAGGCGGCGTGAACGGCTGTGATTTCCGGCATTGGCCGCCGCTATCCGCTTGGCGATAGCGGTATCTGGTCATTCCCCTGGCGGGCGCTTTTCGCTACCCTGCGAGTTTGTTTGGCACTGTCTTATAGAGCCGAGCGCTCAACGTTTAGGAAGGCTGCATGTCCACCCCCTCAGTTCGCGAACAATTCCTCGTCATCAGTGCACTCGGCACCAACGCCATGGAGCTGACCAACGTCCTGTGCCGATCCAGCCATGAAAATCGCTGCGCGGTCGTCAGCACGCGCCTGAGCCGCCACGGAGAGTTCAGCGCACTGGTGCTGCAGGTATCTGGCAACTGGGATGCCCTGGCGCGCTTGGAAGCGGGCCTGCCGGCGCTGTCCAAGAAACATGAGTTCACCGCCAACGTGATCCGCAGCGCCGCCTCGGAAGTTCGTCCCCAGGCACTGCCTTACGTCGCCTATGTCAGTTCGGTGTACCGTCCGGACATCCTCAACGAACTGTGCCAGTTCTTCATCGACCACCGCGTCGAGCTGGAAAGCCTGACCTGTGATACCTACCAGGCTCCGCAGACCGGCGGCACCATGCTCAACGCCACGCTGACCGTCACCCTGCCCGCCGGCACCCAGATCAGTTGGTTGCGCGATCAGTTCCTCGACTTCGCCGACGCACTGAACCTGGATGCATTGATCGAACCCTGGCGTCCCCAGAATCCTTAAAGGAGCGTTTCATGGCCATCGCTATCGACTCCCCGATCCCCGATTTCAGCGCCCCCGCCACGGGCGGCGACTTCAACCTGGCCGCTTACAAGGGTAAGCAACTGGTGATCTATTTCTACCCGAAGGACAACACCCCGGGCTGCACCACCCAGGGCCAGGGTTTTCGTGACGGACACGACGCGTTCAGCGCGGCCAATACGGTCGTCATCGGCGTATCGCGCGACAGCCTGAAGACCCATGAGAACTTCAAGGCCAAGCAGGGTTTCACCTTCGAACTGATTTCGGACAAGGACGAAAGCGTCTGCCAGCTGTTCGACGTGATCAAACTGAAGAAGCTCTACGGCAAGGAATACCTGGGCATCGACCGCAGTACCTTCCTGATCGACAAGAACGGCGTTCTGCGCCAGGAGTGGCGAGGCGTCAAGGTACCCGGCCATGTGGATGAAGTATTGGCCGCCGCCCAGGCCCTCAACAAAGCCTGATACATATAAAAATGCCGCTCTCGAGCGGCATTTTTCATTTCTGCGCATTCAGCCTGGCATCACGCCTTGCGTAGCCAATAGCGGAACACTTCGCCCTCGGTTTCCTCACGAAGCAGCTCGTGGCCAGCCAGGCGAGCGAACGCCCGAAAGTCGCGCTGCGACCCGGCATCCGTGGCCAGCACCTTGAGCACGTCGCCACTGCTCAGGCCGTTGAGGGCCATCTTGGCCTTGAGCAAAGGCAGTGGGCAATTCAAGCCACACGCATCCAGCTCGGCCTGATGCTCGCCCTCCCACACCGGTACATCACTCATAACGCCCTCCGTTTTTTCCAGCCCGACAGCATAACCCAAGGCCCGCCGACGCTGGTCAGGCAAGTGCCTCCCGGCTACAGTACGGCACTGATCCGACAAGAGCTCCATGCATGAATTTTTTGCGCCCCATTACTCTGCTGACGCTCGCCTGCCTGCTGGCGCAACCGGCGACGGCCAACGACCTGCCGTCACTCGGCGACGCCAGCTCTGCCCTGGTTTCCCCGCAACAGGAATACCAGTTGGGCCGTGCCTGGCTGAGTATCGTCCGTGGCCAGGTCAGCCAGCTGTCGGATCCCCAGCTCAAGGACTTCGTCGAAAGCAGCGTCTACCGCCTGGCCGAAACCAGCCAGGTACAGGATCGGCGTCTCGAATTCGTCCTGCTCAACAGCCCGCAGATCAACGCCTTCGCGGCGCCAGGCGGGATCATCGGCGTCAACGGCGGACTGTTCCTCTATGCGCAGACCGAAGGCGAATATGCTTCGGTGCTGGCCCACGAACTCGCTCACTTGTCGCAACGCCACTTCGCCCGCGGCCTGGAAGCCCAGCAACGCATGCAACTGCCGGTCATGGCGGCGATGCTCGCCGGTATCGTCGCAGCCGCAGCGGGTGCCGGTGACGCCGGTATCGCCGCCATTGCCTCGACCCAGGCAGCGGCCATTCAGGAACAACGACGCTTCTCCCGGCAGAACGAGCAGGAGGCGGATCGTATCGGCCTGGTCAACCTGGAAAAGGCCGGCTACGACCCACGCTCGATGCCGAGCATGTTCGAGCGCCTGATGCGCCAATATCGCTACGACCGCATGCCGCCGGAGTTCCTCCTGACCCACCCGGTCTCCGAATCGCGCATCGCCGATACCCGCAACCGCGCCGAGCAGTACCAGGCTGGCGGCACCGAGGACAGCCTGCGCTACCAGCTGATGCGCGCCCGCGTACAGCTCACCTACGAAGAAACCCCGGGCATCGCTGCCAAACGCTTCCGTGCCCAGCTCGATGAAAACCCCAACATGGATGCTGCGCGCTACGGCCTGACCATCGCCCTGATCAAAGGCAGCCAGTTCGACGAAGCGCGCGACACGCTTGCGCCCTTGCTGCAAAAGGCCCCGGACGATGTCACCTACAACCTGGCGCAGATCAGTCTGGACTCGGCGGCCAACCGCCTCTCGGACGCCGAGCAGCGCATCAAGCGCCTGCTCGATCTGTACCCTGGCAATTATCCGCTGAACCAGGCCCGTATCGATCTGCTACTCAAGCAGCGCAGCATCCCTGAGGCCGAGCGGGCACTGAATGACCTGCTCAAGCGCCGCGTAAAGGATCCGGACGTCTGGTATCAGGTGGCGGAAGTGCGCGGCCTCAGTGGCAATACCATCGGCCTGCATCAGGCACGCGCCGAGTTCTTTGCGCTGGTGGGGGATTTCAACCAGGCCATCGAGCAGCTCGATTTCGCCAAACGCCGGGCCAGCAACAACTTCCAGCTGGCCTCACGTATCGACGCCCGCCAGAAAGAGCTGATCGAAGAAAAGCGCATGACGGAAGAAATGCTGCGCGGCTAAGCAAGGGCGCTACAAGCCATCCGTAGATACCGTCTTGACCCCAAGTCGGCAAGAGGCCGTTCGGAGCCAGGGCCCACTTGTAGGAGCGTCGACCCTGGCGCGAATCGATGGCGGCCTTATCGCAATATCTGGCGTTGTGCCTATTGGTGGCGCCGTGCAGAACCGTAGGATGGGTGAAACCCATCAATTGCCGGTGGGTTTCATCACATTGCCGCCAGCAGACGACTCACAGCAGATTACAAACAAGCCTCAGGCATTACCTGCCAGCTTCAGCCGCGCCGCCTGGGTAAAGTCCAGCATGCGCTTGAGCGGCTTGATCGCCCGCGGGATCAGTGCCGGATCGACGAATACTTCGTTACTGCCCTCACGCAGGCACTGCAGCGTGCGCTGCAAGGTATTCATCGCCATCCAGGGGCAGTTGGCGCAACTGCGGCAAGCGGCGCCATTGCCGGCGGTCGGCGCCGCGACGAATTCCTTGTCCGGACACAACTGCTGCATCTTGTAGAAGATGCCGCGGTCGGTGGCGACGATGAAGGTCTTGTTCGGCATGCGCTGCGCAGCGGCGATCAACTGACTGGTCGAGCCCACCGCATCGGCCAGGTCGATCACCGCCGTAGGCGACTCCGGGTGCACCAGCACTGCCGCGTCCGGATACAGCGCTTTCATCTCTTCAAGCTGACGGGCCTTGAACTCCTCGTGGACGATGCAGGCACCATCCCAGAGCAGCATGTCGGCACCGGTCTTGTTCTGGATGAAACGCCCCAGGTGCTGATCCGGCGCCCAGATGATGCTCTCGCCGTTGTCCATCAGGTGCTCGACGATCTCCACGGCGCAACTGGAAGTCACCACCCAGTCGGCACGCGCTTTCACCGCCGCGGAGGTATTGGCGTAAACCACCACGGTGCGCTGCGGATGCTGGTCGCAGAAGGCGGCGAACTCGTCGACCGGGCAACCCAGATCCAGCGAGCAAGTCGCCTCCAGCGTCGGCATCAGCACACGCTTCTCAGGGTTGAGGATCTTCGCCGTCTCACCCATGAACTTGACACCGGCGACCAGCACGGTCTGCGCCGAATGCTGATTACCGAAGCGCGCCATCTCCAGGGAATCGGACACACAGCCGCCGGTTTCTTCGGCAAGCGCCTGCAGCAACGGGTCGCAGTAATAGTGAGCGACCAGCACGGCATTCTGTCGCGTCAGTTCTTTTGCAATTTCATCACGGTAAAACGCTTCCTGCTCCGCCGTCAGCGTCTCTGGCTGTTTGGCATCAAGATGAGCTTGGACAAGAAGTCGTTCGGCAATCTGCGTCATGTCGTCAGGCCCTGTTGAGGTCTATCAGCACGGAACGTGGAGTATACCGCCAGACACACTGGGCTGGTCGGAACACGCAGAGGGGCTTCGCACAGGGTACAACGGCGGGCGCCGGCCTTGCGCGGGCGCGCATGTTAAGTGCATTGCGAGGCCTTTTTCAATCACGCAATCAGCCTACTATCGATCCACCGGTTGATCGCCACGATAAACCGCCGCATCATCAGCACAAGAACGCGACTGCTTGAGCGACACCCGCCAAGCTGGAACGTGAAGCCACTGAATCGGGAGAAGCCCTCCCGAGCGCCTGCCAGGCGCAATGGCTACACGTGGCCGACCAAGTTCAGTACCGCAGAGGCCGAGTACGACCTCTGAATGGATCATAGTTACCACCACTTCTGGAAAACACTGGCCACGCGCGCGCCCCGCAGTGGTCGTTCAGCGATTGAGGATGTCATGGCTTACGAAAGCATCGAATGGGACAAGCTGGGTTTCGACTACATCAAGACCGACCAGCGTTATCTGTCGCACTGGCGCGACGGCGAGTGGGATCAGGGTACCCTGACTGAAGACAACGTCCTGCACATCAGCGAAGGCTCCACCGCCCTGCACTATGGCCAACAGTGCTTCGAAGGCCTCAAGGCCTACCGCTGCAAGGATGGCTCGATCAATCTGTTCCGCCCGGATCAGAACGCCCAGCGCATGCAGCGCAGCTGCGCCCGCCTGCTGATGCCGGCACCGTCGAACGAGCAGTTCATCGAGGCCTGCAAGCAGGTCGTACGCGCCAACGAGCGCTTCATCCCGCCGTACGGCTCCGGCGGCGCGCTGTACCTGCGCCCCTTCGTGATCGGCGTTGGCGACAACATCGGCGTGCGTACCGCGCCCGAGTTCATCTTCTCGGTGTTCTGCATCCCGGTCGGCCCTTACTTCAAGGGCGGCATGAAGCCGAACAACTTCGTCATATCGAGCTATGACCGCGCGGCCCCCCAGGGCACTGGCGCTGCCAAGGTCGGTGGTAACTATGCAGCCAGCCTGATGCCGGGCTCGCAAGCGAAGAAGAACAACTTCGCCGACTGCATCTACCTCGATCCGCAGACTCACACCAAGATCGAAGAAGTGGGCTCGGCGAACTTCTTCGCCATCACCCACAACGACGAGTTCGTTACACCGAAATCGCCATCGGTACTGCCGGGTATCACCCGCCTGTCGCTGATCGAACTGGCACAGAGCCGTCTGGGCCTGAAGGTCATCGAAGGTGACGTATTCATCGACCGTCTGAGCGATTTCAAGGAAGCCGGCGCCTGCGGTACTGCGGCGGTGATCACCCCGATCGGCGGTATCGAGTACGAGGGCAAGCTCCACGTCTTCTACAGCGAGAAAGAGGTCGGACCGATCATCAGCCGTCTGTACAGCGAGCTGACCGGCGTGCAGTCCGGTGATGTCGAAGCGCCACAAGGCTGGATCGTCAAAGTCTGATGCGACGTGCTGGCGGGCCTCAATGGCTCGCCAGCGCAAGCAGGCTGGACGCATGTACCCAAAACGAAAAAAGCCCGGATATCTTCACGATATCCGGGCTTTTTTGTGCGCCTTCACCGGGAAGGCTTGAAATGGTGGGTCGTGTAGGATTCGAACCTACGACCAATTGGTTAAAAGCCAACTGCTCTACCAACTGAGCTAACGACCCGTGGTGCGAGCGGCATGATACTGATTTAACTCAGGAATTCAACACCCACCAGAAAATAATTTATTGATAGCGAGTAGGATCGACCACACCAGCGGCGGCGAAGCCGGCCGAGCGCAAACGACAGCTATCGCATTTCCCGCAGGCACGGCCGTCGTCATCGGCCAGATAGCAGGAAACGGTCAGGCCGTAATCCACACCCAGGCGCGAACCAGCCTGGACGATTTCAGCCTTGCTCATCATCTGCAACGGCGCCTGGATACGGATGCTCTGCCCTTCTACGCCCATTTTGGTCGCCAGGTTGGCCACCCGCTCGAAGGCTTCGACGAACTCCGGCCGGCAATCCGGGTAACCGGAATAATCCACCGCGTTGACGCCGATGAAGATGTCCTGCGCCTCCAGCACTTCGGCCCAACCCAAAGCCAGGGCCAGAAACACGGTATTGCGCGCGGGCACGTAGGTGACCGGGATACCCGTGGTCGGGCTCTGCGGTACATCGATGCTCGAATCGGTCAGCGCCGAGCCACCGATACCACCGAGGTTCATGCCGATCACCTTGTGCTCGACCACACCCAGTTGCCGCGCGACACGCTCGGCGGCCTGCAGCTCGGAGCGATGCCGCTGGCCATAGTCGAAGCTCATGCTGTAGCAGCTGTAACCCTGCTCTTTGGCCATGGCTACCACGGTCGCGGAGTCGAGGCCGCCGGACAGAAGGATGACCGCTTTCTTTTCACTCATGTCAGTGCCCCGGCTCGTCGTTCCAAAGAATCTTGTGAAGCTGCAGTTGCATGCGCACCGGCAGGTTGTCGGCAATCACCCATTCGGCCAGCTCTCGGCCACTCACCTGCTGGTGGCTGGGTGAAAACAACAACTCACCGGCGCGCTCGGCCAGGCCGTACTGAATGATCTTGCTCACCGACCAGTCATAGTCCTCACGCGAACAGATGACGAACTTGACCTGATCCCGTGGCTGCAGGTACTCGATGTTTTCATAGCGATTGCGCGCTACCTCGGCGGATCCTGGCGTTTTCAGGTCAATGACCTTGCTGACCCGCGTATCGACCGCGGAAACGTCCAGGGCGCCACTGGTCTCCAGGGACACGTCATAACCGGCGTCGCACAAGCGCTCGAGCAAGGGAATGCAGTTGGGCTGTGTCAGCGGCTCACCACCGGTTACACAGACATAACGCGGTCGATAGCTCGCGACTTGCTCGAGGATGGCGTCCAGCGTGAGGACTTCACCACCACTGAAGGCATAGGCGGTATCGCAGTACTGACAACGCAGGGGGCAGCCGGTCAGGCGTACGAATACCGTCGGCAAGCCGGCAGTACGCGTCTCCCCCTGCAACGAGAAAAAGATCTCGGTGATGCGCAGGGTATCTTTCATAAGGGCCACGGGCGTGACGGCGAAACAGGCCATCCGCCTCCGTTGCGAAAAAGGACGGCGATTCTAAACGAAAAAAATGGCCGGGAGTCATTTTTGACGTCGCTTGCGACGGCCCAAAGGGTGGCCGCCAAGAATGACAGGCCATAAAAAACCCGCGACAGGCGCGGGTTTCGCTCGGAAGCCTGGATCTACTGGATTCTCTGCAAGTCACGCTGCGCCAGTTGCGCAGCCGAAGTACCCGGGTATTGCGCGATAACCTGCTGCAGGATGCCCTTGGCCTTGTCGTTGTTGCCCAGGCGAATTTCCACATCGGCCAACTTGAACAGCGAATCAGGCACCTTGGAATGCTGCGGGTAGGCCTGACTGACTTTGGCGAAGGCTTGACCTGCGCCCTGCAGATCACCCTTGGCGAGGTTCACCTCACCCAACCAGTATTGAGCGTTGCCTGCGTACTGACTGTCCGGATAACGACGCAGGAACGCGGCGAAGGCCTGGCTGGCCTTGTCGAAATCCTTGGCCTTGATCAGGTCGAAGGCAGCGTCGTAAAACAGCTTTTCCTTGGCGGGATCTGCCGGCTCGCCGGAGGCTTGCGCCTGCCCTGCGCCACCAGCAGGAGAACCGTCGGCACCATTGCTGGCGCCAGCGGCTGGAGAATTCTGTGTGGTTGCAGCACCGGCTGCGGCACCACTGCTCAGACGTTTATCAAGATCCTGGTAACGCTCCAGGCCTTCCTGCTTCAAACGCTGAATGTCGTTCTGCTGCTCTTCAAGCATGCCTCGCAGTTGCGCAATTTCCTGCTGCATCTGCTGTAGCTGATTGAACAACATGCCCTGCGCCGAAGATGGGGTTTCCACCCCACCTCCAGCGTAGGCGCCAGACGTGCCGTAACCGGCATTCGGATTACCACCACCGTTACCGGTACTGCCATCCTGTACGGGAATCTGAGCCCAGGCCGCAAGCGGCAGGCTCAGCGCCATTACGGTTACTACACGTCGGCACATTCGCATATCGAATTACTTACGCAGTTCGACGCGACGGTTCTGAGCCCAGGATTGCTCGTCGTTGCCAGTGGCAACCGGACGCTCTTCACCGTAGGAAACCAGTTCCAGCTGAGCTGGGGAAACGCCCTGCAGTACCAGGTAACGCTGAACGGCCTTGGCACGACGCTCGCCCAGAGCCATGTTGTATTCGCGGGTACCGCGCTCGTCAGCGTGGCCTTCCAGGACGACGCGAGCGCCGTTGCCTTTCAGATCCTTGGCATGAACGTCCAGAGCACGCATGGCTTCCGGCTTCAGGTCAGAGCTGTCGTATTCGAAGTAGAAAGTGGTGATAGCGCGCAGAGCGGCTTCTTCACTCAGGCTGCCGTCGACAGCGTCGGTGCTTGCACCGTAGCCAGCGTTCGGGTCTACAGCACCTTCGCCAGCGGTGTCACCGCCTTTGGAGGAACAGCCAACAGCCACGGCGAGAGCCAGGCTCAGTGCAGCAAACTTGCCAAATTTCAGCATTTCCATGTGTAACTCCTAATGAACCCCAGTGTGTTAAGCATACAAACAGGTGAAGCACCGCGCATCAGTTCAGGAAGGGGGACCAGGATGGCTCTCGAACTTCGCCTTGAGCGGTAGGTAGAGGGAGCCTAACGCGGCCATTAATGGACGCTAACATCAGGACTCCCCGCCCCTGCTGGCGGGTAGCGTAGATTAGCATGGTGCCATTGGGCGCAACAGTAGGCGACTCATCCAAACTTGTATCTGAAAGAATGCGCAGATTGCCACGCTCAAGATCCTGTGCTGCTACCTTGAACACGGTGTAACCATCCTGGCGATGAATCATTACCAGGGTCTTTTCGTCGGCAGACAATTTTGGGTTGGCATTGTAATTGCCGACGAAGGTCACTCGTTCGACCGCACCAGTATTGATGTTGGTCTTGTAAATCTGTGGCCTGCCAGAACGGTCAGAGGTGAAATAGATCGTCTGACCATCTTTGCCCCAGAAGGGCTCGGTATCGATAGCGTAGTGATTGGTGACACGGCGCAAGTTCCGGGAGGCCATGTCCATGACATAGATTTCCGGGTTGCCGTCTTTCGACAGGGTGAACGCCAGCTTGCTGCCATCCGGCGACCAGGCCGGCGCACCGTTGAGGCCTTCGAAATTGGTAACCTGCTCACGACGACCGGTATCGATGTGCTGGACGAAGATACGCGGACGCTTCTGCTCGAAGGAAACGTAAGCGATACGCTTGCCATCGGAAGCGAAGGACGGCGACAGGATCGGCTCGCGCGACTGCAGCAGAGTGACCGCACGGGCACCGTCATAGTCCGAACGCTGCAGGGTATAGCGGGTATTGTTGACACCGAAGCGCTCCGCCGTGACGTACAGCATTCGGGTGGAGAATGCACCCTTGACGCCTGTCAGCTTCTCGAACGACTGATCGGCGATATGGTGAGCCATGTCGCGCAGTTGATCGGTGCTGCCACCCACGTTGCCGGTCAGCACCTGCTGCTCGGTGGCGACGTTGAACAGGGCGAACTGCACCTGCAGACGCGCACCGTTCGGCACGATATTGCCGACCAGCACGTACTGGGCGCCCAGCGCTTTCCAGTCGCGGTAGATGACTTCGCTGCCCTGGGTCGGCAGGCTGATCATGTTCTGCCGCGGGATCGGCTCGAACACGCCGGAGTTGCGCAGATCATTGCCTACGATGGTGGCGATGTCTTCGGGCAGCACATTGCCGCCCTGCCAGCCGAACGGCACCACGGCGATCGGGGTGGCCCGATCAGTGCCGGTGCTGATCACCAGTGGATCAGCCGCCTGCACGGTACCGACCAGCATGGCCAGCCCCAGCACAACGATTCGCATCAGGGTATTCACAGACCTAAATCCTCCGGTTTGAAGACGGCACGACGCTGCCGGTAAAGCCGATCGAACGTGGCGCGATCAAGTTGCTGCATTTCTGCAATGCGCCCCACGTTGCGCACTGCCTGTACTGCTGAACTGTCGAACGGTGAGTCGCCGCTGGAGCGGCTGATGCTGGCATTGGTGATGGTGCCGTCGGGCAACATCTCGATCAGCACTTCCACACTCATGCCATTGCGCGCCGAAGGCGGACGCCGCCACTGCTCGCTTACCAGCTTGACGATCAGATCATCGAGGTTGCCCGCCACCTGATCGCCCTGCGTCTCGGCCAGCGCCTGTTGCCGCTCGGTGTCATCGGACAGCAGCTCGGCCAGAGCCGCTGCTTTCTTGTCCTCGACCGCCTTGCGCTCGGCTGCCTGGGCATTGGCTTTTTTCTTGGCATCTTCAGCAGCCTTTTTCTTCGCTGCATCAGCTGCCGCTTTCTTCTTCGCCTCTTCGGCTGCCTTTTTCTTGGCATCCTCGGCGGCTTTCTTCTTCGCAGCTTCGTCAGCGGCCTTTTTCTTGTCGGCCTCTTCCGCCGCCTTTACCTTGGCGGCGTCAGCCAGCTTCTTCTGCTCGGCGGCTTTCGCCGCAGCATCGGCCTCTGCCTTTTTCGCTGCATCGGCCTTTCGAGCTTCTTCGACTTTCTTTTGTTCCGCTGCTTTAGCGGCCTGCTGCTGTGCCTCCGCCTGAGCCTGCTTTTCCTGCTCGGCCTTTTTCTGTTCGAGCTGTTCGGTCTCGAACTGCGGCGCAGCGGTTTTCTTGGCTTCGCCTGCGATCTTCTGGTTGGTCTGGGTCGTAGCCTGGCTCTGCGATTTCAATTGGTACAGGGTAGCCTGCACGATCGGTTTTGCCGGTGGCAGATCGGGCGCGAAGGCAAAACTGACGAACAGCATGCCGAACATCAGCGCATGCAGCCCTACAGCCCAGACCACCGGCCAGAACAGGCTTTCCGAAGGTGAGCGTTCACGCTGCCGCATCAGGGTGCCTCGGTAATCAGGCCGACGTTACCCACGCCAGCCTGTTGCAAGCCACCCATGGCGGACATCACGGTGCCGTAATCGACCGCCTTGTCGCCACGCACGAACACCTGCACCTGCTTACCCTGGCTGCGGGTCTGATTGATGATCGCGGTAACCGCGCGAGTCATCTCGTCCAGGGTCAGGGCGCGATCCTGCACGGTATCGGTATCCACTTCCGAGCCCATGTTCCAGTAGTAGGACTTGTCGGACTTGATGGAAATGGTCAATACCTGAGAATCGTTGTCCTGAGGCAGCACTTCGCTGCTGACCTGAGGCAGGTCGACCTTGACTCCCTGATTGAGCATCGGCGCCGTAACCATGAAGATGACCAGCAGCACCAACATCACATCGATGTAAGGCACTACGTTCATCTCGGAGACGGGCTTGCGTCTGTTGCGAATTCTGGCCATGGCTCTGAAAACCTATCTATGAATGCCTAAGGCTTAGTCTTCACTACTGTGCACTTTACGGTGCAGGATCGCCTGGAACTCGTCGGCGAAGGTGTAGTAACGCGAGATCAGCATTTCACCGCGGGCAGCGAAGCGGTTGTAGGCGATAACGGCTGGAATCGCAGCGAACAGGCCGATAGCAGTAGCGATCAGTGCCTCGGCGATGCCGGGCGCGACGGTCGCCAGGGTGGCCTGCTGCACTTGAGCCAGGCCGCGGAAAGAGTTCATGATCCCCCAGACGGTACCGAACAGGCCGATATAGGGGCTGGTGGAACCGACGGTAGCGAGAAACGGCAGGCTCTGTTCGAGCTTCTCTTCTTCACGGGAAATGGCCACGCGCATGGAGCGAGCGACACCATCCATGACCGCGTCCGGATCCATGCCAGGCTGCTGGCGAAGGCGGGAAAACTCCTTGAAGCCGGCACGGAAAATTTGCTCCAGCCCCGAATCGGGATCCGGATTGCTACCCGCCTGACGATACAGCTTGGACAGATCGATACCGGACCAAAAGCGCTCCTCGAAGTTGTCCAGCGCACGCTTGGCACCGCGCAGCATGCTGCTGCGCTGGAAGATGATGACCCACGAAGTGACCGATGCGGCCACCAGGGTCAACATCACCAACTGCACCACCAGACTGGCGTTGCTGATCAGACTCCACATCGACATGTGGTCAACGGCGTTGGCTTCCACGCTTACTCTCCTGCAGTAGATGTACCGGCACCATCCTCTCCGGCGAACGCAGTTCGCAGAGACAGAGGCATGGCCCGGGGTTTGAAATTATCGGCGCGCACACAGGCCACCAGGAACTGCCCCTCACAGAGCAGCACGTTATCCGTCACCCGCCTCACCTGTTGACGAAAGCGCAGGCTGGCACGGTTCAATTCAGTTACTTCGGCACTGACCAGCAATTCGTCGTCCAGCCGCGCCGGTGCGTGATAACGCGCCTCGCTGGAGTGCACGACGAACAACAGGCCCTCACCTGCCAGCGTCGACTGGGCGAAACCCAGTTCGCGCAGCCGCTCGGTGCGAGCCCGCTCCATGAATTTGAGGTAGTTGACGTAATAGACGACTCCACCGGCATCAGTGTCTTCGTAGTAAACACGACAGCGATGGGCGAACGGCTGACCGGCGTATTGCGCGCGCATACTCTAGTGCCAGCCCCGAGTCTTGCCAATCGGCCCGACAAGTATTTTTTTCATTGCCCTTCTCCATCAATGAACAAGTCGAGGGTTGGCCGTTCATCCATGCGCTTCGGCGTGTTCAAGCCAAAGTGCAAGTAAGCATGTCGGGTCACGACTCGCCCTCTCGGCGTGCGCATGATGTAACCCTGCTGGATCAGATACGGCTCCAGCACGTCCTCGATGGTATGCCGCTCCTCGCTAATCGCTGCCGCCAGGCTATCGACACCGACCGGACCGCCATCGAACTTCTCGATCATGGTCAGCAGCAAACGTCGATCCTGATGATCGAACCCCCGCTCATCCACATCCAACAGGTTCAATGCCAGGTCGGCGATCTGCCGGGTGATGTCGCCCTGCCCGCGGACTTCGGCGAAGTCTCGCACGCGGCGTAGCAACCGATTGGCAATACGCGGCGTCCCCCGAGCGCGGCGGGCGATCTCGAACGCCCCCTTTGCCTCAATGGGCAAACCGAGAATTCCCGCCGCCCGGGTGATGATGGTCGCCAGATCCTCGGTACCGTAGAACTCGAGACGCTGCACGATACCGAACCGGTCACGCAACGGATTGGTCAGCATGCCAGCCCGAGTGGTGGCGCCAACCAGGGTGAATGGCGGCAGATCCAGCTTGATCGAGCGTGCGGCAGGCCCCTCACCGATCATGATGTCGAGCTGAAAGTCTTCCATCGCCGGGTACAGCACTTCCTCGACAATAGGCGACAAGCGGTGAATCTCGTCGATGAACAGCACATCGCCCGGCTCAAGATTGGTCAACAGCGCCGCCAGATCGCCGGGGCGCTCGAGCACAGGACCCGAGGTGCTTTTGATGGAAACATTCATTTCCTGGGCGATGATGTTCGCCAGGGTGGTCTTGCCCAAACCCGGCGGGCCGAAGATCAACGTGTGATCGAGTGATTCCTTGCGACCTCGGGCCGCCTGGATAAACAGTTCCATCTGCTCGCGAACGACGGGCTGCCCAATGTACTCGGCCAGCGTCAGCGGGCGAATGGCGCGGTCGACCTGCTCATCGCGGTCGCGGCTGCCTGCCGTAACCAGCCTGTCTGCTTCGAGCATCTACAGCATTCCCTTCAACGCACGACGAATCATGTCTTCACTACTCAACCCATCTTCTTTGACCGCCGAAACGGCGCGACTGGCTTCCTGCGGTTTGTAGCCCAGGGAGATAAGCGCACTGACCGCATCATTCTCCGCGCTTGTGACTGCGCTACCGGCACGAGGTTCAACCACCAGATTGGCCATGCCGGGCACGGTCTCCCAGGCCTTGAAGCGATCCTTGAGCTCGACCAGCAGGCGCTCGGCGGTTTTCTTGCCGACGCCGGGAATCTTCACCAGCGCAGCCGTGTCCTGAGCCTGTACGCAACGCACCAGTTCATCGACCTCGAGCCCCGACATCAACGCCAGCGCCAGCTTCGGGCCGACGCCATTGAGGCGGATCAGCTCACGGAACAGCTCGCGCTCGCGTTTCTCGAAAAAGCCATAAAGCAGATGCGCATCCTCACGCACCACCAGGTGGGTGTGCAGCGTCAGCGGCTCACCCACCGGGGGCAAACGGTACAACGTGGTCATGGGGACTTCCAGCTCATAGCCCAGACCATTCACATCCAGAATCAAATGCGGCGGCTGCTTTTCCGCCAGGGTGCCGCGTAAACGCCCGATCATCGCGCCGTCCTTCTATAGAGTCGAATCATCAAAAGTCCATCCACAACCGCCACCATTACAAACGCAGACGCCCGCCACGCCGCTTGGCACCCACCAGCCCGTGAGGAATCAGGCTCTGCCGGTGATGGGCATGACACAAGGCGATGGCCAGAGCATCGGACGCATCGATCTGCGGCTTCTGCACCAGCTTGAGAAGGTGCATGACCATCATCTGTACTTGTTCCTTGCCAGCACCACCGCTTCCGGCGATGGCCTGCTTGACCTGGGTAGCGGTGTATTCGGAGATATCCAGCCCTGCCTCGATGCCTGCGACGATGGCCACACCGCGGGCCTGGCCAAGCTTGAGCGCGGAGTCCGGATTGCGCGCCATAAACACCTGCTCGATACCCATGGTCACCGGCCCATAAGTGCTGATGACTTCACTGACGCCACGAAAGACCACCTGCAATCGCTCCGGCATGCTGCCAGTGCCGGTGCGGATGCACCCGGAGGCGACATACTCGCAGCTGCGGCCGGTATCACGCACCACACCGTAACCGGTGATACGCGAACCAGGGTCGATTCCCAGAATCAGGGTCATGCCTTTCATCCACCCGTGGCATTGATTGCCACACTGTCTATTTATCCAGGAAGCGAGTATAGGGTCGTCCATGGGCCGCCGTCATCCCAAGGATCCACGGCCTCTCGGGCATAAATGCCTGAAAGCACGTTTTTGCCGTGAACGGCCGAACTGGCGCAAGGTGATCGATCATCGAGGAAGGTGCCGGTGATCCGCTCTCACGCTGCGGGCTCAAGGCTTCGCTGCCCATGAACCGCCCGCAGGGAGCCGGCTTACCGACGATTGCGGTGGCAAAATTCACGCGGGTGTCGCGACTGTGATCGCTTCGCTGGCAAGCCAGCTCCTACACGACTTTCGTGTTCCTGAAAGGCATCGTTCGGCAGCACGAACCATGTAGGAGCTGCGGGGGCGCCTAGCCTTGCCGTCGATGGCGGTGACGAAATTCAGGCGGGCGTCGCGATCGAGATCGCTCCGTTGGCGAGCCAGCGCCTACACGACCCTGGTAAGCCTGCAGAGCTTTGGTGTAAAGCCGGAATCGCCAACAGCGACTTCCGGCTTTCAACGAACCGTAGGATCAGCCGAGCTGCTCCATGATCTCGTCGGAAACTTCGGCGTTGTGGTAGACGTTCTGCACGTCGTCCAGGTCTTCGAGCATATCGATCAGCTTGAACACCTTCTGCGCAGTCTCCAGATCAGTGATCGGCGCACTGATCGACGGGATCATGGCGATATCCGCCTCCTCCCCTCTGAAACCAGCCGCATTCAACGCCTCGTTCACCGCATGGAACTCGGTGAAGCTGGTCGATACCAATGCAGCACCGTCCTCGCCCATTTCCACGTCGTCGGCGCCGGCCTCCAGCGCTGCTTCCATCAGGACATCTTCGTCGATACCCGGCGCGAAGCTGATCTGCCCCTTGCGATCGAACATGTAAGCCACCGAACCATCGGTACCCAGGTTGCCACCGCATTTGGTAAATGCATGACGCACTTCGGCAGCGGTACGGTTGCGGTTGTCGGTCATCACTTCGACGATGATCGCCACACCGCTCGGTGCGTAGCCTTCGTAGCTGAACTCGACGACGTTGTCGGCTTCGTTGTTACCGGCACCTCGCGCGATGGCACGGTCGATCACGTCGCGCGACATGTTGTTGGTCAGCGCCTTGTCGACGGCCAGGCGCAGACGCGGATTGTCCGCAGGAATCGGCCCGCCGTGCTTGGCAGCGACGGTCAGCTCACGGATGAGCTTGGTGAAAATCTTGCCGCGCTTGGCGTCCTGGCGTCCCTTGCGGTGCTTGATGTTGGCCCATTTGGAATGACCGGCCATATTCCACTCCAGATTTTTCAGATTTCACAATGAACGAGCCCAGGTTTCCCTGGGCCCGGTATACTGCTTGGCGCTTACTCCGCCTTGGGTTGCTCGCGAAGGCGAATGTGCAGTTCGCGAAGCGACTTGCCATCCACCACGCCCGGTGCCTGAGTCATGACGCAGGCAGCGCTCTGGGTTTTCGGGAAGGCAATGACTTCGCGAATCGAGCTGGCACCGGTCATCAGCATAACCAGACGGTCGAGGCCGAAGGCCAGACCACCATGGGGCGGCGCACCGTACTTCAGGGCATCGAGCAGGAAGCCGAACTTCTCCTGCTGCTCGTCTTCACTGATGCCCAGTACGCGGAACACGGTCTGCTGCATGGCCTTGTCATGGATACGGATCGAACCGCCACCCAGTTCGGTGCCGTTAAGCACCAGGTCGTAGGCACGCGACAGTGCGGCGGCCGGATTGGCCTCCAGCTCTTCGGCCGAGCACTTCGGCGAAGTGAACGGGTGGTGCATGGCGGTCAGGCTGCCATCGTCGTTCTCTTCGAACATCGGGAAGTCGACGACCCACAGCGGCGCCCACTCGGCGGTCAGCAGGTTGAGGTCATGACCAAGCTTGATGCGCAACGCGCCCAGGGCATCGCAGACCACCTTGGCCTTGTCGGCACCGAAGAACACGATGTCGCCGTCGACAGCGCCAACGCGATCGAGGATCACGTTGAGATTCGGCTCGGCGATGTTCTTGACGATCGGCGACTGCAGACCCTCGACGCCCTTGGCGCGCTCGTTGACCTTGATATAGGCCAGGCCCCTGGCACCGTAGTTGCCAACGAACTTGGTGTAGTCGTCGATCTGCTTGCGCGGCATGCTCGCCCCGCCTGGAACGCGCAACGCGGCAACACGGCCTTTCGGGTCGTTGGCCGGGCCTGCGAACACCTTGAAATCGACATCCTTGAGTTGATCGGCAACGTCGACCAGCTCCATCGGGATACGCAGATCCGGCTTGTCCGAACCGAAACGACGCATGGCTTCGGCCAGAGTCATGTGCGGCAGCTCGCCAAATTCGACGTCCAGCACTTCCTTGAACAGGTTGCGGATCATGGTCTCGGTGATGTCCATGATGTCGCTTTCATCGAGGAAGCTGGTCTCGATATCGATCTGGGTGAATTCCGGCTGGCGATCAGCCCGCAGGTCTTCATCGCGGAAGCACTTGGCGATCTGGTAGTAGCGGTCGAAGCCGGCGACCATCAACAGTTGCTTGAACAGCTGTGGCGACTGCGGCAGGGCGAAGAAGCTGCCAGCGTGGGTACGGCTCGGCACCAGATAATCGCGGGCGCCTTCCGGGGTGGCGCGGGTCAGGATCGGCGTTTCCACGTCGAGGAAACCGTTGTCGTCCAGGTAGCGGCGAATGCTGCTGGTGATACGCGAGCGCAGCTTGAGCTTCTCGGCCATTTCCGGGCGACGCAGGTCGATGAAGCGATAGCGCAGGCGGGTTTCTTCACCGACATCGGAGTATTCGTTGAGCGGGAACGGCGGCGTTTCGGCTTCATTCAGCACTTCCAGCTCATAGCCGAGCACTTCGATGGCGCCCGACGCCATGTTCGGATTGACCGCACCAGCCGGACGCAGACGCACCTTACCGGTGATCTTGACCACGTATTCGCTGCGCACTCGGTCGGCCTTGGCGAAGGTGTCAGCACGATCCGGGTCGAATACCACCTGAGCCAGGCCTTCACGGTCACGGATGTCGAGGAAGATCACGCCACCGTGGTCACGACGACGGTGAACCCATCCGCAGAGGGTGATTTCCTGGCCGTCCAGGCTTTCGTTCAACTGGCCGCAATAGTGGCTGCGCATCATGGTGGTAATCGCTTCTCTTGAGTCTGAAATTCATTGAACCGCGAGCCGGCGCTTTTCGTCCGAGCCAGCAAACGCACTGCAGGGATTCGCACGGACAAGCCAGACGGTCTGTCGCTGCAGCAAAGCGAGCGATTATATATGGTTAAGCAGCACTGCGCAGCCGAGCAAGTTACCGGCGGCGCCACGCATAGTTTTCCGTGATCGGCGCCATTGATACAAAGCACATAGCGTCCTTTACCCACCGTGATAGTCTCTGCCCATTCGCAGGGCTACACAGCCTATCCCCACCGACAGGAGAAAAATCCATGGAAATCAACATCGGAATCGCTGAACAGGATCGCGCCTCCATCGCCGAAGGCCTGTCGCGCCTGCTGGCCGACACCTACACCCTGTACCTGAAAACCCATAACTTTCACTGGAACGTTACCGGGCCGATGTTCAACACCCTGCACCTGATGTTCGAAGGTCAGTACACCGAACTGGCGCTGGCCGTCGACGCCATTGCCGAGCGTATCCGCGCCCTGGGCTTTCCGGCTCCCGGCACCTATGCAGCGTAC
This sequence comes from Phytopseudomonas daroniae, assembly GCF_004327275.1. Taxonomy (NCBI): domain Bacteria; kingdom Pseudomonadati; phylum Pseudomonadota; class Gammaproteobacteria; order Pseudomonadales; family Pseudomonadaceae; genus Phytopseudomonas; species Phytopseudomonas daroniae. The sequence goes on from NZ_QJUJ01000013.1 coordinate 74,941, forward strand.
GCACGCCTGTCCTCGATCAAGGAAGAGGAAGGTGTGCCGACCGCCGACGAAATGATCAAGCTGCTGGTACAGGGCCAGGAAGCTGTGGTACGCACAGCCCGCGGCATCTTCCCGCTGCTGGATAAGGTCAGTGACGAGCCCACCGCCGACCTGCTGACTCAGCGCATGCAGGTTCACGAAAAAACCGCGTGGATGCTGCGCAGTCTGCTGGCTTCCTGATCAGGCCTTTCGCGATGGCCGCCCCTTCGGCGGCCATCGTTCCTTCATCTGTATCCTTATCTCCCCACTGCAACAGCACCGCTGATTTGAGAAGCCCCCTCCTTTGCTGTTAAATACGCCCCGTGCCGTCCTCCCGAGCCTTCGGAAAGACGCATAGGCTGGCCCTCTCGTATATTCCATCGCCCTTACGTCACGGCAAATCGCGTGGAGCCAGCTCTTCCTGGTGATCCTTTATCAAGTGAGTGCGTTAAATATGTTGAAAATCGTCCACCTACTGGTGGGGCTGTCTGCCCTGCTGTTATCTACTATCCCCAGCCTGAGCGATCACGCCCAGCCGTTCCTGCAACATCCGGACGCCCTGTGCCTGGCTCTCTTCGGCGTTCTCAACCTGCTACTGGCCACCCAGTTCCCGCTCTGGCACAACAACCTGCGTCAACAACTGCAAAACCTGGTATGCGCCCTGCTGATTCTCGGTACGCTGCTGCAAGCGCTGATTCTGCTCGCGCCACTGCCGCTGATCGCCGAGCAACCAGCTCTGCTGTTCAGCCTGCTGATCATCGCCATTGCAGTTGCCCTGCATCTGGCGACCAACCTGCGCTTCGACCGACAGAAGACGTCCGTGCCGCAGGATCTGGGTGATCGCGAGACCGGTACGGTCAAGTGGTTCAATACCTCCAAAGGCTTTGGCTTTATCTCCCGCGATGTGGGCGAGGATATCTTCGTGCACTTCCGCGCCATCCGCGGCGAAGGCCACCGCGTTCTGGTAGAAGGCCAGCGCGTGGAATTTTCCGTGATGCAACGCGACAAAGGCCTGCAGGCCGAAGACGTGATCGCAGCGCTGCCAACCCGGCGCTGAACACTGCATAACGAAAAAGCCCGCATCGATGCGGGCTTTTTTGTTGCCTTCCCTGGCGGCAACCCTACGGGCCGTCGCGGAGCGACGGCAAAAACGGCTCCCGGCAATTTTTTGTTCCGGGGCCAGGCACTCAATAATGAGGTGGCGGCGCATCATCCTGAGCGATACCAAAGGCGCTCGTCTCCTCCTGCCGCTTGGCCAGCGATTGCAATTGTCGCTGCAGGCGCTCGATGAGCTTCTGCTGCTCCACGAGGGCATCGTTGAGTGACTGGATGGTGTCGTCCTGAAAGGCCTGGCGGCTCTCCAGCTCGACGATGCGATCTTCGAGCACCTTCATTTATAGATCCCCGAAACGAAACGGTTCCGGTATCACCGAACGCAGCCTGTCCCGCAGGGCGGACACTTGCTCCGGCTCATAGGGTTTGGCCGGGTGACGCCCCCACACGGGAGCTGGCCAGGCAGCATCGTCGCGGTAACGCACGATCACATGCATATGCAGCTGGCTCACCACGTTGCCCAGGGTGGCGATATTGATCTTGTCCGCCTTGAACGCCTCTTTCAGCACTTCGGCCAACAGAGCCGTTTCCGCCCACAACGCACGCTGATCCTCCGCATCGAGCTGAAACACCTCACTGACGTCCTCTCGACGTGGCACCAGGATGAACCACGGATAGCGGGCATCGTTGCTGAGCAGTAGACGGCTCAAGGGAAACTCCCCCAATACAAAGGTGTCCTGCTGCAGACGGGTATCCAGAACGAACATTCAATTCACCACTCGACTTAATGTGACCGCCAGAGGAAAGAGGCGACCGAATGTAGGCAGGCAGCATACCGGGCCCGTCCTGAAAAATTAACCCCGCCGACAGCGCACCAAGAAGCAGCACAAACGCTACGAGCGCAATTTTTCGCGCACCATTTTGTTTCGCAAAGTAAACATTAGAGGATTATCGACGCACTCAATTAAAACTCATTATCAGAAAACCCACCAAAAAGATTCCCTCCTATTAATAAGCACCCTAACCACAAGACTGAAAATGAAAAATTTAGGTCGGGAATATGTATTTTTAGCTAACGAAACGGGCTTAAACGCACCTGGAGCCTCACTTATTTCACGACTTTGGCATTTTGAGCACGAGTCTTGCTTTAGAGCCTATAACGCTCCTCTTCAGGGCAACGTGGTAACGTAACCACGCCCGATCAAGAGCCGAAAGAACGGTTGGCAGGTACTGCACGAGTGGAAATCTACGAAATTGCGACATGTCCGATTCTGTTTACGACCAGACTGTGGGCACGACCAATGGATAGATCGAAACTATCGCCAATAAAAGCGCCGTGCTATAAATTACCGCCGACACAAAAAGAAATAGAGCTGCTCTCCATAACAACCAATTGAGCAGTGGAAGTATTCTTCTAAACCAAAGGAGCAAATCACGATGCGAGTGATGAAGTGGAGCGTAATCGCCCTGGCAGTAGCCGCGGGTACTTCTCAAATGGCAGTGGCGTCCAGCCAGTCCGAGTCCAACGGCTTTATCGAAGACAGCAGCTTCAATATTTTCAATCGCGCGTTGTACTTCAACCGTGATTTCCGTAATGCCGCACCTGGCTCCCAGAGCTACACCGAAGAAACCGGCCTCGGTATTCGCCTGCTGTACGAATCCGGCTTCACTCAAGGTACCGTTGGTTTCGGTTTCGACGCTCACAGCCTAAGCAGCATCAAAATCGACAGCGGCCGTGGCCGCCACAGCACCGGCCAGTTCGGCACCACCAGCGACGGCCGCGGTGAAGACACCCAGAGCGAAGTCGGTGGCGCTATCAAACTGCGTCTGTCCGATACCGTTCTGAAATACGGCAGCCAGTTCACTTCGAGCCCGGTATTCGCCACCGACGACAGCCGCATTCTGCCGGAAGTCGCCACTGGTACTCTGCTCACCAGCAATGAAATCGAAGGTCTCGAGCTGACCGCTGGTCGATTCACCGCAATGAGCAGCCAAGTAGGCAGCGGCCGTGATGGCATCAACGGCAAGGGCGAGCAAGGCCTGACCTCCGCCAACATCGTGGGTGCAAGCTACAGCTTCACTGACAACTTCAGCGGCGCGATCCACCACTCCGACGTCGAAGACTTCTTCAAGAAGACCTATGTCAACTTGAACTACAACCTGCCGCTGAGCGACGAGCAAGCGCTGAACTTCGACTTCAACGCCTATAAAACCAGCGGTGACGGCGAAGAGCGCTACGGCGAAGTCGACAACAAGATCTGGAGTTTGGCAGCAGCCTATAGCCTCAGCGCCCACACCTTCACCGTTGCCCACCAGCGCTCCAGCGGTGATGCTGGCTATGCTTACGGCGTTGATGGTGGCGGCACCGTCTTCCTGGCCAACTCCGTGCAGATGCGTGACTTCAACGGTAAAGACGAGAAGTCCTGGCAGGCCCGCTACGACCTGGATCTGGCGACTTTCGGCGTACCAGGCCTGAGCTTCATGGCTCGCTACATCACCGGTAGTGACATCGATGTAGGCCCTGGCAGCGACCTGAGCCGCTGGGAACGCAACATCGAAGCCAAATACGTCGTACAGGACGGCGCGGCCAAGGATCTGTCGTTCCGCGTTCGCCAAGCAACCTACCGTGCTGATGCCGGCTATGAAGGTGGCAAGCTGGACGAAGTTCGTCTGATCGTCGAATACCCGCTGAGCGTTCTGTAAATACAGGCACTACGCGGCGACAAATGAAAAACCCGGCTTGATGCCGGGTTTTTCATTTCAAAAGGCCGCGCATACAGCCCTCTGCCCCATCTGCGCAGATGCCTCATGCATCCGCACCACGCCCCTCGACCTACCTCCCCAAATCGATATCAGCCTTCTGCGCCCCGCACCGGCATCCTGTACGCAACAGGACAGGCACCGTACAATGCCGGGTCATAAAAATCCTTTGCAACCGACAGAACGGCCCCCCATGCGCACCAGTCAGTTCCTGCTCTCGACCCTCAAAGAAACGCCTTCCGACGCTGTCGTCGTCAGCCACCAGCTGATGCTGCGTGCCGGGATGATCCGCAAAGTCGCCTCCGGCCTCTATACCTGGCTACCCATGGGCCTGCGCACGTTGCGCAAGGTAGAGAAGGTGGTACGCGAAGAGATGGATGCCGCCGGCGCTCTGGAAGTGCTGATGCCCGCCATTCAGCCTGCGGAATTGTGGCAGGAGTCCGGTCGCTGGGTGCAATACGGCCCGGAACTGCTGCGTGTGAAGGATCGCCATGACCGTGAGTTCTGCGTCGGCCCGACCCATGAGGAAGTCATCACCGACCTGGCGCGCAACGAGCTGAACAGCTACAAGCAGCTGCCGCTGAACATGTACCAGATCCAGACCAAATTCCGCGACGAGATCCGCCCGCGCTTCGGCTTGATGCGTGGCCGCGAGTTCATCATGAAGGACGCCTACTCCTTCCATGCCAGCCAGGCTTCCCTGCAGGAAACCTATGACCGCATGCACCAGGCTTACTGCAATATCTTTACCCGCCTGGGCCTGAATTTCCGCCCGGTGGTGGCCGACAACGGCTCGATCGGTGGCGCCGGTTCCCACGAGTTCCATGTACTGGCCGAATCCGGCGAAGATGACATCGTGTTCAGCAATGTCTCCGACTACGCGGCCAACATCGAGAAGGCCGAAGCGATTCCTCGCGAAACCGCTCGCCCGGCAGCCACTGAAGAACTGCGCCTGATCGACACACCGAACGCGAAAACCATCCAGCAACTGGTGGATGGTTTCGATCTGCCGATCGAGCGCACCATCAAGACGCTGATCGTGCACGCCGAAGAAGAAGGCAAGCTGATCGCCCTGATCGTCCGCGGTGATCACGAGCTGAACGAGATCAAGGCCGGCAATCAACCAGGCGTCGCCAGCCCGCTGGTGATGGCCTCGGACGCCGAGCTGCGTACAGCCATAGGCGCAGGTGCTGGCTCCCTGGGCCCGCTGAATCTTCCCCTGCCGATCATCATCGACCGCTCGGTAGAACTGATGAGCGACTTCGCCATCGGCGCCAACGTCGACGACAAGCACTATTTCGGCGTCAACTGGGAACGCGACCTTCCCGTACCGACCGTTGCCGATCTGCGCAACGTAGTGGCCGGCGACCCGAGCCCGGACGGCCAGGGCACGCTGGAAATCAAGCGTGGCATCGAAGTCGGGCATATTTTCCAGCTTGGCACCAAATACAGCGAATCGATGAACTGCCAGGTGCTGGGTGAAAACGGCAAGCCGGTCACCCTGAGCATGGGCTGCTACGGCATCGGCGTATCCCGCGTGGTGGCGGCGGCCATCGAGCAGAACTCCGATGAGCGCGGCATCATCTGGAACGATGCCCTGGCGCCCTTCCATATCGCCCTGGTGCCCCTGCGCTACGAGACCGAGGCCGTGCGCGAAGCGACCGACAAGCTGTATGCGCAACTGACCGCTGCGGGCTTTGAAGTGCTGCTCGATGACCGTGACAAAAAGACCAGTCCGGGCATCAAATTCGCGGACATGGAATTGATCGGCATCCCGCATCGTATCGTGGTCAGCGACCGCGGTCTCGCCGAAGGCAACCTGGAATACAAGAGCCGCGTGGAAACCGAGGCTCAACCAGTTGCCGTTGCCGATGTCCTGTCGTTCATCCAGAACCGTATCCGCCGCTGACCCGCCAAAGAGTCGTCATGTTCAAGCGAAGCACCTTACGCCTCGTCGGCGCCACAACCTGTGGCGCCCTGCTTCTCACTGGCTGTGCCAATCATTTGCCACAGCGCAGCGAACACGAGGAACGCATCGAGCGCAAACTGTTGAGCCACAGTCTGCAGATCGACGTGGGGCAACCTCAGGTATTGGAGCTGCCGCAGCGACGCGTACGCGTGCACGAACAGAAAGTCTTCGAGGTGACGCCTTTCGAAGTCACCCGCCACTATGATCGCTACACGCCTTACCAGCCCTGGCGCGAGCTCTACGAGATTCCGCTGGGCACGGTGGCTATCGTCGGTGGTGTTGGCGCCAACGTGCTCAACGTGGTGACACTGGGTCGGCTGCCGGATGCAGCGACCAAGGGCTGGATCAGCTACGGAGTGGCGGGCATCAATCCGTTCATGAACGTCGAGTCCAATGGCCGCTCGCAACAGAACCTGGCCAGTATCGAGGAAAAGCGCCAGGAAACCCGTACCGAATACTCCAGCCTGCCCTGGGCCGAACGACCAGTGCAGGTCAAAGCCGGCGAGCAAACCCACGAACTGCTCACCGACCGCCACGGGGTGCTGCGACTGAATCTGCTTGATGACCCCTTTGTCGACCAGGACATAGCCCGTATTGGCACGCTACTACTGAGGGTTACCGACGATCAGGATTCGACCAGCGCCGAAGCGACATTGCTGGTTAGCCGTACCCTGCGCGGTAAACTGCGCGAAGCCCATGATCTGATTTATGACGATCTGGAAGGCGCGGAAGTCGAGCAATGGGTGCATCGCGTCAAGCGCCTGTCAGAACTGGGGCTTGAAGAGGAAGCCAGCGAACTTGAGCAGAGCCTGATCGAGCTGACCCGTCATGATCCGGAATTGCAGGCGGCGTTTCTCAAATCACTGACCGATAACGCAGGACGATTGGTCGCCGATCCAGGCGAAGACTAAGCTCTCAACGCCGCACGGCGAAATCCTTCACTCCCTGCAAGGGCCGCTCCTGCAATGCCAGCGAAGTCACTCTCGCCTGAGGCGGCCCGTTTTCCAGCCAGCTCGCCAAGACGCGCACCGCGGCGGTGTCACCTTCGAACAATACCTCCACCCGGCCATCGCTCAGGTTGCGCACCCAGCCTGACAGACCCAGTCGCACTGCCTCGGCTGCCGTACTTTGGCGAAAACCGACGCCCTGAACACGGCCGCTGACATAGCCGTGCAGGCATAGATTGGCCATAGCATTATCCCTCTCGCCGCAACGCACTCAGGCGCGCTTTCAAACCCTCTGCATTCTGCTCGCCGAGCAGGCGTTCGCGCACTTTGCCTTTATCATCGACGATATAGGTCACTGGCAGGGCATCGCTGGGCGGTAACCCGTAGTGCTCGGCGGGATCTTGAGCCAGCACGGTGAACTCGATGCCCAGCGCCTGCGCAGCCCGGGCGAGGTCATCGCCCTGCAAGCCATCGAAGTTCACGCCAAACACGCCGATCGACTGTTTCTCCAACTCCGGAGCCAGCGCATTCAACTCGGGGATCTCGGAACGGCATGGGCCGCACCATTCAGCCCAATAATTGATAACCAGCCACTGGCCATCAAGCCGCTCAGCCGCTACCTTTTGCCCATGCTGGTCGACGCCGAAGTCATTCCCGCACCCCGCCAGCGCCAACCCGGCGACGAGCACCGTCACGATCCGAATGACTGCCTGGAGTCGCTTTACCATGGAAACGGTCCTCATACCGGTAGGGTTGCTATGACACTGGATGCCTCGCAGCTCGACGTGCCCGAAGCCCTGCAGAGCAATTCGATAACCCGGGCCGAACTCGGCGAGCGACTCAGCACGGCTCGCCAGCAGCCCGCAGAAGCTGGATTGCAGGAGGCACTCGCCCTGCTTTCGCGCCTCAACCGCAGTACGATGACCTTACTCGAAAGGCAGCGCACGCTGCAAAATTTCAGCGATGAGTATCATCACTACAACGCGGGCGGACACAGTGCACCGCCAGTGCAGCTGTTGATCCTGCTGTGCTGCGAACTGGCCATCGGCTTCAAGCGCCTGCTGCTGCAGATACTCCAGGGACACAAGCCCTCGCGCCCTCATCTCGCCTGGTGCCTGTACATGGCCCAGCATTTCATCGCGCAAACGCTGCTGCGCCACTACCAGCAGTACCGGGAACCGCCCCCCGAGCTGTGGCGCGACAGCCATCTGCTGTACTGGCTGGGCGAACAGCAGGATTGCCTCGACGAACCCGTGGCAGCGGCCTTTTCGCCAACGCCTGCCGATACACTGCGCGGCCTTTACCAGCAGATACTTTTGCTGGCTCTCAGCAATCCACCTCACCTGCATCCCGAAGAAAGCGAACGGTTATTCACCGCCCTGGCACCACTGGCGGCTACCGCACGCTTACTACCCTGGGATGTGGAAGACAAATCCGAAGGGGCACTGGTCGATCTGGAGGGAGCTCAACCCTGCCTGACCTATTCACAGCGCCCGGATGCAGGCTCCGACACGCTGCGCCGCCTGGAACTCGGTGCGCTGCTGGTCGCCCTAAGCGAACCGGCACCGCTGCAGAGCGTCGCCGCGCGTGAGCTGCTCGAGCGTGTGCAGCAACACTGGCTAGGAAATAATCAGCGCCGCCACTCTCGCACACTGAAACAAAGCGATTGCCGACTGGCCATCGGCGTACCGGCGATTCACGCTCAACTGCTGGAACAACGCCCCCAATGCACGGAAGGAAAAATTCTCGATATCGGCCCTGGCGGCGCACGTTTACTGTGCGCGGCACAAGCCGCAAGCACGCTGCCCATCGGCCAATTGGTGCTGTTGATGGCCGACAGCGACGTCCTGGCACTGATCTGCTGGCGGCACCTCAATACCGAAGGGCTTCATCTCGGCCTACGTTATCTCAAGGGCCTGGCGCAACCGACCTGGATCAGGCGTACACCCAGCAGCCAGTCGCACCTGGGCATCCTGCAGAGCACACCAAAACCACGAAATGGCTGGCACCACGGTTTGTGGTTACCGCGCAATCAATTCGCCGACGAGGAAAACCTCTGGCTGCAATTGCCCAACGCGGTCAGCCAGAATCAGTTGCAGTTGCCGCCATGCAATCTGCTCAGTGCAATGGTGAGCCGCCACCCTCTCGAACTGCCATAAATGAGAGTCGAATCACGCCAAACATCGGCATAGCGCACAGTCTGGAAGCAGGTGGCCTCTTTATAATTCTTCGCTGACGTCCTTTTGCAGCCAGGGAAAGTCCCATGCCCAACGCTCATGACACGCTGATCGGCCAGGTACCCGCTCACCTTATCGAAAGCGCTCACCTGCAACTCACCACCTATGACGGGCGTGTGGCCGAATTCAACATCGCCGCCTGGCTCCACTTGCCCGGCCAGGCCAACAGCCTGGTATCGCTGCAGGTCAGCTATCGCGACGGTGGCCAGCTGCGCTCGGTGAATCTGGATCACGCCAAGGTCAGTGCCCAGGACAGAATCCTGCTATCCGGCATCGCGCGGCTGCCGGTCGCACAGCGGATCGAGGATATGCAGATACGCCTACGCTCGGCACTGCCCCGAGTCGAGGTGAAGGTGGAAGAACTCTTCGTACAAGCCGTCGAACCCGCATTCGCTCAAACGGAAGTAAATCAGGCAAACGCCTGACCGAAAGGCGCCGGTGCGCCTGACTCACCGAGGCCTGGCCGGGCGTTCGCTTGCGCCTCTTTCTGCGCGGGCGAAACAAGAGATTCTGGCCAGCGGCTGAAGCGAAGCCCGGTAATGCGATTCAGGTTCTCCAGCGCGGCGCTGCTGTCACGCGGGCGAAGCATGACGACGTTATCCGAAGCGTTGTTCATCGCATGCACTCCTCGGCGCTGATACGAAAGATCTACTAAGCAGGCACTTTGCCAGAATCATGCCATTTTGATGGCGCCAACAGACCGTCACAAAAACCACGGCTCCGAAAGGTCTGCAGTAACAGCCTCATCTCAGTATCAGGCGCATCTGACGCGCAATCTGTCATTTTTTGTCACTCCCTTCCCCTTCCAACCAATGCGCCAGGCTATCGCCGAACAGCAGCGCCTGCTCCTCATGCAAGCGCTGCAAAGCCTGATGCAAGGCGGGATACCACGGCTCCTCCAGCTCTGTCGGTAGCTGATCGAGACGGGGCAACGACCACGGGCTGTGCTCCAACAACTGCCGCAACGAGTAATGTCCAAGGTCGCGACTGAGCATCCAGCTGTCTCCGCCCGTGCAGGCCACCAGCCGCTGACTCTCGAGAAAGCTCAGCACCTCTTCCCACTCATGTTCCGGCAATAACCAGCCTTGGCGCTGCACGTCACGATGACGCACCTTCAGACCGGAACGTTGCCGGGTCTGGAAAATCCGCAGAACGCCCAGCAACACCAGCACTCTTGGCATCGCCTGCTTGCGCCAGCGATGGGAAACACCCAGGTTACATACCAGCTCGGCGCCAATAAGCACGATCAGCCACGACATAAAGATCCACAGCAGGAACAGAGGCACCGTGGCGAATGCACCGTAGATCAGCTGGTAGCCCGGAAACAGGCGCACGTAGATACCGAACAGCGCCTTGGCCAACTCCAGCAGCACTGCCGTGAAGACGCCGCCCAACAAGGCATGCCGCAGCGGCACACGGGCATTGGGAACCGCCGCATAGAGCAATGTGAAGGCAGCCACACTGAGCAGCAGTGGTGTGAAACGCAGCAGCGTCTTGGCGCCGACCACGGCATCCGGCCCACTGAGCAGCGACAACGAAGCGATGTAGGTACTGACGGCAAAACCAGCGCCCAGCAGCATCGGGCCAAGGCTGAGAATCGCCCAGTACAGCAGGAACGTGGAGATCCCCCGGCGCGGCTGACGCACCCGCCAGATGGTATTGAAGGTGCGCTCGATGGTCACCAGCATCCAGAACGCGGTAACCGCCAGAACCGCGACGCCGACCCAGGTCAGCTGGCGTGCCTGGGTGGTGAAATCGCGCAAATACTCCTGCAATGCTTCACCCGCAGAGGGTACGAAGTTATGGAAGATGAATGCCTGGATCTGCTCGCCAGTAACCTGAAAAACCGGAACGGCGGAAAGCATGGCAAAGGTGACGGTCATCATTGGCACCACGGCGAACAACGTGGTGTAGGTCAGCGCAGCCGCATTGTCAGCGCCGCGGTTGGCGAAAAACCGATGCCAGAGAAATCGCCAGAACTCCAGCCAATCGCGCAAACGTTGCTGCATATCTACCTCTCAGAGCCTCGAGCAGAACGTAGCCTGGATTAGCCGCAGGCGTAATCCGGGGCCGAAGGCCTGGCCATGGTTCGACGCGGGTCACTGTAAACGCAACGGAACCGACGCATAACAGACGCTGAGTCGGCACTTAGGTTCGCATCCATTGCCGCACCCAGTTCAGCGCAAGGCGCCGACGTGGTTAGAATAGCCGTCACCTGCCGCCAGAAGCGACGACCTCATGACCGACCTGACGCTCTACCACAACCCACGCTGCTCCAAATCTCGCAGTGCCTTGCAACTGCTCGAAGATCGGGGCTTGCAACCGACCTTGGTACGCTACCTGGAAGTCCCACCAACCGCCGCTCAACTGCGTGACCTGCTGGCCAAGCTGGGCATTCCCGCGCGGCAATTGCTGCGTACAGGCGAAGACGAGTACCGCGAGCTGAACCTGGCGAACACAGACCTCAACGAGGCTCAACTGATCGACGCGATGGCTGCTCACCCACGCCTGATCGAACGCCCAATCCTGATCGCGGGCGACCGCGCCGTGATCGGTCGCCCACCCGAGAACGTTCTGGATCTACTGTCATGAGTAACGATTACATCCTCGTGCTGTATTACAGCCGACATGGCGCTACCGCCGAAATGGCCCGCCATATCGCCCGCGGCGTGGAGATGCAGGGCCTGGAAGCGCGCCTGCGCAGCGTGCCGGCGGTGTCGGCCGAGTGCGAAGCGGTAAGCGATACGATTCCTGCCGAAGGCGCACCTTACGTCAGCCTGGAAGATCTGAAGAACTGCGCTGGCCTGGCCCTTGGCAGCCCAACACGCTTCGGCAACATGGCCGCGCCACTGAAGTATTTCCTCGACGGCACCAGTAACCTGTGGCTCACCGGCAGCCTGGTCGGCAAACCCGCCAGTGTATTCACCTCCACCGCCAGCCTGCATGGCGGCCAGGAAAGTACCCTGCTGTCGATGTTGCTGCCACTCTTGCACCACGGCATGCTGGTCGCCGGCCTGCCCTACAGCGAATCCGCGCTGGTAGAAACCCGCGGCGGCGGCACGCCCTACGGCGCCAGCCATCATGCAGGCGTAGACGGCAAGCGCGCCCTGGATGAGCATGAAACAACCCTGTGCCGCGCCCTCGGCCAACGCCTGGCGACTATTGCACTCAAACTGGGAAATGACCGTGGGCAGAACCGCTAAACCGCTTCCCGGCCTGGACTGGCTGCTGCCACGCCTGCGCTTTTGCCGCTACCTGAGCCTGGCAAGTTTTCTAGCGCTGGCAGCATTATTGCTGATCTGGAACCTGGGTTATGCAGCGGTACCCAGCTCGCTGTTATGGGCGGTGCTGGCCTTCCAGATGCTGCCTCTTCTGCTGCTCGCCCCCGGCATTATCGGCGGACATCCGCGAGCCCATTCCTGGGCCTGCTTCGTGGTCAACCTGTATTTCATCCAGGGCGTGCTGGCGGCATTCGATCCGTCCAAGCAGTTGTTCGGCTGGCTGGAAATCCTGCTCAGCCTGAGTCTGTTCACCAGTGCCCTGCTCTACACCCGCTGGTGTGCGCTGTACCAGCGCATCGACAGCAACAGCGGCAGTACAGAGGAATAGGCGCTGCTGCGGGTTCGACCCTGGAATACCGAAGGATCGCCCGCAAGGCTAGGCGCCCCGTGGCTCCTACGAACAACGCGAGAGCGCCTGGGAATGCTCGTCCCGTAGGGTGGATCAGGCGGCGATCCGCTTCAGGCCGCCGGATGATCCGGAGCCGAACCGCCGACTACCAGCCCAGCGTCTCTTTCAAAAAGGGAATGGTCAGCTTGCGCTGGGCCTGCAACGAGGCCTGATCGAGGCGTTCGAGCAGTTCGAACAGGGCGCTCATGCTGCGCTCGCCGCGGGTGAGAATAAAACGTCCGACGTCATCACTCATATGCAGCCCGCGACGCGAGGCACGCAATTGCAGCGCGCGCAGCTTGTCTTCGTCGGACAGCGACTGCAGTTGGAATACCAGCGCCAGGGTCAGGCGTGACTTCAGGTCGGGGAGCTTGATCGGCAACTCGCGGGGCGAGGCGTTGGCCGCCAGCAGCAGGCGGCGACCGCTATCACGCAGTCGATTGAACAGATGGAACAGCGCTTCTTCCCAGATACGCTGCCCGGCAGCAGCCTCGAGGTCGTCCAGGCAAATCAGCTCGAACTGCTCCAGATTGTCGAGAATCTCCGGGCCGTATTGCACCACCTCGGCCAGCGGCAGGTAAACGGCACGCTCACCGATCTGCTCGAAGCGCAGGCAGGCGGCCTGCAGCAGGTGGCTGCGACCGACACCCTCACCGCCCCACAGATAAATCAGGCTCTCCGTCCAACCAGCATCTGCTTCGCACAGGCGCTCGACATACCCCAGAGCAGCGGCATTGGCGCCCGGGTAGTAATTGGCGAAGGTGGCGTCGTCACGCAGACGCACACCCAAGGGCAACTGAATCGGCTTCATGCTGGGGGAAGGCTCGTCGGAGCCAGATCGAGGCTCTGGATAAAGGTGGCAAAGTCTATACCCTTCGCGGCGCCCTGTCATCGCCGTACTTTCCAAGGCAATACAAGGGTTTACGCGCTCAGATCCGAGCCGCGCGGGTTGCCAGCAAGGTATAGACACCCCGCACTCTCAGGCAGCGGGTTTCTGCCCGCTATAAGCATCCGACTGTTTGTATAGCTCGTGCACATGACGCAGCAGCACCATGATTACCGCGGCCACCGGCAGCGCCAGCAGAATGCCGGTGAAGCCGAACAACTGACCACCTGCCATGATGGCGAAGATCACCGCCACCGGATGCAGGCCAATACGATCACCGACCAGCAGCGGCGTCAGCAGCATGCCCTCGAGCATCTGACCGACCACGAACACGCCGGCGATAGCCAGCAGCGGATAGGGATCGCCACCGAACTGGAACAAACCGGCCAGCAGCGCTGCGCCAATACCGACCACCACGCCAAGATAGGGCACGATACTCGCCAGGCCAGCCAGCAGACCAATCAACAGACCCAGCTCCAGCCCGATGGACATCAGGCCGACCGCGTACATCACACCCAGGGCGAACATCACCAGCAGTTGCCCACGCAGGAACGCGCCCAGCACCTCATGGCATTCAGTGAACAACTTGACAGTCAACCCTTCATTGTCGCGCGGCACCAGGCTGCGCAGCTTCGCGACCAGCAGATCCCAATCGCGCATCAGGTAGAAGCTGACCACCGGAATCAACAGCAGGTTGGCTACCCAGGCCATCAGCGCCAGGCTCGACGCCGTTACCTGGGAAAGAATCAGCCCGGCGATATCGCTGGTCTGGCCCAGGTGCCCGGAAATCGCTGCTTTCAGCTGGTCGAAGCGCCAGAACCCTTCGTTCAGCCCAAACTTGACCTGAATCCACGGCAGCGCCTGATTCTGCGCCCAGTCGAGCATCTGCGGGAGCAGTTCGTAGAGGCGTGCCAACTGCTTGCCCAGCATTGGGATGAGTACCAGCAGCGCCAGGGCGATCAACAGTGTGAACAAGGTAAACACCACGATCACACCCCAGGTGCGCGATAGCTTCAGGCGCTCCAGACGATCCACCAGCGGATCGCCGAGATAGGCAATCAGGATGCCGACAAGAAACGGTGAAAGAATCGGATGCAGCGCATACAAGAAGCCACCCAACACCAGCAATACAGCAATCCATAGCCAGCGAGACGAAAGGGGCATGCTCAATCCTCGAGAGGGAAATGACGGATCAGGGCGCACTCGACGGCGGCCGGGGCAAACAGCAGCCAGCCCGGTACAAGCGCTTCAACTCAGGTGGCTGGCAGTCTACCAGCGAAAACGCAGCACATCGTCACGCGGCACGATGGTAGGCGTCTCGGGCTCGACCTGCGGTTCGACAGGCATCTGACCGGCATCCACGGGGACTGGCTCTTCGGCTACGGCTGGCGCTTCGGCAGCCAGCTCAGCGGCGGAGACTTCGCGCAGTTGCACCAGGGCAAGCTGGGTACGCAACTGCTCGGCGCTGGCGCTGACCTTGTAGATCAAGCGATCGGCCTGCACCGATTGCAACTGTGCACCAAAGGGTTCGAGCACACGCTGCAACTCGGCATAGCGCGACAGATCCGCGCCGATGATTTCTACGGTCTGGGTCGTGGCCGCTCCCGGAGCGACCACGAAACGCGGCGCCAGGCGCTCGCTCACGGCCAACAGCACGGCATCGGCCAGAGCAGCCTGATCGGCACCTTCGGCCTTGCCCTGCTCGCGCTTCTCGCCCAGCCACAACTGCCAGTTGGCTTGCCACTTGCCGTCGCTCTCGCTGGCGCGAACCGCCAACAGCGCGTCGGCGCCGTAGCGCTCCGAGGCCGAGCGCAAGGAATCCGGATCCTGCGCGCTCAGGTTTTCGTCGGTCGCCAGCAATTGCTCGCTGAGATCCGCCAGCGGCAAGCGCAACGGCAAGCCACGGTGCTGCGCGGCCAAACGCAGGGGTTCGGCACTGGCCTGACCATCACCGACCATGTTCGAACCATCCGCCGTATCGTTCAGCCACCAGGCCAGGATGGCCGGGCGATTGACACCCCACAGCGCAAAGCCTGCCTGGCGCAGTGAACGGTCAGTGGACACGGCATCGAAATCGACCACCAGATGATCGCCTTCGTAACCGTACTGGCTGATGATCTGCTGAGGATCCTTGCGCAGCTCCACCAGTGCGCCGTCCTCGGCCGCTTCCGGCTTGCCGGTCAGGCGCAGCACCAGCGTATCCACCGCGCGTTGCAAGGCCGCGTCACGCTCCTCGGGCTGCTGGCTGGCGACCGGTTCCCGTACCTGATAAAGGTCACTGACCGTAGCCGCCAGGGTCGGCAGGCTGAGTAGCGACAGGCAGAGAAGCAACGGGCGGAAGGTCGGGCGCATGAATTGGGACTCTCGACGGAAAGAAGACGGCGCGCGGCAGAAGCCGGGGCGTTATACCTTAGGGGCTGTTCCCGTTTCAGCGCAAGCCGCGAGGCGCTGGCGCCCTTGTCCGTTTGTGACCTGCACCCAAGGGATGGGTTTCATTCCTGCCGTCTCGGAACCTACGGATCAGCCTCCGCCCGGCGCTGTGGCTGGCCGCTGCCGGGCAAGCCTGATAAAATCGCGCGCCTTCGCAGAACGGCCCCGAGGGGCCGGTGCTATTCCGACTTTTCCCCTTCCAAAGGCCTGGATCTATGAGCAAGCAACCCTCCATCAGCTACAAGGACGCAGGTGTAGATATCGACGCGGGTGAGGCCCTGGTCGAGCGCATCAAGGGCGTAGCCAAGCGCACCGCCCGTCCTGAAGTCATGGGTGGCCTGGGTGGCTTCGGCGCCCTGTGCGAGATCCCGGCCGGCTACAAACAACCTGTGCTGGTATCCGGCACCGATGGCGTGGGCACCAAGCTGCGCCTGGCACTGAACCTGAACAAGCACGACAGCATCGGCCAGGATCTGGTGGCCATGTGCGTGAACGACCTGGTGGTCTGCGGTGCCGAGCCGCTGTTCTTCCTCGACTACTACGCCACCGGCAAGCTCAACGTCGACGTCGCGGCCACCGTGGTCACCGGCATTGGCGCCGGTTGCGAGCTGGCCGGCTGCTCGCTGGTTGGCGGCGAAACCGCTGAAATGCCCGGCATGTATGAAGGCGAAGACTACGATCTGGCCGGCTTCTGCGTTGGCGTCGTGGAAAAGGCAGAAATCATCGACGGCTCCAAGGTCGCCACTGGCGACGCGCTGATCGCGCTGCCCTCCTCCGGTCCGCATTCCAATGGCTACTCGCTGATCCGCAAGATCCTCGAAGTGTCCGCTACCGACATCGAGAATACTCAGCTCGATGGCAAGCCGCTGGCCGACCTGCTGATGGCACCGACGCGTATCTACGTCAAACCGCTGCTCAAGCTGATCAAGGACACCGGCGCGGTCAAGGCCATGGCCCACATCACCGGCGGCGGCCTGCTCGACAACATCCCACGCGTGCTGCCGGACAACGCCCAGGCAGTGATCGATGTGGCCAGCTGGCAGCGTCCGCTGGTATTCGACTTCCTTCAGGAAAAAGGTAATGTCGACGAACACGAAATGCACCGCGTGCTGAATTGCGGCGTGGGCATGGTCATCTGCGTGGCCCAGGAACAGGTTGAAGTCGCACTGCAGGCACTGCGTGCCGCTGGCGAGCAACCCTGGGTCATCGGCCAGATCGCCGCAGCCGCCGAGGGCGCCGAGCGCGTCGTGTTGAACAACCTGAAAAGCCACTGATGCCGCAACCCTGCAACGTTGTGGTGCTGCTGTCCGGCACCGGTAGCAATCTTCAGGCGCTGATCGACAGTACCGGCGATGGCACTGGCGATGGCAAAAGCCCGGTGCACGTCGCCGCGGTGATCGCCAATCGCAGCGACGCCTACGGCTTGCAACGAGCGCGAGATGCAGGCATCGCCACCTGCGTTCTCGAACATGCCGATTACGACGGGCGCGAGGCCTTCGATCAGGCGCTGATACGGGCCATCGACACCTTCGCGCCGCAGCTGGTGGTATTGGCTGGCTTCATGCGCATCCTCACGCCTGCTTTCGTGCGCCACTACCACGGACGCCTGCTGAACATTCATCCATCACTGCTGCCCCGTCACAAAGGCCTGCACACCCATCAGCGCGCGCTGGAAGGCGGAGACGCCGAGCATGGCTGTAGCGTGCACTTCGTGACGGAGGAACTCGATGGTGGCCCTCTGGTCGTACAGGCAGTAATCCCGGTACAGTCGCAAGACACTGCCGCCAGTCTGGCGCAGCGGGTTCACGTGCAGGAGCACCAGATCTATCCGCTCGCCATCCGCTGGTTTGCCGAAGGCCGTTTGCGCCTCGGCGACTCGGGCCCGCTGCTCGACGGTAATCCACTGCCGGCTACCGGCTACCTCATCAACAGCAAGGAGACTCCATGCGCCGCGCCCTAATGTTAGCCCTGGCGTTGTTCAGCCTGCCTGCCCTCGCCGAAGAGCCGAAGCCCTTCTCCGCCAGCTATACCGCCGACTGGAAACAGGTACCGGTCAGCGGCTCGGCCGAACGCAACCTGCAGAAGCTCGATGACGGGCGCTGGCAGTTGGTCTTCAAAGCCTCCATGCTGGTCGCCGGCCTGACCGAGCAGAGCACCTTCACGGTCGAGGGCGATGCCTTCCTGCCGCAAAGCTACAAGTTCGAGCGCAGCGGCCTGGGCAAGAGCAAGGATGTCGAATTCGATTTCGACTGGTCGCAGAAACAGGTGATCGGCAGCGACCGCGGCGATCCCGTGCGCTTCCCCCTCAACCGCGGCATGCAGGACAAGTCGACCTACCAGCTCGCCCTGCAGCACGACGTCGCGGCTGGCGAGAAAAGCATGAGCTATCAGGTGGTCGACGGAGACGAAATCGAAACCTACGACTTCCGCGTTCTGGGCGAGGAAGTGGTACGCACCAAGGCCGGCCTGATCGACTCGATCAAGGTCGAGCGCGTACGCGATCCGACTCAGAGCAACCGCAAGACCATCCTTTGGTTCGCCAAGGACTGGGATCACCTTCTGGTACGTCTGCACCAGGTAGAGAAGGACGGCAAGGAATACCAGATCATGCTCAAGTCGGGCACGGTCGATGGCAAAACAGTCGAAGGTCGCCGCGATTGACCGTCTGACCAGCCTCCGCCACCAGTAAGCCGGGCATGCCCGGCTTTTTCTTGCCCGCAGAATCAGGGCAGCAAGAAGGGGAAGCGGCCCGCCCCATCCACCGCTCCGCAATCGCAATCGCAATCGCAATGAATGGTGGATGAAAAGAGCGTCAGCTACGCGCCCCGATCCACCCTACGGATGCTATCGCCTCGTAGCCGTCATCTCGGGCATTTATCGGCACGTGCCTTGGGTTCGTGCCCATGCTTGCAACTGGCCGCATTGTCCCTCTTGCGGAACTTGTAACTAATTACTACAGTGATAGCCGTCGTTGCTTAGCAGGCTAAGCACGAACTCAAACACCTTGCGCCGCATTTATCCGGCAAAACTGGAGAAATAAGAATGAGCGTAGTAGTAGTGACCGAGCGTGACGAACACCATATGTCCCATGAGGCCCAGGCCGAGGGCAAGCGGATCTGGGACGTACACCAGAACGACCAGTTGGTCGGCATATTCCCCTCCAAGGAAGAAGCCATCGCCTACCAGGCGGAGCTGACAGCCACCGATGTAGCCCACTCGCAATAATCGGAATCGAAAGAAAAAGCCCGCTGATCGCGGGCTTTTTATTGAATAACGCGCTGTTTACCACATCAGGTCGTCAGGCACCTGATAGGCCGCATACGGATCATCCTCATCCGCCGCTTCGGTTGGCGTGTTGAGCAGCAGAATGCGCTGGGGATCGCGCTCCTGAATCTTCAGCGCAGCCTCGCGGGGAATCACTTCATAACCGCCGCCATGGCGCACGATGGCCAGGGAACCACGGCTGAGCTTGTCGCGCATCAGCGTATTGACCGACAGGCGCTTGACCTTCTTGTCGTCGACGAAGTTGTAGTAGTCCTCGGTGGTCAGCTTGGGCAACCGGGAAATCTCGATCAATTGCTTGACCTGCGCAGCGCGGGCTTTCTGCTCCGCCTTTTCCTGCTGCTGGCGGTTCAGCTCCTGGTCGCGGATGGCTTTTTCGGCCTTGGCCTGCTGAGCGGCCAACTGCCCGGAATTGTCCTCTTCGGCCTGACCTTTTTTTACCAGACGCTGCTGCTTCTGCTGTTGCTTGCTGGCCTGCTTGACCTGCTTCTCGTTGACCAGTCCGGCCTTGAGCAGCTGGTCACGTAATGAAATCGCCATAACCTACCTATCCGCAGACAATTTAATGGGATGGGGCACGCCCATCGTGATCAATCCAGGGCGCCTGTGCCGCCCTGGCTCAGCAGCCTCGCTGCTTCTCGTGTTTCTTGGCCTCGCCCCACAGGGCGTCAAGCTCGTCCAGTGTGCAATTCTCGATGGGGCGCCCCACTTCGCGCAATGCCTGCTCGATAAAACGAAAGCGCCGCTCGAATTTGCCATTGGCCGCCCGCAACGCCGCTTCCGGGTCAACCTTCAGGTGCCGTGCCAGATTGGTGGCACTGAACAGCAGGTCGCCAATTTCCTCGGCGATGGCTTGCGGATCGTTCTCGCTGATCGCTTCGAGCACTTCATCCAGCTCTTCGCGCACCTTGTCCAACACCGGCAGCGCATCCGGCCAGTCGAAGCCGACCCGCGCGGCACGGCCTTGCAGCTTTTTGGCACGGCTCAGGGCTGGCAGCACGTTCGGCACATCGTCGAGCAATGACAATTGCTGCGGCGCCGCTGAACGCTCAGCCCGCTCCTCGGCCTTGATCGCCTCCCAACGCTGCTTGACCTCGACCTCGCTCAGCCGCGACTGATCCAGCGGGCCGTACAGATCGCCATCGGGAAATACATGGGGATGACGGCGTACCAGTTTGCGGGTGATGCCATCGACCACATTGGCGAAATCGAAGCGCCCTTCTTCCTTGGCCAACTGGCTGTAGTAAATCACCTGAAACAGCAGGTCGCCGAGCTCACCGGGTAGTTCGGCGAATGCCTCACGCTCGATGGCGTCCGCCACTTCGTAGGCTTCTTCGAGGGTGTGCGGCACGATGCTCGCGTAGGACTGCTGCAAATCCCAGGGGCAGCCATACTGCGGGTCGCGCAAGCGGGCCATCAGGTTTAGCAGATCGTTGAGTTGGTACATGGAATGTTCCCGTCGATGCAGGCGTGAGACACGGATGCGCCTCACGCCTGTCTAGCGGTTCAAGGCGCCCGGTGGCGACGCGCCTCGATGATGTTGGGCAACTGCGACAGGCGCCCGAGCAGACGACCAAGTGCGTCCAACCCCGGAATTTCCACGGTCAGCGACATCGACGCCGTATTGTCTTCCTTGTTCGAATGGGTGTTGACCGCCAGCACGTTGAGCTTCTCGTTGAGCAGCATCTGGGTCACGTCGCGCAGCAGACCGGAGCGGTCGTAGGCGCGAATGATGATGTCCACCGGATAGGTCTGTACCGGCACCGGCCCCCAACTGACCTGAATGATCCGTTCCGGCTCGCGTGCTCCCAATTGCAACACCGCCGCGCAGTCCTGACGGTGGATGCTGACGCCACGCCCCAGGGTGATGTAACCGACGATGGGATCGCCCGGCAGCGGCTGGCAGCAGCCGGCCATCTGCGTCAGCAGGTTGCCGACGCCCTGAATCTGGATATCGCCGCGCTTGCCCGGTTTGAAACCTTGCGCCTTGCGTGGAATCAGCTCGAGCTGCTCGTTTCCGCGCTCGGGCTCGACCAGTTGCTGCGCCAGGTTGATCAGTTGCGCCAGGCGCAAGTCGCCGGCACCGAGGGACGCGAACATATCCTCGGCGGTGCGCAGATTGGCCTTCTCGGCGAGCTTGTCGAAATCCACCGGCGGCAATGCCACCCGCGCCAGTTCCCGTTCGAGCATCGCCTTGCCGGCCGCGACGTTCTGGTCGCGATCCTGCAGCTTGAACCAGTGAACGATCTTCGCCCGCGCCCGCGAGGTGGTGATGTAACCCAGGTTGGAGTTCAGCCAGTCGCGACTCGGCGTGCCCTGTTTGCTGGTGATGATCTCCACCTGCTCGCCGGTTTGCAGACTGTAGGTAAGCGGCACGATGCGGCCGTTGATCTTGGCGCCACGGCAGTTATGGCCAATCTCGGTGTGCACGCGATAGGCGAAATCCAGCGGAGTGGCACCCTTGGGCAGGTCGATGGCATGACCGTCGGGCGTGAAGACATAGACCCTATCCGGTTCGATATCGACGCGCAGCTGCTCGGCCAGCCCACCGATATCGCCCAATTCCTCGTGCCATTCCAGCACCTGACGCAGCCAGGAAATCTTTTCTTCGTAATGGCTGGAGCCGGATTTGACGTCGGTTCCCTTGTAGCGCCAGTGGGCGCAGACGCCGAGTTCGGCCTCTTCGTGCATGTTGGAAGTACGAATCTGTACCTCCAGTACCTTGCCTTCAGGCCCCAATACGGCTGTATGCAGGGAGCGGTAGCCGTTTTCCTTGGGGTTGGCGATGTAGTCGTCGAATTCCTTGGGAATGTGCCGCCACAGCGTGTGCACGATACCCAGCGCGGTGTAGCAATCGCGCACCGCCGGCACCAGCACACGTACCGCGCGCACGTCATAGATCTGGCTGAACTGCAGGCCTTTGCGCTGCATCTTGCGCCAGATCGAATAGATATGTTTCGCCCGGCCGCTGATATCGGCCTTGATGCCGGTGGCTTCCAGCTCCTCGCGCAGTTGCTCCATCACTTCATTGATGTAGTGCTCGCGATCCAGCCGGCGCTCGTGCAACAGGTTGGCAATCTGCTTGTATTGCTCGGGCTCGAGGTAGCGGAAGGACAGATCCTCCAGTTCCCATTTGATATGCCCGATGCCCAGACGGTGGGCCAGAGGCGCGTAAATGTCGAAGACTTCGCGGGCGACGCGCTGGCGACGTTCCTCGTCTGTGTCCTTCACCGCGCGGATCGCGCAGGTACGCTCGGCCAGCTTGATCAGCGCGACACGCACATCGTCGACCATGGCGACCAGCATCTTGCGCAGGTTGTCGACCTGGGCCTGGGAGCCAAGCACCATGGACTCGCCACGCGGATTCAGGCTGGCGCTGATGGCGGCCATGCGCAGCACACCTTCGATCAGCTTGGCTACGACCGGGCCGAAACGCTGACGGACGTCAGCCAGAGGAATCTTGCCTTCACGTACGCCGCGGTAGATGACCGCGGCGACCAGGGAATCCTGATCGAGCTTGAGGTCGGCGAGGATCTCGGCGATCTCGAGCCCGGCACTGAAACTGGATGCACCTTCAGTCCACAGATTCTGCGCCGCGTTGGCCTGCTGTTCGGCCGCTCGGGCGAATTCGCAGGCGTCGCGCAGGGCATCGTGATCGAGTGCGGGGTCGACACTCGTTACGTGCTCCAGCCAGGCCTCGAGATTGATACTGCCATCATCGTTGATGGGCTGGTGCACTCTAACCTGAACCATCTTGCTTACCTTCCCTACCGCGGGGCGTGCCCCGCTGAATGTCGCCAGACTTCTGCGAGCCGGTCGGTTTGACCACATCGGCGCAATCCCTATGCACCACTGCACTTATTATCCATCTACATCCTGGAACCTGGCGAGCCGGCCGATGTGGCAATGCTCAGCAGACTCCGAACAGGATCTTAACGTTCGAACAGCGCCATCGCTTCGACATGCGCCGTTTGCGGAAACATGTCCAGAATACCGGCTTTTTTCAATCGATAACCCTGTTGCAACAATTCGCCACTGTCCCGCGCCAGGGTCGTCGGATTGCACGATACATAGACCAGGCGATTGGCCCCGAGACTGGCTATCTGTTGAACCACCTGCAGCGCACCATCGCGCGGCGGATCGAGCACAATGGCATCGAAACCACCCACGGCCCAGCCTGCCTCAGCCAGCGGCTTGGACAGGTCAGCCTGATAAAAGTGCGCATTGGCCAGGTCGTTGTCCCGCGCATTGCCTGCCGCGCGCTCGACCATGGCTTGCACACCTTCCACGGCGATCACTTCACGTGCTTGCCGGGCCAGCGGCAACGCGAAGTTGCCCAGGCCGCAGAACAGATCGAGCACCCGCTCGTCGCTACGCGGCGCCAACCACTGCAAGGCCTGGGCCACCATCGACTCGTTGACGGCGGCATTCACCTGCACGAAGTCGCCAGGTCGATAGGCCAACTGCAGATTCCAGGTGTCCAGGCGGTAGCCCAGCTGCTGCGCGGCGCCTACCGGTTGCGGTTCACCCTCGCCCTGCAGCCACAGCTGAGCGCGCTGCACCGAGCAGAATGCCTGCAAGCGAGCCAGATCCACTTCGCCCAAGGTTTCGGTGTGACGCACCAGCACGGCGCTGGCAGTGCCCTGGAACAGCTCGACATGGCCAATCGCACGTGGCGCCTGCAGGCCACTCAGCAGCGCCGGCAAGGCGCGCAGGATCGGCTGCAGCGGCTCGACCAGCACAGGGCAATCACTAATGGCGACGATGTCCTGACTGGCCGCGGCGCGAAAGCCGACTTCCAGACGCTTGTTGCGCATATCCCAGCGCACGGCGATGCGGGCGCGGCGGCGATAGGCGAACTCGGGGCTGGTCAGCGGCTCGGCCCAGGCGTCGGGCTGCAACCCGGCCAGGCGCTCGAGTTGGTCGGCGAGCATCCGCTGTTTCAAAGCGAGTTGCTCACCGTGCGGCATGTGCTGCACGCTGCAGCCACCACAGACGCGGGCGTGCACGCATGGCTCGTCACGTCTGCCGGGGCTGGCCTGGAACACACGTTCGGTACGCGCTTCCACCACCTGACTACGGGCGCCGAGCACGCGGGCTTCGACCTCCTCGCCGGGCAGCGCGCCGCTGACGAACCAGGTACGGCCTTCGATGAAGGAGATGCCACGGCCATCGTTGGCCAGGCGCTCGACCTTCAGGCGCTGCTTCTTGCCCACCGGCACCTGAGCCGCACGCGTGCCGCCGCTGGGCTGGAAGCACAAGCCGCCGTTCTTACGGGCCATCAGTTCTCCGTGGCGTCGTACACGCCAGTGGACAGATAGCGGTCGCCGCGATCACAGATGATGGCGACCAGCACCGCATTTTCCAACTCCTGGGACAGGCGCAGCATGGCCGCGACAGCGCCGCCGGAGGACACGCCACAGAAGATGCCTTCTTCGCGCGCCATACGCCGCATCACGTCCTCGGCCTCGGTCTGCGCCATGTCGACGATGCGATCGACGCGCTCGGCTTCGAAGATCTTGGGCAGGTATTCTTCCGGCCAGCGACGAATACCGGGAATCGCCGAACCTTCCATCGGTTGCAGGCCGATGATCTGCACGCCGGGATTCTGCTCCTTGAGGTAACGCGACACACCCATGATGGTGCCGGTGGTACCCATGGAACTGATGAAATGGGTGATCTGCCCGTCCGTCTGGCGCCAGATTTCCGGGCCGGTGCTGGTGTAGTGGGCAACCGGATTGTCGCCGTTGGCGAACTGGTCGAGTACTTTGCCACGCCCCTCGGCCTGCATGGCCAGGGCCAGATCACGGGCACCCTCCATGCCCTCCTCCTTGCTCACCAGGATCAGCTCGGCACCGTAGGCGGTCATCGCTGCCTTGCGCTCGGCACTGGAGTTGTCCGGCATGATGAGGATCATCTTGTAACCCTTGATCGCCGCAGCCATCGCCAGGGCGATACCGGTGTTGCCCGAGGTCGCCTCGATCAGCGTGTCGCCGGGCGCGATATCACCGCGCAGTTCGGCACGGGCGATCATCGACAGCGCCGGACGATCCTTCACCGAACCGGCCGGGTTGTTGCCTTCGAGCTTTACCAGCAAGGTATTGCTGGTCGCGCCAGGCAAGCGTTGCAGGCGAACCAGGGGCGTGTTGCCGACGCATTCGGCGATCGTAGGGTATTGCGGGGTCATAGCGTCGATCGAGTCCAGACGGCTGCAGGGGGCGGCCATGATACCGGCAAAACGGCGCGAGCCCTACTACCGACTGCACGAGTTCACGTTCTGCCCAGGCGCCTCATCAGCCGTCGCGGAGCCCTTGCTACCAGCTTTCCAGCGTCAGCAAGCTAGGCCTGCGAACAAGCCGATCTAAGCTGATAACGGATTGATCTAGGGCCTGTTAACGCCGTGTGACACCGGCAATCACCGGAGTGCCACTGACCGGGTCACGCATCAGCGTGCAACGCACGTCATACAGCTCCTCGACCAGCGCCGGCGTGACGATATCGGCCGGGGCGCCCTCGGCGACGATACCCCCCGCCTTCATCGCCACCAGGTGAT
This sequence comes from Phytopseudomonas daroniae, assembly GCF_004327275.1. Taxonomy (NCBI): domain Bacteria; kingdom Pseudomonadati; phylum Pseudomonadota; class Gammaproteobacteria; order Pseudomonadales; family Pseudomonadaceae; genus Phytopseudomonas; species Phytopseudomonas daroniae. Next base: position 100,745 of record NZ_QJUJ01000013.1, read on the forward strand.
CAGCGTAGCGGCAGGCGCTGGACAGGTCATGCACCACCATGATCACGGTCTTGCCGACCGAGGCCAGATCGCGAATCAGCTCGAAGACCTCGATCTGGTGGCCGAGATCCAGGGCCGAGGTCGGCTCGTCGAGCAGCAACAGCGGCGTCTGCTGGGCCACCGCCATGGCGATCCAGGCACGCTGGCGCTGACCGCCGGACATCGATTCCAGCGGGCGCTCGGCCAGTGACTGCAGATCGGCCACGCGCAACGCTTCTTCGACGATGGCCTGATCTTCTGCCGACCACTGGCGCAGCAGGCTCTGATGCGGCTGCCGGCCGAAGCGGATCAGTTCGGATACGGTCAGGCCGTCGGGTGCGGTGGCATCCTGGGGCAGCAGCGCCAGTTGCCGTGCCACTTGCTTGGACGGCAGGCTGCCGATGGCCCGGCCATTGAGCAGCACCGCACCCGCGGTCGGTTTGTGCAGGCGCGACAGCCCGGCCAGCAGGGTCGACTTGCCGCAACCATTGGGGCCGACGATAGCAGTGACCTGCCCAGGCGGAATGCGCAGCGACAACCCTTCGATAATCGCCGCATGGGGATAACCCAGGCTCAGGTTCTCGGCGTGCAGGGTGACCTCGGCCTCGGGCCGGGTGGCGAACAGGTTGGAGGTGGTCATCGGCTCATATCCACAGCGGCCGCCAGGTTCGGGCGGCCTTTCATGTCAGTCTGCGCGACGGCTGGCGCAACAGGATCCACAGCAAGTAGGGTCCGCCGACCACGGCGGTGATCACCCCGACGGGAATTTCGATGGGTGCCAGCCAGGTACGCCCGACCCAGTCGGCGCTGGTCATCAGCAGCGCGCCAGCGAGGGCCGAACACAGCACGGGTACGCCACGATGGCCGCTCAGATAACGGGCCATCTCCGGTGCGGCGAGCGCGACCAGGCCTACCGGGCCGGCCACCGCCACGGCAAGCGCGGTAAGCAGTACCGTGGTGATCAGGGTCAGCAGACGCATGGCCTTGAGTCGCACACCGAGGCCTACGGCCACGCTGTCGGAAAAGCGCATCAGTTCCAGGCGCTGAGCCAGGTACTTGACCAGCGGCAGGCACAGGATCAAGCCGATGCCCAACAGCCAGATGGCCAGCGCCGGCCGCGCGTTGAGGCTGCCGACCGTCCAGGGATAGGCCACGTTGGCGGCATCGATATCGGCGCGCGCCAGCATCAGGTTGGTCAGCGCGCCGAACACCGCGCCAACGGCGATACCGACAACGATGAAACGATAGCCGCGGGCACCGGCACCGGCACTCAAGCCGAAAGCCAGCACGGCCGCGGTGGTTGCACCGGTCAGCGCCAGCGCGGAAGGCGCCAGGGTCGTGGGCACCGCAACGATGGAAGCCACGGCGAAGGCGGTAGCGCCGTCGTCGATACCGATCACTCCCGGTGTGGCCAGGCGGTTACGCGCCAGGGTCTGCAGCAGGCAGCCACCAATGCCGAACGCCGCACCGGTGAGCAGTCCGGCGATCAGACGCTGCAGGCGCAACTCCTGCACCAGAAACACATGCATCGGCTCGCCCTGCCCGAAAGCAGCCGCCAGCGCCGTCCACGGGGACAAGCCGGCAGCACCGGATGCCAGGCTGATGCCGACAATGATCAAGATTGCGCCCGACAGCCCCAGCGCAGCAAAAACACCGCGCCGATTCAGCAACACGCGCAACGAACCGAACGCCAGCAGCCAATAACCGTTCGGTGCCTTAGGCAGCGAGGAAGCCGGGCTATTCATAGGGTCGGCAGCCTGTGGCTGCGCACCACGGCGATCAGCACCGGTGCGCCGATCAGTGCGGTCACCACGCCAATCGGCAGTTCATAGGGGCTGACCAGCAGGCGCGAAAGGATGTCGGCGAACAGGATGATGCTTGGCCCGAGCAGCAACGACAGGCCGATGGTACGGCGAATGTCCGGCCCCACCAGGCGCCGGGCCACGAACGGCACCACCAGGCCGACGAAGGCGATCGGCCCCGCCGCCGCCGTTGCCGTGCCGACCAGCACGGCGACCCCGAGCAGCGCACCGAGGCGCGTGAGCGCCGGGTGATGGCCCAGCCCGGTGGCCATTTTCTCGCCCAGGGCCAGGGCCGACAGCGGCCGGATCAGCGGCAGCAGGATCGCCAGACCGAGCAGCAGGCCCGGCGTACTCCAGGTCAGCACGTCCTGTGGCCTGCCGGCCAGCGCGCCGATGATCCAGAAGCGGATTTCGTCGGCGCTGCGCTGATCGTGCAGCAGGATCAGCGTGCTGATGGCGGTGAGAATCCCGGAGAACGCCGCGCCGGCCAGCACCAGGCGCACCGGATCGTCACCGACACCGCGCACCTGGGTGACCAGCAACACCAGCAGGCAACCGACCATGGCGCCGCCGATAGCCACGCCGAGATTCAGGGTCGCCGCACTGGCGCCGAGGCTGATCGCCAGCACCACGGCAAAGGATGCTCCGGCACTGACACCGAGCAGGCCCGGCTCGGCCAGCGGGTTGCGCGTGGCCGACTGCAGCACCACCCCCGCCGCGCCCAGGGCCACACCCGCCAGCACGCCCAGCAGGGTACGTGGCAGGCGCAGTTCGAAGAGCACGAAACGGGCCTCGCCATCGGCCGTCGCAAACAGCGCCTGCGCACTGCGCAGGACACCGACCTCGCCCGCACCGATCAGCAGGCTGGCCAGGCACAGGGCCGACAGCAGGCCGACACAGAGCGCCAATGCCCGCGACAGCGACAGGCGCGCGCCCTTCCCCACTGCAATCATTGACCGGACAAGGCCTTCTCCACGTCATCGAGGATGACCTGCGCGGCCAACGGGCCGCTGCCGCTGCTCCAGATCTGCCCGTCGACGCTGACGGCATGGCCACTGCTGACCGCGTTCAGGCGCGCGAAGGCCGGTTGCTGACGGGCCTGCTCCAGCGCCTTGGCGCCATCGGGGTTGAGGGTGGCGAGGAACAGCCAGTCGCCATCGATGCGCGACAGGTTCTCCAGGCTCAGGGCATCGCTATGGGGTTTCGTGGTCAACGCCTCGGCCATCGCCGTGCTCTTGAAACCGAGCTGCGCCAGCAACTGGCCGACGAACAGGTGGCTGGACATCACGCCCGGGCCCTGGGGATTCCAGCGCACCACCGACGCCACCTGGCCCGGCTCGACCTTGTCCTTGAGGGCGTCGATGCGCTGGTCGATGGCGGCAATCGCGGCCTTGGCCTCGGCGCCCTTGCCCAGGGCCTGGCCATAGAGCTCGACGTTGACACGCCAGTCCTGGAACGAATTGCCCTTGGGCACGATGGTCGGCGCCATCAGGCTGAGTTTCTGGTACTGATCCTTGTCCAGCTCCGGCGACGCCAGGATCAGATCGGGTTGCAGGGCGAACACCGACTCCAGGTTGGTTTCACGGGCGGTACCGACCACTCGAATGGCCCCGGCCTTGTCCTTGAGATAGGCGGACACGTCATTGCCGCCCCGGGTGGCGACGCTGCCCAGCGGCTGCACGCCGAGGGACAGGGCGACGTCCAGCGGATTCTCGCCCAGGGTGATCACCCGCTGCGGCGTCCCCTGCAGCTCGACCTCGCCAAAGGCGGTATCGATCATGCGCGACTCGGCGACGGCCAGCCCCAACGGCGCCAGGCTGATCAGACCGGCAACGGCCAGCGTGCGCGCCAGGCGGCGGGTGCAAGTGGAAATCGTGAAATTCATGAGCATATCCTTCTCTACCTATGAGCAAATGCCGGCCAACAAACCGGCGCAATCAGCTCCGCCCCATCGCCCACGGGCTGAGTGGCCCTGTCACGACAAAAGCGGATTTTCGCATGTTCCCCATCAGGGCTGCACGCTCGTCATTTGTTACCGGACACTGCGATCACAGCAGCAGCGCCAGGCCCAGCGGCACGGGCAGCCCCGCCAGGTTCAACGCCAGACGCGGTCGGTAGGGCAGCAGCAAGGCGACCAGCAGGCCGCCCAGCGAGGCCAGGCCGCACCAGGCCACCGATCCCATCGCCCAGCCCCAGGCCTGCGCGCTGGCGCAGAAACCGAGCGCCAGCGCCAGCCATCCGCCAATGCGCAAGGCGCGCAGCAAATGTGCCGGCGGCGCCTTGGCCCCGATCTGTTTGTAATGACGGGCCAGGCCCAGGCACAGCAGCGCCATGCCGCTATAGTTCAGGGTCAGCGCCAGGGCGAGCATGATCATCCGTTCACCTGCGCCACGCGCGGGGTTTCCAGCCCCCTCTGCCGGCTCTCGCCAGCCGAACGCGACACGCGCCAGGCGCAACCGGCCAGGGCCGCGCCCAGGCCGAGCACCGCGAGGTCGAGCCAGAAACGCATGCCATCGCCGGCCAGCAGATCCAGCCAGGGCGAAGCGCCGAACGCATCCAGCAGCGGCAGGGCGGCGCACAACAGCGCCGCCGCGATCAGTTGCTCACGCCAGGCCTGTAGCGGCGCTCGCCACAATGCATGGGGCAAGCTCAGCAGCCATACGGCGAAGAACACCCGCACCTCCCAATCGGCACGACCGATCAGCTCGGCCGGTACCAGGCGATTGGCCCACAGCAGGGCCACGCAAGCCAGGCCCAGACCCGCCACACAGGATACATTCAGCGCCTCGATCAACCGGTAGGTCGCCGGGCTCAGTTCCTGCTGCCGACGCCGGCGCTTGACGGTGAAAAGCACCAGCCCGGTGGCGATCATCGCGCAACTGGCCAGCCCGCAGAGGAAATACAGCCAGCGCATCGGGTAGCCGCCGAACTGGGCGAAATGCAGGCCGGCCATGACCCGCTGGGTCAGCACGCTGGCACGCGAAGGGGGTGGCGCCTGTATCAACTCGCCGGTCACGCCATTGAACAGCATGCGTTCGCCCTTGGTCAGCTCGATACGATTGCCCAGCACCGGGCTGACCGCCACCTGGGCATCGGCTCGGCCAGGATTGCTGATACTCAGCGAACCCAGCGCGCCCTTGCCGTAATGAGCCTCGCCCGCGGCGATGAAGTGCCCAATGGGCAGCATCGGCACGGCAGTCGCCGGAGCACGCTCGGCGCCGCCCTCGCCCCGGCCACGCCCTTCGCCCCTGGCCTCGCCACGCTGCTGGAAGCCCATATCGGCGAACAGCGCCTGGCGGTCGTCCTGGTAGAGCGCCTGTACCCCGGCCGGCATATAGACGAGGTAGAAGATCGCCAGGCCGGTGTAGGTGATCATCAGGTGGAAGGGCAGCACCAGCACGGCACTGGCGTTGTGCGCATCGAGCCAGGAGCGGGCGCCCTTGGCCGGGCGGAAGGTGAAGAACTCCTTGAAGAACTTCTTGTGGATGACGATGCCGCTGACGAGGGTCGCCAACATCGCCATGGCCGCCAGCCCGACCACCCAGATCCCCAGGTTGCGCGGCATGTTGAGGGTGAAGTGGAAGCGGAAGAAGAAGTTGCCCCCCGCCGTCTCGCGCGGCTGCAAGGTTTCGCCGGTAAGCGGGTCGAGCACCTGTCCGCCACCCCGTCGCCCCTCGCCACTGGATACCTGCAGGCCCGGCGAACGCACACTGGGCAGGCCGATGTTCCAGGTTCGCGCCTGCGGCGCCGTCTCGCCCAGGTAGGCCAGCGCGACTTGCGCCGCCTGCGCCTGATCGACCCCGGCGGCACGCCGCTCGGGTTGCATCCAGTAGCCGATTTCCTTGTCGAACACCGCCAGGGTTCCGGTGAGGAAAATGGCGAACAGCAGCCAGCCGAAGATCAGCCCGGCCCAGGTGTGCAGCCAGGCCATCGATTGGGTAAGGGTCTGCGCTTTCATCCGTTCAGGCTCCAGCCCATGGCCAGAAGCCGATAGCCGCCAACGGCAACGCCACGCCCATGCCCGCCCAGGCGCGCCAGGCACTGGCCGCGCAGAAAGCCCAGAGGATGGCCAGGGTATAGATGGCGAACGACAGCAGGCTGGCGACGATCAGCGCATCGACCTTGGCCAGCGGCAACAGCCGCGCCAGCGCAGCGGTGAAGGCATAGGCCACGGCATAACCACCAAGGATCGCAGCCAGCACCCGCGACACCACGCCCCGCCATGCACCGCTCTGGCGGGCGGACTTTCCAGCGGCCATCATTGGCCTCCTTTGTCGTTCTGTACGGCACCAGCCGCCATGCGTAGCGCTTCGATCAGCGAAGCGGGCAACATCGGGCCATGGCCGAGATCGGCAAACTCGCGGTAACTCACTTGCATGGCGGGGTAGGCAGCCAGGCGTTCGGCCATCCGTGCCGCAGCATCGGGCGGCACGGCAGCCGCTGCCTGCTGACGGGCGCGAACCACCGCGGACGTCGCGTCCCCATTATCGCGCTGACGCTCGGCCATCCCTCTCATCAGCATCAGTCGTACGGGAGAGCTCGGGCCTTTGAAGGCTTTCTCTTCCTCGAGAATGAAACCGTTCTGCCACCAGATCGAAGGATCGGCAGCGATATAGGTCTGGAAGCTTTTCGGGCGTGTGAGCAAAGTATGCAGCGCAAAAAGCCCCGCATAGGAATGGCCCCAGAGAATCTGCCGCTGCGGATCGACACTGATCCGTGTCTCGACCTGCGGCTTGATCTTTTGCTCGAGCAGATCGAGGAAAACATCCGCACCACCACCCTTACGCTCGCGCGCAATATCGTCGATCACGGGCTTACCGCCGGGCAAAGGCGGCGTGTAGTCATAGGCACGGGCAGTCGTATCGAAACGCAGGTCGGTGGCATAACCGACCGCCACTATCACCGGCGGCTCGTGGCCATCCAGCTCCGCCAGCAGAGGCTCATCCAGAGTCGCCAGTGCAGCATTGCCATCAAGCAGATAGATCACCGGGCGACCGCCAGCAGACGCGGCACGCTTCGGCTCGGCGATCCATATACGGTAATGGCGCTGACTATCGGCCGAGTCCAGTTCGAAGCGGGAAAACCGGTAATAGGCAGAACCACTATCGGCCAGGGTAGGCCCCACGGGTTGCGAAAGATCAGGTCGGGCCATTGCTATACCTGTCATGCTCATCAAAACGATGACGATAATCCCCCACCGCTTCACATTGAATGTGATCAAGGCCTTAGCCACCATGCCAAGCCCTCCCCCTTTCAGTGAATGCAGTTCCGCACTCGGGCACCAAATCTAAATCTATGTTGTTTGCGCATAGCCACTGCTTGAGATTATCGGTGCAAGGTGCCTCTTGTTGCTCTGGGCGCAATGGATGCACATTGCCCCGCCACATGAGCATCTGTAACGCTTGCAACAATATACCCGGCTCTCCCGTGAACGCTGGCTGCTGACGAAGTTCAGAGAATGACGCTGCTCCTTTGGCCAAGACCTGAAGCAGAGGATCAAAAACTGCCGCAGGTCCCTCAATCACTCCTATTGGGGTAGAAAACCTAACTCCCCCTGAGCGCGGAGCAGCCGGCAGTAACTGAAACCGTATGCAATCCAAGTGTTCGAGATGCTCTTGTGGAGATAAGGATCGTGCGCCTCGCTGATATATATCTTTACGTTGGTGCTGGCCTCTCGCCAGATCTTTTACCATCTCCTGCATCGCAGGCGAAGGCAGCGTTGTTAGAAGTGGCTGAACGCCGCCCGGAATTGATAATGCATCTTGGTTTTCATAAGGGTCAGCACTCCCCAAATAGCTCACACCGGCCTGCGCCACCAGTTTATGTACGTCAACTGAATGCTGTGGCCTCCAATAATCTGTTAAAAAATCATGAGCGAGATAGGCAGCATTCTTTTTTCTTAGAACTTGTAAATGGGCCTTCAACTTCGGCTGATCTGCAAACACCCCAACCTCATCCAGGGCACTTAGCAAATCAAGCCCTGCTTGGACACTCTGCTCAGAGCCACTTACCAAGCAATGCGACAAATCATTTATAAGCTTCTGCGCAGATATCAGATGCGTCGCACCAGGATGACACATATAATGAAGATAAAAAATACCATTCGGAGCCAATGACTTTGCCACTATTTGCAAAACACTTTTCTGATATTTGGGTGCCACCCACGACCAAACACCATGAAGCACAACAAAATCAAAAAGCATATTATTTTGCCGTGCAAAAGACTCAAAATCAGCCTGTATAAAACGAACATTTTTCAGTTCAAGCACATTCGCAGCATTTCTTGCCAAGCGCAGATGTTCTTCATTGAAATCCACACCTACGAATTTCCCCTTGGGATTTGTAGCTGCAGCAACAAGCAAATCAATACCGACACCACAGCCCAACTCACAATATGAATAAGGCATTTGAATATCAGGGGCAACCGAACCCAAAAAATTAGCAACACTGGCCAACCATACGGGTTGTATTTCTTTATTAAAATGAGCTGGATACGCAACGTCCATTACATACCCATCCTTACGAACCATACATCAACCTCGACCAATCTAAGACAAGGAAAGCCTGTCTATCACGCAAAAAGCTTCCCCTGCACCCAGGCAGGGGAAGCTCATTTATGCATAGAGCCTAAAAACGCTGGGTCAATGCAAAAATCATCCTGCGGCCATCGAGAACCGACGAGTAGTCTTCCTCATTGGTGACTTCCTTATTGGCCACATTATACAAGCCAGCTTTTAACGTTAAATCCCTGGTCGCTTTATAAGCCACACCTATATCAACAAAGGTGTAAGAAGGATACTTAATACCATTAGTACCAGAACCACTTGTGCCCGTCTGCCAACGGCCCGAGGTTTCACCACGATAGTTCAACTGCGTCCACAGCAGGAGCTTATCGGTCGCGTCCCAATCCAAGGAAACGTTGAACATATGCTTGGCAACATCGTTCAAGGGCTCACCTGCATAGGTGCCTGTCTTTTGTTCCGTACTGGTGTAGGTATAACTGTGGCGATATTTCAAATTATCTAAAATCAGGTAATCGAGTGTAAATTCGATCCCCTTCAATTCAGCTTCATCAACGTTTTCATAGGCCGTGTAGCCATACATATGAGCTGGGTATGTTGTGCCATTATAAACACACTCTACGTTCGCCTCACATACGCGCCCAGTGCGGTTGATCTTGTCTTTATAATCCGTGACATAAGCAGTCAGACTGGTATTCAGACCCAGATCAAAATTTTCATAGGCAATACCAATCTCACGGTTGAGGCTGGTTTCCGGTTCCAATGCAGGGTTGCCGATCACAACCCCACCCATGGAAGTCGCGCCATAGTCGGTTGCGCTTTGGCGCAACGTAGGAGCTTTATAGCCAGATGTGATACCACCTTTTACTGTAAAATTATTATTCAGGTGATATACAGCATAAACCTTCGGACTGAAATGACCGCCGTAGGCTTGATTATCATCGTAACGGCCGCTGAGGGTGAGTTTCAGATCATCAGTCAAACTCCAGTCATCTTCTAAATAAATCGAATTCTGATAACGATTCATTTCGACGACCGCATTAGCATCAGGAACTACCGGTTCTCTCAAGCCGTTAGAGGCACCATCACGTAGCTCTTCATACTTGTAGGTAAGCCCACCAGTAACAGTGTGATTATCAAAGAAATAGCTGGCTTGGCTATTAGCCGTAACAACATCATACTCAAGGCCATTACCGGTTGTTGCGTTGACACGCGTCGGATTTTCCGACCGATCATAATTCAGGTATGAATTCAACAGCAGATTATCAAAATTTCCCTCATGGGTTAGATAATAATTTTTCTTGATGGAGCGATTGTAGCTAGCACTATCGCTTTCAGCCAAGCTTCTACCCGGATTATGCCAGCGCTGTTGATTGGTCTCAGTATACCCCAGAGTAATCACGTTATCATCGTTGAGATTCCATCCCAGTTTAGCGCCCGCATTTTTCTTTCTATACTTCGGCTCTGAAGCCGCACTGTCACCGCCGCCAACAAACTCACTTTCATTTTGATGCTGAAAAGCCCCTGTCACCTGCAGTGACAGAACATCCTTTATTAACGGAGCATTCACATACGCGCTAGTTTGGTAGCCACTTTCATTTACATCATTGGACTTGTGAGGCGTCATGTATTCAACGGTGACACTACCGCCAAACTCATTATGAACCTTTTTTGTAATAATATTGATTACACCGCCCATGGCATCGGAGCCATACAATGACGATGCCGGCCCCCGTATTACCTCGATACGCTCAATAGCCTCAATCGGTGGTAGGAAATTAACAGGATTTCCCGCCTGCGCACCATTCAAAGCAAAGGCGTCGTTAGACTGTGCAGGACGACCATCGATCAGAAATAAAGTATAGTCCGAGGTCATGCCGCGAATCATGATGGACTGTTCAACGCCCCCCCCAGAAATTTGTACACCTGCAACATTCTTAAGGGCGTCGGTAACATCAGTATAGGATTTTTTCTTTAATTCTTCTGCGGTGATTACGGAAATCGTAGCAGGTGCGTCTTTAATGCTCTGTTCAAAGCCAGTAGCAGACACTACCACCGGCCCAATATCCACCCCGTCATCCGCTACTGCAGAAATGGCAATGGAAGCCATGGCAACTGCCAAGAGTGTTTTATTAAACTGTGGTTGCGAACTTGCTGTAACCTGACGAGCATTGCGAGACATGTTTCCGATCTCCATATAAAAACTGTCGATTTGGATGTTCAGGACGTCAATACAAAAATACCAAAGCGGCAAGTTACCCAGACACTACATCCGAACAACCCAACCCAATTATCAAGCAATTTTATTAATGGAAGCCCAAGAACGGCCACTTACCCCTACAGAAGAAAATCTGCAGCTTGATTATTTCAACGTAAGCGAACCTGTACCTAGGTAATTAGTTAACCACCCAAGTTTAATATCACTCAATACTTTGCGCAGGAGCAGCAAAATTACTATCTAATTTTGGCATAAAGCTTAATCACCTAACGCTTGTATTCGTCATCAGGTAACTTGCATCCAATACGCCGGATAAAAATATGGAGCAACAGGCAACCACTAAATAAAACCGCTCTGAGAACAGGCTTTCCACCCATACCGCGCTTCGCAGCAGGTGGGAATGGTACATCAATGCAAATAAGAGTAAATCTCATTTACATTCTATACATACTTGTCCTGACAAACTGGCAGCCGGTAGCAGCAGATGCATTTGCAGACCGCTCCCGGGCGGGCTTTGCGCCCACAGACGGCCGCCCTGCAAGGCGATGGCGCTACGGGCTATGCTCAAGCCGAGACCAAAACCGCCATCGCCGGGGCGAGCACTGTCCAGACGCGCGAAGGGTTCGAAGATGGTCTCCAGGTAGCGGGCATCGATGCCCGGCCCGTCATCGACCAGGCGAAGGTGCCAGTTTTCCCCTTCCAGCTCTCCCAGCAAACGTACGCTGCCGTCGGCTGGTGAATGGCGGATGGCGTTGCGCAACAGGTTCTCCAGGGCCTGGGCGAGGCTGGTCAGGTTGGCGGCAACCAGGCAGCTTTCATCCACCTGGAACAGCAACTGGTCGCTCGACCAGCCCGTCTCGAAACAGGCGTCCTCGACCAGCATGTCCCAGAGCTGCACCAGGCGGATCGGTTCGCGGGCGAACTGTGGGCGCTCGGAATCCAGCCAGGCCAGCTCCAGGGAGTTTTCCACCAAGCGCTGCATGATGGTGATTTCCCGATCCAGGCGCTGGCGCAACGCTTGCGGATCGCTTTCCCCGTCAGCGGCGACTCGCAGGCGGCTCAGCGGGGTGCGCAGTTCGTGGGACAGGTCGCGCAGCAGGCGTCGCTGGTAGGCAACGGTACCCTGCAAACGTTCGGCCATATGGTCGAAAGCGCGCCCCAGTTCGCCGAGCTCATCCTTGCGCGCAGCCACTGGTGGGCCGACACGGGCGCTCAGGTCTCCTGCGCTCAGGGTGTTGGCCTGGCGACGCAGAATCACCAGGGGTGCGATGAACAGGCGGTACAGCAGAACACCAAGCAAAAAGGCGAGTGAAGCGGGGAGCACCTTCTGCAGGAAAAACTCCCAAACCGGCTTGTAGTAACGCGGATCCAGCCGCGGTGGCAGCTCCATCACCAGGCGAATGTGGCTGTCGCTGAATGGCACATAGAAGGTCGGCCGCCCACCTGGCCGCCCGACCTTCCAGTCGAGGCTGCGCACGAAATCCAGGCGCAGCCCCTCCGCTGCGGTCAGGGGCTGGGAAGACAGCGACTGATGATGGTCGTTGACCACCACGGCCCAGACCTGCTCGCGTTCACGCAGTTGCAGAAGGAAATCATCCAGCCCCGCCGTGCCTCGCTCCTTCCAGGCGACCTCAGCCTCCCGGGCGAACTCGGTGAGCGCGCGCCGGCCGGATTCGGACAAGGTGGACATCGAGTCGTAAACACGCTTGTCCAGATCCACGTGCAGGCTGACGATCAGCAGGCAGAACAGCGCCAGCCCGACGACCAGCTTCCAGAACAGCGAATGCCGGCCCGGCACCTCAGGATTCCCGGCCGGTGAGTACGTAGCCTTTGCCCCAGACCGACTCCAGGCGCGTGCTGGCGTAAGCGATGTTCTTCAGTTTGCGGCGCACATTGCTGACGTGCATGTCCAGGCTGCGATCATGCTGGGCATAACCACGGTGCAACACGTGCTGATAAAGGAAGGCCTTGCTCAGCACCTCTTCGGCATGCCGGGAAAAGGTTTCCAGCAGGCGGTACTCGGTAGGGGTCAGCAAGGCCCAGTGGCCGTCATGACAGACGTCGGAACGATCTTCGTCAAAGGTCAACGTACCCTCCTGCAAGGGTGGTTGCTCACGCCGCTCGTACGCCACGCGGCGCAGGATCGCCTCGATACGCACACTGAGTTCACCGAGGCTGAACGGCTTGGGCAGGTAATCATCGGCGCCCTTGCTGAACCCGGCGATGCGATCCTGCTCGGCGCCCAGCGCAGACATCAGGATCACCGGCACGCGGCGTCGCTCACGCAGACGCTGCAATACATCCAGGCCATTGCTGCCGGGCAGCAGGATGTCCATCAGAATCAGGTCGAAATCCTGTTCCTGAGCCAGGCGTAGCCCTTCACTGCCATCGCGGCTGACGGTGACGTCGAAACCACAACCCTGCAGATGGGCATGCAGATGGGACGCGAGAGCCGGGTCGTCTTCGACCGCGAGAATACGAATGGCGCTGTTGGCTGGGGACGACATAACAAGCGGACTCTGAAAGCAAATGTGAACGATTCTACCTATTAGTGGCATGTCCGGTAAGCAGCCAAACGCCAGACAAGCGTCTGCGCAGCGGAATCGCTACACTGCCTGGCATCGTTGAAAGGGGACGTCGCGTGTTCAAGGATATCGGCATCAAGGGCCGGGTACTGATGCTTACCCTGCTGCCTACCAGCCTGCTGGCGCTGGTACTGGGTGGCTACTTCATCTGGATGCAACTCTCCGGGCTGCAGGCGCAACTGTTGCAGCGTGGCCACATGATCGCCGAGCAACTGGCCCCCCTGGCGGCGCCTGCCCTGCTGCACGGTAACAAGTCGCTGCTGCAGCGCATCGCCACCGAAGCTCTGGAACAGCCGGATGTACGCGCAGTGAGTTTTCTCGCCATGCAGAACGACCGCCTTGCTCATGCCGGCCCAAGCATGCTCAACGAACGGCCGGCCATCGATAGCGACACCGTGGATGTCGCCCAGCACAGCAGCCAGGACGCGACCCGTTTTCTGCTGCCGGTAATGGCCCAGCACCTGACCTTGAGCGAAGAAGAACAGTCCAGCTCGGGCACCGGCCCGATCGGCTGGGTGGAGCTGGAGCTGTCGCACCACAACACGCTGCTCAGCGGCTACCGCAGTTTGCTGACCAGTCTGCTATTGGTGGTGACCGGGCTGATCATCACCGGGTTGCTGGCCTTGCGCATGAGCCGCAGCATCAACGACCCGCTGCTGCGCATCAAGCACGGTGTCGCCCTGCTCAAGGACGGCCACCTGGAAACCCGTCTGCCACCGCTGGGCAGCCATGAGCTGGACGAACTCGCCTCGGGCATCAACCGCATGGCCGAGTCATTGCAGAACGCCCAGGAAGAAATGCAGCACAGCATCGATCAGGTCACCGAGGATCTGCGGCAGAATCTGGAGACCATCGAGATCCAGAACATCGAACTGGATTTCGCCCGCAAGGAAGCCCTGGAAGCGAGCCGCATCAAGTCGGAGTTCCTCGCCAACATGAGCCACGAGATTCGCACCCCGCTCAACGGCATTCTCGGGTTCACCAACCTGCTGCAGAAAAGCGAGCTGAGCCCGCGCCAGCAGGATTACCTGGGCACCATCGAAAAATCCGCCGACAGTCTGCTGGGCATCATCAACGAGGTACTCGACTTCTCCAAGATCGAGGCCGGCAAGCTGGTGCTGGAGAACATTCCGTTCAACCTGCGTGACGTACTTCAGGACACCCTGACCATCCTTGCGCCCTCTGCCCACGAAAAGCATCTGGAGCTGCTCTCGCTGGTCTACCGCGATACGCCGGTGTCGCTATCGGGCGACCCGCTGCGTCTCAAGCAGGTGCTCACCAACCTGGTCAGCAATGCGATCAAGTTCACCCGCGAAGGCAGCATCGTCATCCGCGCCATGCTCGAGGAAGAGACGGCGGATCGCGCCCAGTTGCGCATCAGCGTTCGCGACACAGGCATAGGCCTGGCCGAAGAAGACCTGCGCGCACTGTTCCAGGCATTCAGCCAGGCCGACAATTCGATGTCCCGCCAGGCCGGCGGCACCGGCCTTGGCCTGGTAATTTCCAAGCGCCTGATCGAGCAGATGGGCGGCGAAATCGGCGTGGACAGCACGCCGGGCGAAGGCTCCGAATTCTGGGTCAGCCTGAGCCTGCCCAAGGCCCGCAGCGATGCTGAAGATCAGCCCCGCGCGCTCTCGGGGCGTCGGGCCGCGATTCTCGAAGCCCATGAACTGGCCTGCCAGGCGCTGCAGCATCAGTTGGAAGACTGCGGACTGCAGGTCAGCGTATTCAGCGACCTGAACGCATTGTGCGAAGCCGCCAGCACGGCCAGTCGCTCTGCGCAGCCATTCAACTGCGCCGTGCTCGGTGTAACGGCCAGCCATCTACCACCAGAGCAACTCGGCAAGCGCATCTGGGATCTCGAACACCTGGGCTGCAAAACCGTGGTGCTCTGCCCGACCACCGAGCAAGCGCAATACCAGGACTGCGTGCCCGACTGGCATAGCCAGCTGCAGGCCAAGCCCGCCTGCACGCGCAAGCTGCAACGCACACTGACCGAGCTGATCGTTCCAAAGCAGATACGCCAGCAGGTGCGACACAGTACAACGCGCTCGCCGGCCATCCTGTGCGTTGACGACAATGCCGCCAACCTGCTGCTGGTGCAAACCCTGCTCGACGGCATGGGTGCCCAGGTCACGATCGCCAGCAGCGGCTTCGACGCCCTGGCGATCACCCGGGAGCAGGATTTCGATCTGGTGTTCATGGATGTGCAGATGCCGGGTATGGATGGCCGGCAGACCACCGAAGCCATCCGCCAGTGGGAACACGACAGCGCCCGCACACCAATGCCCATCGTCGCCCTGACCGCCCACGCCCTGGCCAACGAAAAACGTACTTTGCTGCAGAGCGGCATGGACGACTACCTGACCAAACCGATCAGCGAACGGCAGCTGGCCCAAGTCGTACTCAAATGGACAGGCCTGGCGCTGCAAGGCGCCAATCAGGATCACCCGACCAGCACAGAACCGCCCACCGCCGTATTGGATAACGAGGAAGGCCTGCGTCTGGCAGCCGGCAAGGCCGACCTGGCCGCCGACATGCTGAGCATGCTGCTGGCCGGATTGCCCAGTGACCTCCAGGCAGTCCGCCAGGCACGCACCGATGGCGACCGCAATGCCCTGATCGAGCGCATCCACCGCCTGCATGGCGCTACCCGCTACTGTGGCGTGCCGCAACTGCGCGCCGCTTGCCAGCACAGCGAGACTCAGCTCAAGCAGGATCAGCCAATCCACAGCAGCGGGCTCGATGAACTCGAACAGGCGATAGAGCGCCTGGATCAGTTGGCACGCAGTGGGCCGGCACACACGATGGGCTAGGGTCTGTTGACGTTTCAGCGCAAGCCGCGTTGCCGCGCCTGCCTGGTTCACCTGAGCCAGGTACCAGCGCTGGCACTGCGGCTGCTACAGCAAACAGTGCCGGGCTGCAAAGGGAACAACCCTAATGTCTGACAACCTGTGCCCGCATGTGCCTGATGCGAAAAGAGGCGCTTGTCGGCGGGCGCATGCCATGCCGCTCGACCAGTTCGGCCGCCATGCCGTGGCCAACGAACACCATCTCCTGCAGCTCCGAAAAATGGCTACTGCGCTTGAGGTAGCCCAGCAAACCATCAAGAACCGCGAACGCGGAAAGGCCAACCGCCCCTTCGCTGGAAAGCTCACCGCCAGTCCAGGCCTGTTCGCCGTGCCATGCAGGCAGATCCATCGGCATCGGACGACCATCGATAACCTGAAACTGCGGCACGAGTACGAGCGTTCCGTCACTCGCCTCCAGGGACGACTCACTGGAGAACACGTCATCCTCGATGCAAACGACAACACGTCGTAAACCTTGCGGCAGGTTGTACAGATCGGCGTTGGCCGCTACCAGGATGGTGAAGGTACTGGTGCCATCATGCAGACGCAGCAACTGCATTGCTCTGTCAGTGCTGCTGGAGGTTTCGGGTCTGCCTGCCGTGCCGTCACCGAGTACCAGGCCGACCAATGCAGCCGAGCAGAACAGCAGGAGAAAACAGCGGGTGCAGGTCATGTTCACGATCCTGACGGAAACGAGCGGCGACCCGACCCGGCATCGGGCCGCCTCTCGAATTTACCTGGCGGCCGACACCAGCCGGCCGAAAGCCTTGTCCAGATTGGCATCGGCCTTGATCAGGCGCTGACGCCATTCTCCCACCTGGTTCTCGTCCGCCCCCAGGCGCTTCTGGGCCTGTGCCAGCATGCGCTTGACCTCGCTCGGCTGCGGCCCACCCGTCCCCTTGCGGGTCTGCACCATGGTGCGTGGCGACAAGGTCGCACGGAACGCGGTCTCGCTCAGAGGCAGACGCTGCTCCTTCCATTGGTACTTCTGTGCAGCCTTGGTATAGAGCGCTTGCGCATCGGCGTAAGGGAAGTTCTTGGGCAGTAGCCCCTGCTCGCGGGCTTGGCCGACGATCAGCGAGGCGAAACTGTGGCCGATGCGGAACGGTACCTTGTGTTCACGCTCGAGGGTGTCGGCCAGCTCCATCGAGGTCGTCCAGTCGGCATCCAGTTCCTCCATGGCGCGCTCAGGATTGATCACCAGGGCATCCAGCACCATATCCAGGCGCTCGAACATATCGATGGCGGACTTGAACAGCCCCAAATCATCGAAGGCCGCCTTGTAGTCGGTCATGCCGGTGGTGACGTTATGCGCGCGGATGGTGGTGGCGCCAGCCAGGCCGACCACATCGGAAGCCGATTCGCGGGTACGCATCAACAGTCCGGGGTTACGTTTCTGCGGCATGGCGCTGCTGGTATAGGTCGACCCTTCGTCAAGCAGCAGCCAGGGGCGTGTCTGGTGGTATTGAGTATGGATGTCGCCGATCAGGGCACCGACACGAATAGCCGAAGACGAGGCGATACCAGCAGCCTCCAGCGGGATGTCGTAGGTCGATACCTGGCTGGCATCCAGTGAGTTCTCGCGTACGCCATCGAATCCCAGCAGCGCGGCCAATCGCTCGCGGTTGAGCGGCCAGCCGGAGTTGGCCAGCACCGCCGTCCCCATCGGGCTGAGATTGAGGCGCGCATAGAGTTCACGAATACGTTGGGCATCGCGCTCGAAGGCGGCCTCGAAAGCCAGCAGGTAATGGGCATAGCTGATCGGCATGGCCTGCACGCCATTGGTATAAGCCGGGATCAGGGTGTCGACATTGTCCCCGGCAATCTTCAGCAGGCGAGCGCGGGAAGCGTTCAGCGCATCGCCATAGTCCAGCACCTGGGCACGCAGGACAGCCAGGCGGTAGGTTGCATACATGTCCTGGCGACTGCGCCCGGAATGGATCAGCGAGGCCTCCGGGCCGATCTTGTCGATCATGATCTGTTCGAGTTGCAGCACGTCGCTCGGGCGCTTGCCATCGGGTTGGCCAGCCTGGTCGATCACGTGCTGTACCCCGCCAGCGATACGCCGGCCCTGCTGCGCGGAAACGATGCCTTCCTCGCTGAGCATGACGATGGACGCCTTGTTGATGCGGTTCAACCAGGAAAACTGGCTTTCGTAGGCACCGCCCTTGAGTGCGGATTTGTCCACCGTAGCCCCGATCTTGCGGGCCTGCTCCGCGCACTCTGCAGTCGTCCGACAAGGTACCTCGGCAGTATTGGCCGCCTGTGCGCCATAGGAGATGAACAGGGCATAGGCAACGGCCAGGTGAAGCAGTGTCTTTCTTGTTCTCATTGTTTTTCAGTTCCGCTCGAAATCGTGGGTGGCTCGACCGTTCGAGAACGGACGTGACCACTGGATGCTAGCGGCAACTCAAAGAGATATGAAATATATTAAAAATATCCAATCGATACATTAAAAGTACCAACAGGATAAGTGCTCACACTGATTTATCGAGCGCCGCCACACTCACCATGCCCGACCAGGGCATTACTGATGGCCGGATCCAACGCCCTCAACACCATACTTTAAAAATATTGAATTTCTATTTTCAAGATATTTTATCTAAGCAAAAACGGCTGATAGGATCGTCCCCATAAATCCAATCAATCAGGCCGACTCACGCTTCCTGCAAAGGTGGGTACGGCTAGTAGCGCGACATCCGTCGAATTACCTGGATGCCGCTCTGCGCTCTCTGCCGAGGTGGGATATGCCGTACTACGTTTTCTGGCCCCTGGGTTCCTCTATCAACTGGCCCGACTTCCGCAGAGTGGCAATCTTTGCCAGCGTCCTGCTCGCCACCCTCTTCCACACGACACTCGCCACGGCTACCCAGCAGACGCTACGTCTGGGGCAAGCAAAACCTTATGACTTCGTCACCTTTGCCAATGCCGATCTGCAGCAAGCAGTGCCGGCCACGCGAGCAGTGGTGCTGATCCACGGGGTACGCCGCAATGCCGACGACTACTACCAGAACGGCCTGAATCTGCTGAAAAAGGCTGGCCTGACCTCGACCGACACCCTGCTGCTGTCTCTCAACTTCCTCACCGATACCGACCCGCGCGCGGGGGCGGACATGCCCTTGTGGGCACGTGACAAATGGATGCACGGCATCGATTCGGAGAAAGGTCGACCTGGTATCGCCGGCTTCTCGGTGCTCGACGACCTGCTCATCCACCTGGCCGACCGCAAGCGCTTTCCCGGCATGCAGGAAATCGTCCTGATCGGCCACTCCGCTGGCGGCCAGCTCATGCAACGCTACAGCATCCTCGGCGATGGCGACGAGCGCCTGGCCGGCAGCGGCATCAGCGTCCGCTACGTCGTGTCCAGCCCGTCGTCCTATGTCTATTTCGAGAACAGCCGCCTGCAGGACGGAACCTTCCAGCCGGTGCGCACTATCATGTGCCCGAGCTTCAGCCGCTATCGCTACGGCCTGGACAGGGCGCCCTTCTACCTGACGCGCCAGGGCCTCGACACCGAGCAGCTGTTTCGCCGTTATGCCGCACGCGACGTGACCTACATGGTCGGCGAACGGGATAACAACCCGCGTGATCGCATCATGGATCGTACCTGTGGCGCCAGCATGCAGGGCTCTAACCGGGTCGAGCGCCAACTCAATTACCTGCGCTACGAAGCCTTCCTGTCCAGCAAATGGGGGGTGCCTATCCATCATCGGCAATTTCAGGTCGCCGGCATCGGCCACAACGTTGCCCGTTTGTTCGCCACAGAAACCGCCGCCAACGGGATATTCCCGACGCACTGATACACCGTCTGCCCACTCACAAAAATAAAAATGAGCTTGCCATGACTCGGATATCTCTCAACGCCCCCGCGCGTCGGGTGCTGCACCCATGCAACCTGACCTTGCTGGCCGCCGCCATATTCACCGTCCAGGCCCAGGCCGAAACCCTGCCCTCCGCCGGCTCGCTGTTCGACAACAACCGCGACAGCCTGCGCCCGGCAGAAAGGCCCCAGGACATGCCACGCGGCAGCGTGCGTATCGAACCCCAGGACGACCGCCCCCAGGTGACACCAGGCGCAGCCGAACAGACGGCCAGGTTCAGGGTCACCGCCTTCAAACTGACCGGTAACCGCGAGATCAGCGAGTCCCGTCTGCTGCAGGAACTGCAGGGGCACACCGGCCGCGAGCTGAACCTGGCCGAACTGCGCGAGGCGGCGGCACGTATCACCGAGCTGTACCGCAGCCGCGGCTATCTGGTGGCCCGTGCCTACCTGCCGCCCCAGGAAATCAATGAAGGCGTGGTCACCATCGGCGTGCAGGAAGGCAAGGTCGGCACGGTGCGCGCCGAACCCGAACCCGGCGTGCGCCTGCGGCCCGGCATGCAGCAGCGTTTCGTCGATGCCATCCCGAGCGGCAGCATAATCCGCGAAGCCGATCTGGAACGCGTGCTGCTGCGCCTGTCGGATATCGCCGGTGTCTCGGTTCGTGCCGTGCTGCAACCGTCACGCGAACCGGGCGCGGCCGACATCGTCCTCAAACTCAGCGAGATAACCGCCTGGACCGGTCGCGTCAGCTTCGACAACCACGGCAACTACTACACCGGCACCAACCGGGTCACCAACAACATCAGCCTCAACGATGCCCTCGGTTTCGGCGAAAGCCTGTTCTTCAACGGCCAGAACAGCTTCGAGGGACTGGAAATCCGTGGCCTGGGCTATCGCCAACCGCTGGGCGCCAGCGGCGTCACGCTGGGTGCCAGCTATGCGGAGATGGAATATGCAATCGGCAAGAGCCTGAAGACCGCCGATGCCAGCGGCACCGCCATCGTCTCCTCGGTGTTTCTCGACAGTTCGCTGCTACGTAGCCGCGACGCCAACATTTCGTTCAACCTGGCCGAGGAGCACCGCCACTTCGAGGATGAGGCAGGCGCCTTTGCGGTGAAGAAATCGGCGGTGTTTCGCGGCGCCACTCTTTATGGCGACTGGCGCGACGACTGGGCCGGCAGCAACCGCTGGAGCCTCGCCTACGGCATCGGCAAGCTGAACAAGGACACACCGATCGATGCCGCCCTCGACCAACTGACGGCCAATGCCGCCGGCACCTATCGTAAGGCCTCGGTATCGTTCAGCCGCCTGCAGGAACTGGGCGGCGGCTACTCGCTGTTCGCTTCGTTGAACGGCCAGTGGGCCAATAAAAATCTCGATGCCTCGGAAAAATTCAGCCTGGGCGGCCCCAACGGCGTACGAGCCTACCCGGTCGGCGAAGCCGCCGGCGACGAAGGCCTGCTCGGGCGCCTGGAACTGCGCAAATACCTGGGCCATTACCACGGTGCCATCGCCGAAGGCACCTTGTTCGCCGACGGTGGCCGGGTACGGGTGAACAAGAATCCCTGGGACGCCAGCGAGAACCATCTGACCCGCTACGGCTATGGCGCCGGCCTCAATGTCTATCACCGCGACCTGGTGATGAATGCCAGCCTGGCCTTCTCCCAGGGCGACGACCCGACCAGTGACGAGCGCGACTCCAAGCGTTTCTGGCTATCGGTCACCGGCTCGCCGCAGGCCTTCGCCGGCTTGGCCAAGGATCTCGGTACGCGCGAGGACTTCCGCGACAAGACTACCGAACTGACCCTCTATGGATCGCTCGGCCTGGTGCCCGAGTACATCGACCGCCGCGACTCCACCCGCGCATCCCCGGCCGACCAGAGCAAGCTGGCCACCGCCAACGGACGCAACATGTCCAGCTACTGGCGTGCGCGCGATAACGTCTCCTACGTCGGCGCGCGTGCGGGCATTCCCATCAACGACGCCACACGTGTGCTGTGGCAGTTGGAATACGGCATCTCGGTAAACTACACCCTGGGCGGCGACGAAAGCGCACCGCTATCGATCTCGCCCAACACCCGCCTGCGCAACTCGGCGGTCGCCCTGGACGACGACCGCTACGGCACCCTGCTCTATGGCGTGTGGGACATGCCGCTCAAGGAAAGCACCACCAGCCTCGACCCCTTCTTCGGCAAGACCAGTGCGGCCTACTACAACATCATCGGCTCGCCGGGCTTCAACAGCAGCCTGGCCAGTACCGTGTCCGGCCCGGCCAGCACTGCCGACAGCAGCGTAGGCTCGGACGGCGCATTCAACCGCCGTCAGTCCGGCGTCGTCGCCTGGTGGTCACCGCAGTGGTACGGGCTGAGCGTCAAGCTGGCCTACTCCAACAACGGCATGAAAGCCGCTGAAGACGTCGACACCGGCTACATCTACGGCGGGAGCGTCAATTACCAAAATGGTGGCTTCACCGCCGTCGCCGCAGCCGAACGTCACGTCAACTACTTCGGCATCGCCAACCTCGGCCGCAACGCCCGCGGCGTGGGCAGCAACACCCACGTCACCGATGGCACCTCGTCGAACGACTACAGCTTCCGTCTGGGCCTGGGCTACCGTTTCGGCAATACCCAGCTGTCGCTGATCGCCGACGAGCTCTATTACTCCGAGGACGACGTGATCAACAACAGCGTCAGCTTCAGCGACCTTTCCGAATATCGCCGCCGCGCCTACATGCTCGGCGTCAGCCACCGCATCGGTGCCTGGCGCCTGCGTGCCAGCTACGCCCGTGCTCTGCCCGGCGAGTGCTCGATGATTTCCGCCAGCGGTATCGAATGCGACACAAGCGGCATGGGCGCCCGCCAGTACGCCCTCGGCGTCGGCTACCGCTTCAACCGTAACACCGAGGTCTTCGCCCATTACGTTCTGCTCAAGAACGAGTCGTTGGCCAACTATAACTTCGCCGTGGCTGGCGCCTACGCCGCCAGCGGTTTCGCCCCGGGTGTCGGTACCACCATCAACGCCATCGGTACTGGTTTCAACTATTCGTTCTGAGGAGATGACCGTGAACAGCAGCCAATCCCGTCGCGGCCGTCGCCCGCAACTACCTTCCCTCAAACCCCTGAGCTATGCGGTGCTGTGCGTGATGCACGGCCTGATGCCGATCCAGGCCATGGCGCTGGGCAACGATGTCCTGCCCAGCAACGGCCAGATCAGCGCCGGCAGCGGCAGCATCAGCCAGTCCGGCAACGTCCTGGACGTGACCCAGAACAGCCAGAAGCTGATCGCCACCTGGGACACCTTCAATATCGGTCGCGATGCCAAAGTGAATTTCCACCAGCCGGGCACCTCGGCGGTGGCGCTGAACCGGGTCATGTCCAGCGATGCGTCGCAGATCCTGGGTCAGCTCAATGCCAACGGCCAGGTGTATCTGATCAACCCTTCCGGCGTGCTGTTCGGCAGCAGCACCGCGGTCAATGTCGGCGGTCTGGTAGCCAGCACGCTGGAGATTGCCGATGACGACTTCATGGCCGGGCGGATGCGCTTCCATGGAGGCAGCAGCGCCGGCGCGGTGATCAACCAGGGCGCCCTGCGTGCGGCGGACGGCGGCAGCGTCGCCCTGCTCGGATCCCAGGTGCGCAACGAAGGCAGCGTGGTCGCGAAAATGGGCTCGGTGGTGCTCGGCGGCGGCGAGAAAATCACCCTCGACTACCACGGCGATGGCCTGATCAACCTGCAGGTCGACGAAGCCGTCATCGACGCCAGCGTGGTCAACCAGGGTCTGCTGCAAGCCAATGGCGGCACGGTGATCATGAGTGCACGGGCCAGCAACGCCATGCTCAACCAGGTGGTGAACAACGAAGGCGTGATCGAGGCGACCAGCCTGCAGCAACGCGGCGGGCGCATCGTACTCGACGGCGGCGACAGCGGCGTGGTGGCCAGCAGCGGCGTGCTCGACGTATCCGGCCGCAATGCCGGCGAACGCGGTGGAGAAGTGACCATGACCGGCGAATACGTCGGCCTGTTCGACGACGCGCGCATCGATGCATCCGGCGATGCAGGTGGCGGCACCGTACTGCTCGGTGGCGACTATCAGGGCAGCGGCCCATTGCACCAGGCCAGCGCCACCCATATGGGCCAGAATGCGCGGATCGAGGCCGATGCCCTGAACAGCGGCGACGGCGGCAAGGTCATTCTCTGGGCCACCGACAGTACCCAGTTCCACGGCAACATCAGCGTGATCGGCGGCGGCGAAAGCGGCAAGGGCGGCCTGGTGGAAACCTCCGGCCATGTCCTGGATGCCACCGGTCGCGTCGACCTCAGCGCCGCGTCGGGCCAGGGCGGTACCTGGTTGCTCGATCCCTACAATATCAACATCACCAGTGGTGCGAACAACGGCACGTCCAGCAGCAGCCCGTTCACACCGGATGCCGGCCGCAGTTCCAACCTCAGCTCGGCCACGCTCAATGCGTCGCTCAGCGAAGGCGCCAACATCATCGTGCAGACCTCGTCCGGGCCAGGCACCTCCGGCGACATCAACGTGCTGGACAACGTCCAGGCCCAGGGCAATGCCAGCCTGACGCTGACCGCCCACCGCAATATCAACATGAACGGCACCAGCATCAGCCATGCCGACGGCAAGTCGCTGAATGTGTCGATGCAGGCCAACTTCAACAACAGCGGCAACGGCTCGGTGGCGCTGAACAACGCCACCATTCGTACCAACGGTGGCAATCTGACCATCGGTGGCGCCGTCGATCCGTCCAGCTCCTACGCCAGCACCAACGTCAGCAACGGTACCGGCGTGTCGATCCGCGGCGGCAGCCTGATCGACACCCGTGGCGGCGACGTGACCATTCGCGGCGCCACCTCCGCTACCCTTGCCGCCGGCGCCAGCGCCAACGCGGTGAACATCTCCGCCAGCACCATCGATGCTGGCGGCGGCAACATCAGCATCACCGCCCGGCAAGACAGCACCACTGGCAGTGGCGACGCCTTCATCCTGCATGGCGGCAGCAGCCTGCTGACCGAGGGCGCTGGCGCCATCGACATCAGCGCCGACAACCTCGGCAGCGGCAATGGCACGCGCATCTTCAGCACCACCAATACCATTGCCGCCAGCGGCTCCGGTAATGTCACCCTCAGCGGCAAGGCCGCCTCCGGCTTCGGCGTACTGATCTGCTCCACCGCCAGCGGCTCGACCCAGAATATCGGCGTGGGCGGCGGCACCCTCACGATCAACGGCGCCAGCGACAGTGGTCGCGGCCTGTACCTGGCCGCAGCCGGCAATGGCGCGATTAACCTCACTGGCGGCAGCGGCAATATCCTGCTCACCGGCGACAGCGGTGGCAGCTACGGTACGATCCTCAACGTCACCGGTTCCACTGCGTCGATCAACCTGCTGAGCGACGGCGACATCAGCGTCGCAGGCAACGGCTCGGGCGGCAGCACGCCAGCGTTGGGGCTGATCGCCTCGGGCTCCGGCAGCGCCGGCACACCGGGCGCACAGATCAACATCGCCAGCACAGCGGGCGATGTTCGCCTGGCAGCCAGCAACTCGGTCATCAACACCGGCAGCGGCTCCTTCCGCGCGCTGTATCTGGATGCCAGCGGCGATAATTCCGCCATTCGTGTCGGCAGCCAGAGCGGCAACCTGACCCTGGAGGGCAACAGCGTCTCCGGACGCGGCGTGGATCTTGCCCCATCCGGCGAGGGCGCCGCCATCGAGCTGTCGACCACCAGCGGCGACGTGCTGATCAATGGCAACAGCACCGCCAGCTTCGGTGGCTACGGCATCCTTCTCAATTCCACCGGCAGCTCGCAGGGCGTCAGCATCACCACGCAGAGTGGCGACATCACCCTGCGCGGCGACTCGGTCGGTACCTCCGACGCCATCGCCCTCGGCGGCAGCGGCACGACCTCGACCAACCGCATCGTCTCGCAGGGCGGCAATATCCTGCTCGACGGCCATTTCCACTCGCCGGATACCAGCGAGCTGGATCACGGCATCGCCCTGCTCGGCGTGACCAACGTCATCCAGACCACCGGCAACGGCAACGTTACCCTGGTCGGTCGCTCGACCGGTGCTGGCGACGGCATCGATTTCTACGGCAGCGGCAACAACCTGATCAGCGTCGAGAACGGCCACCTCGGCCTCACCGGCCATGCCGCCGATGCCAATGGCATCAGCATGCTGACCGGGCAGACCGAACTGCGCGCCACTGGCAGCGGCTCGATCACGCTGGACGGCTATTCGAAGACGGCCAACGGCATTCACTTCTACCCGTCCAATAGCGCCAGCTCGGTGACCATCGCCACCAACAGCGGCAACCTGTCCCTGAACGGGCGCAGCGACGGCGGTACGGATGCCAGCGGCGTGTTCGTGCGCAGCGGGCCCAATGGAGTCACCTTGCAATCGAGCAGCGCCGACATTCTGCTCAGCGGCCGCGGCGACAACGGTGCCAGCGGTATCACCTTCAACGGCTCCAGCAACGGCACCAACAGCCTGGTTACTGGCGGCAACGGCAACCTCACGCTCGCCGCGTACAGCCACGGCGGTACGGCGCTGAACTTCGTCAGTGGCAACAACCTGCTCAGGGTGCAGGACGGCACCTTGTTGATCGACGCTGACGCGCCGGGTGGCACCTATATCGCCCATGGCAGCGACAACACCAGCATTGGCGCCAGCGGCAGCGGCGCCGTGGTCTATCGCCTGGGCGGGCTGGTCAACAGCAGCATCCTGGGCAGCGCCAGCGAAGCGCCACGTGCCTACCTGCAACAGCAGATCACCGGCAACGCCTGGAGCCAGGTTTTATATCCCGACTACCGGCAGACACCACTGGCTCCGCAAATCGACCGGGTCGCTCTGGATCTTTCCCAGTGGCAGGCTGCCGGAGAAAACTAAAGCGTTGCGGGGCGGAGTCGTAAGACCCCGCCCTTGTCGGCAAATACATGGAGCAAGGCATACCGATGACCGAAGAACCGTTTTCCCTCGAACGCTTCGAGCAACTCTGCTACTCACGCCAGCATGAAAGCGCCGCCCGTGAGCTGATCCGCCTGCTGCTGATCATCGACCGCAACTACGGCAAGCTGTCCGGTCAATTCGCGCTTTCGGTGTCACCTGCAATTTCTGCCACGGAACTGGAGGCACATGTACTGACGCGCCTGACCAGCGCCATTACCACCCTGTTTTCCGACCCAGGCTTCCAGATCAGCCCGACGGGCTTCGACCAACTGATCAACTTCCAGCGCTGGCTGTCTTCCCTGTTCGCGGCCAGCGCCTTCGTCAACGCCGACCATATCCTGCAAGCTCTCAACCTGCATGGCAGCGAGGCTGGCCGTTTCGAGATCGCGCCAGCGGATCTGGTCAAATTCTGCGTGCTTTACTCAGCCGAGTCGCAACTGCCATTGGATGTCGATCTACTCTGGCAGCAGAACCGCAACCTGACGGTAGCCTTGTCCATGGCCCTGTTGTCGCCGCGCTTCCTCGGCACACCCGCCGCTCACTCCAAACGCGAAGCGTTGCTCGCCTGGCTGCCGGAACGGCTGGACACCCTGGACACTCTGGATCAGTTGCCGGTGGCGATCATCCACGACGTCTACATGCATTGCAGCTATGCCGATCTGCCACAGCGCCACCGCATCAAGCGTTCCATCTGCCGCCTGATCGAACGCAAGCTGGCGGACAACGGCATCGACTCGCTTGCCATGGAGCGAGAACCAGAGGCCAGCGCAAAGCCGATCATGCTGGTCGTGCTGGAGTGGTTCTCCGGCGGCCACTCCATCTATCGCACCCATTCAAGAACCCTGGAGGCCGCCCGTCAGTACTTCGAACTACGGGCCGTGGGCTACGCCAACAATGTCGATGCATTGGGCCGACAGGTGTTCGACGACTTCGTCGAGCTCGAGGTACCGAACGACCTGCTGGCCTGCGTGCGCCAGGTACGCCAGCTGGCCGCCGAGCTGCAGCCGCAGGTGCTGTACATGCCCAGCGTCGGCATGTTTCCGCTCACCCTGTTCGTCGCCAACCTGCGCTTGGCGCCGCTGCAGGTGGCAGCCCTGGGGCACCCGGCGACGACGGGTTCGCGGCATATCGACTACATCAGCGTGGAAGAGGATTTCGTCGGCGATCCGGCCTGCTTCGACGAGAAGCTGCTCCTGCTGCCCAGCGATGGACAACCCTATCGCCCCTCGGCGATCCCGGTGGACATTCCCCGGCGAGAACGCGGCGACACCGACGAAGTGGCCATCGCCATCGCAGCCACCACCATGAAGTTCAACCCGCGCTTCCTCCAGGCCTGCCAGCAGATCGCCCTGCTGACACAACAACGATATGCAAGACAGGTACGCTTCCATTTCCTCATCGGCCAGGCCCAGGGCTTGCTTTACCCGCAACTGCTGCGCCTGATCCATCGTTACCTGCCGGGTGCCCAGGTCTACCCACACCAGCCCTACCCGGAATACCTGGCCACCTTCAACCGCTGCGATCTGTTTCTCAGCCCATTCCCGTTCGGCAACACCAACGGCATTATCGATGCCCTGACCGTCGGCCTGCCCGGCGTGTGCAAGACAGGCCCGGAAGTGCTCGAACACATCGACGAGGGCCTGTTCCGCCGCGTCGGCCTTCCCGACTGGACCGTTGCCACGAGTATCGACGACTATATACAGGCCGCTGCGCGCCTTGCCGGCAGCCCTAGCGAACGCCTGTCGTTGTACGACTACCTGGCCAATGAACGGCCACTGCAGCGGCTATTCGAGGGACGCCCGGAGGTGTTCGGCGAACGTTTGCTTGAATGTCTGGCCCGCAACTCACAAACGATGGGCTGATTGAACAGCCATACATCGAAACGGTACGCACCAATCCGGCAGGCCTGAAACCAGCGTCGTGTCTACCCGTATCCACGCCGTATGGGGCACGCTGCACTTTCAAGGAAGTCCAGCATGAGAAGGCCATGTAGAATGCCCTCCTCACCCGGAGGAACCATGGCCGAACACGATTTCCGCTACAACCTGCTCAACCCCGAACACACCCTGATCGAATGCCGCGCCCTGGCTCCTGGCCGTTATCAGGTCACCGGCAACGGCGGCTCGATCAAGAGCAACGACACCCTGGTGGTCAGCCTCAAGGGCAGCCGCGATCTGAGCATGCGCCTGCAAGTCGACAAGGTTCGTCACCTGATCAATCCGCCCGGCCAATGGGTCGCCGTCGCGCACGGGCCGGCTTTTACCGAGCTGTCGATCTTCAACTGGCAGGTCGCCTGTGACGGTTGCGGCAAGCAACTCGACTTCGAGTTCGCGGTCGATAGTGCTCTGGGCAAGAAAGCCCAGGCGCCAGCCGCCGATGCACGCATCGCAGAACTCGGCTGGCGCAAACAGGAGGGCAGACACCTGTGCCCCACGTGCCTGAAAAAGGAGATTTGATGAAACCGCTTCTCGTCCTGGGCTTGCTGACTGCAACCCTGGCTGGCTGCGCTGGCAAGCCGGTGCAACTGGAAACCGAACGCGTTTACCGCGTTGAATGGATTGGCGAACGCCCGCTGATCGACAGCAGCCACCTGACCATCACGCTTGGCGAAGATGGCCGTGCTTACGGCAACGCCGGCTGCAATCACTGGTTCGCAAGCTATACACGCGATGATGACAAGCTGACCTTCAGCGAAGCCGGAAGCACCCGCAAACTGTGCGCCCCGGCGCTGATGGAACAGGAAAGTCGCTTCCTGCAAAGCCTGAATACCATCGAACGCTGGGATATCTCGCCGATAGAGCAACTGCGCCTATGGCCGGCCAGTGGCAAACCGATCCGGCTGTGGCCTGACGAGTAACGGCAGGGATCGAATTCGCGACTGCAGGAGCAAGTGTCTTTATCCAGCCGATTGCACTATGTACCTGACAATGCGCCTAGCCTTGCGGGCGATGCGAACAGTGTTCATCCATCGTGATCGGCAGGGAAACCACCAATCGCCCGCAAGCGGGCTCCTACAAAATGCATCACCTGGCAATTTCGCTCCCGAACCATCACCTCGTAGGAGCCGGCTTGCCGGCGATGCGGTAGCGGCCTTCCAGCGTAACCGGCGGCAAACCACCCATCGCCCGCAACACTGCCGCCGATATCACCTGATTACGTCTGGCGCCGCTTTACTACTTATGGCTCACGCGGCGTGAACAAGTCCAACTGCTCATGCTTGCCACGCAAATCCTGCAAGCGCACACCCACGCCCAGCAACCGCACAGGTCGATTACCGCGTGAATGGGCGTTGGTCATCAGGATCCGGTAGCTTTCCAGATCACGGGCCGCGCCGGTCTGCTCCAGGGTTGTCTGGGTAAAGTCGTGGAACTTGACCTTGACGAAGGGTTTGCCTGCCCGATAACTACCGTCCAGACGAGTCATGCGCCGTTCCAGCTCCTCCAACAGGGCCGGCAATTGCGCCAGGCAGGCCTCTAGATCCGGCAGATCCTGATCGTAGGTGTTTTCCACGCTCATCGACTGACGTCGGCTGTCCGTCTGCACCACACGCTCATCGATACCATGGGCCAGGCTCCACAACCGTTCGCCGAAACTGCCGAACTCGCGTACCAGCCGCAGCTTGTTCCATTCGCGCAAATCGCTGCAGGTGCGCACGCCGAGGCGCGCCAGCTTGTCCGCAGTCACCTTGCCCACACCGTGCAGCTTGCTGACGGGCAGCGCGGCGACGAAGTCCGCGACCTGATCCGGAGTGATCACGAACAGTCCATTGGGCTTGCGCCAGTCACTGGCGATCTTGGCCAGGAACTTGTTCGGTGCCACGCCAGCCGACACGGTGATATGCAGGTCGCTGGATACGCGCCGGCGAATGTCCTGCGCGATACGCGTGGCGCTGCCGCCGAAGTGGTTGCAGGCGGAAACGTCGAGAAAGGCCTCATCCAGGGACAATGGCTCGATCTGATCGGTGTAATCGCGAAAGATCGTGTGAATGTCCCGGGAGACGGCACGGTACACATCGAAGCGCGGTTTGACGATCAACAGATCCGGGCACAACTTGAGCGCATGCCCCGAGGCCATGGCCGAGCGCACCCCATAGGCGCGCGCCTCGTAGTTGCAGGTGGCGATCACCCCACGACGATCCGCCGCCCCACCCACCGCCATAGGCCTGTCGGCCAGGGCCGGGTTGTCGCGTATTTCGACAGAGGCGTAGAAGGCGTCACAGTCGATATGGATGATCTTTCGCTGCGCCATAAACCTGAAACGAGAGAGCTGCCCGATCGCGGATGCGGTCGAGCAAGGATAGGACAGGCACCTTACTGTATATAAGAACAGGCTTCCAGCCCGGCTCTCCACGTTTATCGCTCATGAAGGCCGTTCGCCCTGACGCCATAAACCGCCTGAAAGGCCCGCATGGCAGGGGCTGGCTCGTCAAAGGCGCTCATCGACCGATGCTAACTATCTGAACGGAAAACAGTTTTTTCCAATATAAGCGTTGACAGCATGCCTCAGATGAATAGAATGGCGACCGCGGGATGGAGCAGTCTGGTAGCTCGTCGGGCTCATAACCCGAAGGTCGTCGGTTCAAATCCGGCTCCCGCAACCAGATACTCAAAAAGGCCACTCAATCGAGTGGCCTTTTTGTTTTTCTCGGTCTGTCGATTTAACTAATTGATTGAAAAGCATAAATCGATTGACAGAGGTTCGTTTTTATATAGAATTGCCGGCGCGGGATGGAGCAGTCTGGTAGCTCGTCGGGCTCATAACCCGAAGGTCGTCGGTTCAAATCCGGCTCCCGCAACCACCTTCGAAACGAAAGCCCTGACAGCTTAGCTGTCGGGGCTTTCGTTTTATGGGCGTCTGAAAAGGCCGGCGCGCTCCCGGCGCACCGAGCCTGACGCCCTATCATCTCCTTCATGGCGTCAAGCACAGGCACCTTGAAGCAGCTCGCCTGCACCCATACATTATTTGTCACATAAAGGAACTTGGCTTCCGCACTCCAATCTGAGCCGCACTACCCAAGAGGTATCCGATGCGCGCCAGCTCCGACGCTCCTGTCACACCGTCTCTGCCTAACTCCCGCCTCCTGCAATGGCGACAGCGCCTGGATCGTTACCGCCAGCCATTGGGGCTGAGTGCGGCCTTGCTGTTGTTCGTCATTGCGCTGCTCGCCTGTCGGCATCTGCTCGATGAACTCGATCCCAGCACCCTGCATGAATCCCTGCTGGCAGTACCAACTGCGAATCTGTTCGGCGCCATTGGCCTGACTGTTCTGGGGTTCATCGCCCTGCTCGGTTATGAGTGGTCGGCCAGCCGCTACGCAGCCGTCAGCCTGCCGGCACGCACACTGGCCACCGGCGGTTTCTGCGCCTTCGCCATCGGCAATGCGGTCGGCCTGTCGATGCTTTCCGGCGGTTCGATCCGCTATCGCCTCTATGCTCGCCACGGCATCGGTGCCGGCGAGGTGGCGCGCATGACGCTGTTCGCCAGCCTATCCCTGGGCTGCGCCCTCCCCCTGCTCGCCGCACTTGCCGCCCTGGCGGATCCGAGCGCGGCAGCCGCCGCTCTGCGCCTGCCGCAACCGATATTGGTCGCCCTCTGCCTGGTGCTTCTGGCACTCGGCAGCGCGCTGCTTCTGGCCCTGCAGCGAGCCCGCCTCGCGGAACGGCCGGCACCGGATTGCGTGACAGTACGCCTGCACAAATACTTGCTGCGTTTGCCCGATACACGCCTGACGCTGCTTCAGGTACTGATCACCCTGGTGGATGTCAGCGCCGCTGCCGGAGTGTTGTACCTGCTGCTTCCCGAAGCGCCGCCCTTCACCACCTTTCTACTCGTCTACCTGCTGGCCCTGGCTGCCGGCGTACTCAGCCACGTGCCAGGCGGCGTGGGCGTATTCGAGGCCGTCATGCTGGCTGCCTTCGCCAACGGGCTTGGTGCAGCGCCCTTGGCGGCGGCGCTACTGCTCTATCGCCTCATCTATATCGTGCTGCCGTTGCTGGTGGCGTGCCTGCTGTTACTGGCCATCGAGTTGCGCCGGCTGGTCGATGCACGCCAGGCCATCCGTGCAGCCAGCGGTCTGGCCGCGCCGGTTCTGGCCCTGCTGGTGTTCATCTCCGGCATGGTGTTGCTGTTCTCCGGCGCCACACCAAGCCTGGACGAGCGCCTGGAAATTCTCGACTTCCTCATTCCGCACCGGCTGATCGATGCCTCGCATTTCGGCGCCAGCCTGATCGGCCTGCTCTGCCTGCTACTCGCCCAAGGGTTGCGCCGCCGTCTCTCCGCCGCCTGGGCGTTGACCCTGGGGCTGCTGATCACCGGCGCAGTGCTGTCGCTGCTCAAGGGTTTCGACTGGGAAGAAGCGCTGCTGCTGAGTATCACCGCTGGCTTGCTGGCCTTGTTCCGCCCTTACTTCTACCGTCCCAGCCGGATCATGGAACTGCCCTTCTCGCCCTGGCACCTGGCGGCCAGCGCCTGCGTGCTCGGTGCATCCATCTGGCTGCTTCTTTTCGCCTATCAGGATGTGCCCTACGAACATCAGCTCTGGTGGCAGTTCGCGGTGAACGCCGATGCGCCGCGTGGTTTACGCGCCGCGCTCGGCTGCGTGCTACTGCTTGGCCTGGCGTTTCTCGCCTGGCTGCTGCGCGCCGCCCCACCGGCCGTGACCCTGCCGGATCGCGAAGAGCTGGATCGCGCCGCGCGTATCGTCAAGGCATCCGATCAGGCCGATGGCGGCCTGGCACTGACCGGCGACAAAGCGCTGCTGGTGCACCCGGAGGGCGATGCCTTTCTGATGTACTCACGCCGTGCCCGTAGCATGGTCGCCCTGTTCGACCCGATCGGTACGTCGCAGCGGCGTGCCGAACTGGTCTGGCAGTTTCGCGACCTGTGCGACCGCCACCACACCCGCCCGGTGTTCTATCAGGTACGCGCCGAGAACCTGCCGCTGTATATGGATATCGGCCTGACCGCCATCAAGCTGGGCGAGGAGGCCCGAGTCGACCTGAAGCGCTTCGACCTGGAAAGCACCGGCAAGACCATGAAGGATCTGCGCTACACCTGGAACCGCGGGCAGCGCGATGGCCTGGCGCTGGAGTTCTTCGAGCCCGGCGCAGCGCCTCTCGACGAATTGCGCGGCATCTCCGACGCCTGGCTGAACGGCAAGCAGATGCGCGAGAAAGGCTTTTCCCTCGGTCGTTTC
This sequence comes from Phytopseudomonas daroniae, assembly GCF_004327275.1. Lineage (NCBI taxonomy): Bacteria > Pseudomonadati > Pseudomonadota > Gammaproteobacteria > Pseudomonadales > Pseudomonadaceae > Phytopseudomonas > Phytopseudomonas daroniae. The sequence goes on from NZ_QJUJ01000013.1 coordinate 134,720, forward strand.
GACCCCTCCTACCTGCGCCACTTCCGAATCGTCGTCGCACGAGTCGAAGGTCGTGCAGTGGCCTTCGCCAACCTGCTGGAAACCGACAACCGCGACCTCGCCACACTCGACCTGATGCGCGTACTGCCGGATGCGCCAAAGCTGACCATGGAATTTCTCATGCTCGGCCTGATCCTGCATTTCAAGGCAGCCGGCTTCGCCCGCTTCAGCCTTGGCATGGTGCCGCTCTCCGGCCTGCAGCCACGTCGCGGCGCGCCGCTGGCCCAGCGTCTTGGCGCCCTGGTGTTCCAGCGCGGCGAGGCGTTCTACAACTTCCAGGGCCTGCGTCGCTTCAAGGACAAGTTCCAGCCGGACTGGGAACCCCGCTACATGGCCGTACCGGCTGGGCTCGACCCGCTGGTGGCGCTTACCGATACCGCCGCGCTGATCGCCGGTGGTTTTACCGGACTGGTGAAACGCTGATGACCCGCACTGCCAAACGCCTGTTACCGATCCTGACCCTATTGCTTCTGCTGCTCGCTGGCGGCCTCTACTACTCGCTGCGGCCGCCAGCCGAAGCCAGCCTGACGCGCCATCCATTACCCTCCGGCGGTGACCTGATGCTCGCTACACCGGGCGATACGGCGCAGCGTCGCGTGCTCCTGGCCCTGCCCACCGACCAGCAACTAAGCGATGCCGAGCTGTTGGAGCTGGCGCAATCCAATCACGCCATGATCGGTCAGTACCAAGCCACACCGCAGAGCTGTGAGGCCCAGGCCAAACGTCTGGAAGAAGCCACTGCACAGATGGACGGCCCGCTGAACCTGCTCGCTGGCAGCGACAACACCGCCATGCTCGCCTGGCGCTGGCTCGCCGCTCAGAACGATGACAAGGCCCAGGCCCTGTCGATCGGTTTCTCTCTCACCAGGCCCGATTGCGAGACCCCTCCCCCGGCGAGCAGTGCTCACGGTCACTGGCTGACCGTGTGGAACGACAATCCGGATGACGCCAGCGCTCGCTTCGTACGCCAGCAGGCCAACGCCAATACTCTGATCGGCGACTACCAGACCGCGCCCAAGGCTCTGCTGATCACCCAGTTGCGACGCCTACTGCAAGGCACCGGCGATGCGCTGCCAGTAGTCGAAGTACCGGCTGCCCAGTCAGGCGATACAGTGAGCCTGTTCTACTCCGGCGATGGCGGCTGGCGTGACCTGGATCGGGCAGTGGCCGAACAGATGGCCGAGCGCGGCTACCCGGTAGTCGGCGTCGACACTCTGCGTTACTTCTGGCAGCGCAAGAGCCCGGAGCAAGCTGCCAGCGATCTCTCCGAGCTGATGCGCGAGTACCGCGAGAAATGGCACGCCAAACGCTTCGTGCTGATCGGCTACTCCTTCGGCGCCGACGTGATGCCGGCGCTCTACAACCGTCTGCCGGACAGCGACAAAAACCAGGTCGACGCCGTGTTGCTGCTGGCCCTGGCACGCAGCGGCACCTTCGAGATCCGCGTCCAGGGCTGGCTCGGCAAAGACGCCAGCGAAATGGCCACCGGCCCCGAACTGGCCCAGTTACCGGCTGACAAGGTGCTGTGCGTCTACGGCACGGAAGAAGCGCCCGAAAGCGGCTGCACCCAGGCCGAAGCCATCGGTGAAAACCTGAAACTACCTGGTGGGCACCACTACGACAAGGATTACCCGGCGCTGGCCCAGCGGCTCATCGCAGCGATCCAGAAACGCCAGAAGGCTGCGCAGTGAGGCTCCTGCAGCCGGTTCAATCCGGCTGCAGTTCCCGCACTCAGACCAGAAAATAGAACGCTCCAGCGATCACCACACCCGAATAGAGCAGCATGATCAGGCAGTAACCCATGATGTCCCGCGCGCCCAACCCGGCGATGGCCAGCAGCGGCAAGGCCCAGAACGGCTGAATCATGTTCGTCCAGGCATCGCCCCAGGCGATGGCCATAGCGGTGATTTCCGGTGCCACGCCAAGCACTTCGCCCGCTGGCAGCATGATCGGCCCCTGCACCGCCCACTGGCCGCCGCCGGAGGGAATGAACATGTTCAGCAGCCCGGCACTGAGAAAAGTGAACAACGGAAAGGTCTCCGGCGATGACCAGTCGATGAACAGATCGCTGATCAGCTTGCCCAACGGTTCCCCTCCGGCGTTGGCACCGACCATCATCCCCATGATCCCGGCATAGAACGGAAACTGGATGATGATCCCGCTGATGCCACCCACGCTTTCCTGAACAGCGCGCCCGTAGCGCTCCGGCGAGCCGTGCAACAGCAGGCCGGCGAACAGGAACATGCCGATCACCAGGTTCAGGGTCAGGCCAAAACCGTTGGTGGCGAAGTGGTAGACGAAATAGATGGCCGCCAGCGCTACGATCAACAGCCCGAGAATGCGACTGTCGTCCAGCCGCTGAGCGCCGGTCTCGCGAGGGATGACCGGTGGCGGCGGATCGATGAGCAGCTCCGGCGCAGCCACCGTTGGCGTGCTGGGCATCATCGCGCGATTGAGCAGCGGTGCGCCGATCACCAGCAAGGCGATGATGGTCAGGTTGAGCGTGGTGAACAGCGTGTGTTCAACACCGATGGCTGCTGTCAGAACGCCCCCGCTGATGCGCTCCAGATCGGCACCACCGGTCGCCAGCGACAGCGGGATGGAACCCGACAACCCGCCATGCCAGACCAGAAAACCGGAATAGGCCGCCGCCACCAGCAGTGGGTAATGCACGCCCTGAACCTGGCGCGCCAGCGCCCGGGCGAATACCGCCCCGACCACCAGCCCGAAGCCCCAGTTGATCCAGGAAGCCGCCATCGCCACCAGGGTCACGAAGACGATGGCCTGCCCTGGCGAGTTGGGAATACTGGCCAGCCGATCCAGCAGTCGACTGACTGGCGGCGCATTGGCCAATGCATGGCCTGTCACCAGCACCAGAGCCATCTGCATGGTGAAGGTCAGCAGATTCCAGAAACCGCTCCCCCAGTGCTGGGCCATCTGCGGCAGACTCTGGCCCGTGGCGAAGATGCCAAGCACCAGTACGATAAGGGTCAGCAGCATGGCGAAAACGAAGGGTGAAGGCAGGTAGCGCTGCACCAGATTGACGCAGAGCGAAGTGATCTTGGCGAACAAGGGGTGTCCCTCTTTTTATACTTTTATTATGGGTGCACAGCAGGTTAGCAAAGGCCCCAGACCTATGCCATATACGCCAAGACGGCAACGTTTCGCATCTGCACGGCACCGAACGAGCGCTGTGCCGTAGTGCCTTATTGAGGCTCGCCCGTAACCGCCAGCCGCCTCCATGAGAACCCGATCCCCTCCACGATAGCCAAGCAGGCTTTATGACCCCCGGCATCATTGGCCATGGCAAAGAAGCGCCCTGCGGGCGAAGCCTGAATGCATGGAAGTTGATGCGGATCGCCCCACTGAACGATCCGCATCAGAGCCTGTATCTAGAAGCTCAAGCGCACGCCCAGCGTCAAATTGCGCCCGGGCAACAGCACGTCATCCTTGATGAACGAGCTGTGGTTGCGTGCCCGCTCGTCGAGCAGGTTGTTGCCCTTGACGAACAGCTGATAGTCCGTAGCGTCCAGCGAGCCACGGTAGCTGAGGCCCGCACCGAGCATGTTGTAGCCCGAGGTGTCGGTTTCGTAGGCAGCGATGTCGCCCTGGCGCTGCACGCGATACAACTCCAGCTGCCCACTGAGCGCCTCGCTGAAGGCCTGATCCAGGCGCACGCCCAGGCGATCCGCCGGGATGCGTGGCAGATCGCCGCCCCGCTTCAGCTTGCCGCGTACGTGATCACCGAACAGCGTCACATCGGTAGTGGTACTGAGCGCGTAGGTCAACGAACCCTCGGCGCCGGTCAGCACGGCGTCCTGCTGGCGGTACTCGATCTCGCGGAAACCGCCGCCCACGTCATGACCGGTATCCGCGGCATAGATGAAATCATCCACCTGGTTGCGGAACAGGCTGAAGGTGAAGGTGGTACGCCCGGCGAATTTGCGCAGGGTCAGCTCGGCGTTGTGCGACGTTTCCTCGTCGAGGTCGACGTTACCCAACTCCACGGTGCGAGTGGCCGCATGAGGGCCGTTGGCATAGAGTTCCTCGGCTGTCGGCAGACGCTGGGAACGCGACAGGGAGAAACCCAGCGAGTAGTCGGCAGCGAATGTCCAGACCGCGCCGGCGGACACCGAGGTGCCGCGATGGCGGGTGTTCTTCTCGCCTTGCGCATCGATGTCCTGCCACTCGTGGCGCAAGCCCAGTTCATAGCGCCAGTCGCCCAGGTTGTATTCCTCGAGCAGGAACAGCGCGTGGTTGCGGGTCAGGGTCGGTGGTACGTAGGCCTCCTCGCCCGATGCTTCGAAGTCACGACGCGAGGTCTGCCCACCCACCACGCCGCGCCAGCCGAACAGCGGTTCGTGGGTCAGTTCGAGGCGCGCATCGGTGGCATCGTTCTTGAACGAAGTGCCCACTTCGCTGCCTTCGATCTCGTCATGGGTATAGTTGCTGTGGCCGACACGCAGCTTGGCCAGCTCGAAGCCCGGCAACGGCTCGTTGAGCTCGCCACGCAGATCCCAGCGCTTCTGCTTCATCTTGATGTAGGGGACGCCGGCATGATCATGGTCGTGCTCATCATCGTGATCATGATCGTCATGATCGTCGTCGTCATCGTGATCGTCATGCTCATGACTGCTGCAGTGCCAATCCCTGGGGCCATGGGTATGGCAGTCGGCGTGCTCGTGGCCGAGCAGCCCGTAGCGCAGATTCTGCTCACTGTAAGCCACGCCCAGGAAGCCACGCTCACCGATGAAGCTGGCGCCCAAGCTGTAGCTGTCGGTGTCGTTGTACGACCCCTCCTGCCTGCCGGGCGAGCCGGGAATCCGGTACTCGTCATCCTGGCGCTTGCTACCTTCGGCGCGCAGGGCGAAGTTGCCCGTACCGGCGGTAATGCCGAACATCCCGGCGCCCTGGTTGGCCACCGTGTTGGCACGCAGCTCGAGATCCCCCTCGTAGCCCTTCTCCGGCACCTGGGTAGGGATCTTCTTGTCCAGCACATTGACCACACCGCCGATCGCGCCGCCCCCATACAGCAGCGTCGCCGGCCCCTTGAGCACCTCGATGCGCTCGGCGAACAGCGGATCGCTGGTCACCGCATGATCCGGGCTGATGGTCGAAGCATCGAGAGTTTCCACGCCATCGCTGAGCACCTTCACCCGGGCACCGTCCAGGCCGCGAATCACAGGGCGGCTGGCGCCAGCACCAAAACTACTGGAATGCACGCCCGGCAAGCCGTTGAGCGTTTCTCCCAGGGTCGAATCGCGGCGCTGGATCAGTTCCTCCCCCTGAAGTACCTCGGCGGGGTTGATCATTTCGTTCTGAGTGCTGTTCAAGGCACTGGCACTGACGACGGACGTGCCGAGTTGCACTGTTTGCTTACCCTCGGCGGCAAGCAGCGGCCCACCGGGCAGCAGGGCCACGGCAACGGCCCAAGCGAGTGGGTGACGATGGATCATGAAGACCTCCATGTTGATTCGGTTGTTGGGCAGGCGAGTCGATGTGCAAGAGCCGGCGTAGGTGCCCCGGCACATACACGCGACGAAGACAGCGGATCAGCGCGCCGACGTGTATGAAAGCGAGGTGGATCTGTACGGGAAACGCGCGGAACCTCCCCTGGCGTTACGTACAGCTCCGAGCAGCAGACAGCCGATTCATATCGAACCGAATTGATACATTATAACATTAGTAATATTTTAGAAATGGCCCTGACCAAAAGCGCTTGCCAGCGAAGCAATGGCTGGACGCGATGGCCAACCATGCGGCAATTGCGCTCATGCGAGCTCGGCCCCACGAGCGGCCCACCAGGCCGGTACGCCACTCATCACAACAACGGCGAAAAAGCTGCCTGCCTCTGCGTCGGCAATGCTGGAAAAGTCGCGCACACGCCGCTAGAATTGCGCACTTTTTGATCAGAGGCGCCCAAGCGCCCGCATCATCCCAGCCTGAGGTTCGCCCGCATGACCACCACCGCCACCCCGAAAGTAGGGTTTGTCTCCCTTGGCTGCCCGAAAGCCTTGGTGGATTCCGAACGCATCCTCACCCAGTTGCGCATGGAAGGTTATGAAGTGGTGCCGACCTACCAGGACGCCGACGTGGTGGTGGTCAACACCTGCGGCTTCATCGACAGCGCCAAGGCCGAGTCGCTGGACGTGATCGGTGAAGCGATCAAGGAGAACGGCAAGGTCATCGTCACCGGCTGCATGGGCGTCGAGGAAGGCAGCATCCGTGATGTGCACCCCAGCGTGCTGTCGGTCACCGGCCCGCAGCAATACGAGCAGGTGGTCAACGCCGTTCACGAAGTGGTGCCGCCGCGCCAGGATCACAATCCGTTGATCGACCTGGTACCGCCACAGGGCATCAAACTCACCCCGCGCCACTATGCCTACCTGAAGATTTCCGAAGGCTGTAACCACAGCTGCAGCTTCTGCATCATTCCGTCGATGCGCGGCAAACTGGTCAGCCGCCCGGTGGGCGACGTGCTGGGCGAGGCCGAGCGCCTGGTCAAGGCCGGCGTCAAGGAGCTGCTGGTGATCAGCCAGGACACCAGCGCCTACGGTGTCGACCTCAAGTACAAGACCGACTTCTGGAACGGCCAACCGGTCAAGACGCGCATGAAAGAGCTCTGCGAAGCGCTTTCCAGCATGGGCGTGTGGGTGCGCCTGCACTACGTGTACCCGTACCCCAATGTCGACGACATCATCCCGCTGATGGCGGCCGGCAAGATTCTTCCCTACCTGGACATCCCCTTCCAGCACGCCAGCCCGCGCGTACTCAAATTGATGAAGCGCCCGGCCTTCGAAGATCGCACCCTGGCGCGCATCAAATCCTGGCGCGAGCAGTGCCCGGATCTGACCATCCGCTCAACCTTCATCGTCGGCTTCCCCGGCGAAACCGAAGAAGACTTCCAGTACCTGCTCGACTGGCTGAGCGAGGCCCAGCTCGACCGCGTCGGCTGCTTCCAGTACTCGCCGGTGGAAGGCGCGCCGGCCAACGATCTGGACGTGGACATCGTTCCGGATGACGTCAAACAGGATCGCTGGGATCGCTTCATGGCCCACCAGCAGGCCATCAGCACCGCGCGCCTGCAGATGAAGATCGGTCGCGAAATGGACGTACTGATCGATGAAGTCGACGACCAGGGCGCCGTGGCTCGCTCCTGGGCCGATGCCCCGGAAATCGACGGCAGCGTATTTATCGAAGGCACCGACTTCCAGCCGGGCGACAAAGTGCGCGTGCGTATCGTCGATGCCGATGAATACGATATGTGGGCTGAGCGGGTTTAAGTCCCTTTCTTCACGAAGGTCGCCCATTGGATCGGGAGTGACGCGTCGCGTCAGCCCGGTTCAATGGGCGTTTTTGTATCAGCCCCCTGGCCTCAAGGCAGGTAGACCATGAATCGCCGCAAGAAGATAAAACAGCTGTTAGAGGCCCACACCAAAAAAGCCAATGCCAAACTGGCGCCGAAGAACAAGCCCAAATACATCTGCAAGGCTGACAGACTGAAACTTGCCAATGAGGCGGCTGAGGCGCCAACCGTTTTGCCTGAGAGCTGACTACTCGCAGGATGGGTTGGCGAAGCGTAATCCCTCGTTCAACAGGAACGGAGGGTTACGCCTGTGGCTAATGCGTCATACTGCTTCCCGGGACGGGCTAAAGCCCACCAAACGTTAGGGACAGCTTCAGGGTACTGCCATGAGCAAGATGTCTGCATACCGCAATTTCAAACGGCGTGAGCGCGCGACGAAACTGGCAGCGGAAAATAACATTACCTTTGAGGAGGCTTTAGCTCAAATAGAAGCTCGCGAGAAAAAGGCAAGTGAGACTCTATCTAAAATTGCGAAATCTAGAAGTAAAGAAAGAAACACAAAAAAAGAAAAAAGCACGATCAGAAAAAACATGACGAATTTGAAAAATTTAAAGAAACAGTATCACCGGGAAAAATGCCCGTTCAGGGCGGGGCACCTAGCCTCGGAAAAAGGTAGTGCACATTTCGTGTGCGAGTTGCTCCCTAACTAGTGGTTCAAGTCGCTCGCTGGGAGGGGCTAAAGCCCGCCCCTTAACCAAACGTTAGGCTCGCAAAGGGAAATTGAGGAATGACGAAGCTTTTTGAAAGAAGATTCTCCGAGCTAGAGTCGCAAGTCATATCAATTGAAGCAACAAAGCAGCGCAGGCATAGCGAATACTCTGGAAGCTACGACCATATTGATGACAATCTCATTCTGAACTGGCAGGTCAAAGTTAAGAACCTACTATCAAATCTTTGCGGAGAAGACTCCCAACACTTCACGGCCTTTATAGAGGCAGGCAAAGCTAGCTCCTTTACTAGCAGCCACACCATATTGCAGCAAATGAAAGCTGTTTTTATGGCCGCCAAAGAAGATTTCGAAGGGGGCTATTTGAACTCAGTTAGAAATCTGGTTCTGGCGGAAGTATTTGATAATGAGCTAGATCAAGCAAAGGAGCTTTTAAGCTCAGGGTATGCAGCAGCGGCTGCGGTCATTGCTGGAATGGTTCTAGAAACAACACTCAGAAACATGTGCAGCGACAATGGCTTACCTTTCGGCAAGCTCGACAAAATGAACGCAGACCTCACAAAACAAGGCGTATATAATAACCTTATCCAAAAGCGGATAACTGCCTTAGCCGGTATACGCAATAGTGCCGCACACGGAAAAACAGAGGAATTCAACAAGGACGACGTGCACTCAATGATTAATGAAATCGAAAGATTTGTTGCATCAACATTGTCGTAAGCAAGCCTAACAACTGGTTCAAAGCCGTTCGCTTCGCTCACTCGGGACGGGCTAAAGCCCGCCCCTTAAACAAACGTTAGGCAAATACAAAGACATGGAATCCAAAGTCACCTTTCGACCCGTCGACATAGCCCCTCAGCTTATTGCGTATGGCAAACCTGAAGCGGCTGAAAAGCTCATGCAGCTTGACGACTCTTCGCTTCACAAAATTGGAGCCCTCGCATTTGATAATTATCTTGTGCCAAAAACAATTCTATACAAAGCCGTCTGTTTGGCAGTCGTCGAGCACCTTGAAGGCACAAAAAGAGAATTGCGTAGAAAAAAACGAGTACTCCCAAAAACAAGTAGCCCGGATGTGTAGGGTGGACAACGCGAAGCTTGTCCACCATTGTTTCAAACACCGCAAGCCAGACAAGGGTTTTCGAAAGCGAGTATCGCAATGGTGGATGGAAACGGCGTCATCCACCCTACTCGCTCAAGATCGGGTGCCAGACATTGTGAGAGGCAAGAAGAAGGCGTTAGTGCCCAGTCGTAGGATGGGTAAAACCCATCGGCAATTGATGGGTTTCACCCATCCTACAAGCCCAAAATGCAGGCATCCGATTTTGCAATCGGGTACAGGAGTTGGCCGGTGAGAGGCAGGAAGGTGGCGGGAGCAGACGTAGGGTGGACAACGCTCTTTTTATCCACCATTACGATGGTAGAGCGGTGGACGGGTCGGGCCGCGTAGATGAAGCGTCGTCCACCCTAAGACAGGCCGCTTATGCCTTCTTGTTACCACCCACGCATAGCGTAGCGACTCTACCTCCCGGCAAGCGCCACCTCGGAGCCCTCTTTCACTCCAGGTGTCGCGCGCTTGCTCAGCTCGTCGGCCTGCCTACCCAGGTACCAGCCGAGTGCTCCCCAGACCAATGCGCAGACGGCCCCTGTCAGCGCCACCAGCACCGCGCCCTGGCCGAGCATGTCCAGACCACTCTTCACCCAGCCGCTGATCGCATCGCCGGCCCGATAGACGACCGTGTCGATAAAGCCCTTCGCCTTGTATTTGCTCTCAGCGTCCAGCGGCGCGAAGAGCATTTCCCGTCCAGGCCTGACAAAGGCGTACTCACCAATGCGCCTGACGATCATCAGCGCCGCCAGCATGGCGAACGTCGGTGCCAGGGCGAGACCGATAAAGCCCACGCAGACCAGCACCGGCACGATCGCCAGCAGCATGCGCACGCCCATCTTCTGCGCGATACGTCCGGTGATGAACAACTGCGACAGCAAGGCGCCGGCCTGCACGATCACATCGATGATGCCGAACACCCTGATCTGTGACTCGCGATCAGGAAAGCGCTCGGCCACCAGGCGTGCCTGCTCGAAGTACAGAAAGGTCGTCACGGTCGCGAGCAGCACGACGAACCCGGCGATCGCCAACAGGTAAGGGGATTGCATGACCCGAGTCAGGCCGCTGAACGGGTTGCCTGTCACGGGCTTGCGGGTGCTCTCCGTCGGTGCGGCGCCTGGTCTGCCGGCGCCACCGACTTCCCGCCAGCGCATCAGCGGTGCCTTGAGCGCCAGGGCGATGCCCAGTAGCACAGCCGCCAACAGCATCAGCCCGGACTGGCCGACCATCCCGACCAGCAGCGCACTCATCGCCGGTCCGACCAGGCCGCCGACACTGGCGCCGGCGGCGATGAACGCGAACAGCCGCTTGGCCTGACGCCCGTCGAACACATCGGCCATCAGGCTCCAGGCCACCGAGACCACGAACAGGTTGTAGACCGAGATCCACACGTAGAACACTCGCGCCAGCCAGACGTTTTCATCGCTGAGCTGAAACAGCCCGGCGAATGCCAACAGGTTCAGGCAGAAGAACCCGTAGACCCAGTCGACGAAGTGAATACGTGGCACCCGCGAGCTGAGCCAGGCGAACAACGGCACGGCCACCAGCATGACCACGAAGGTGGCGGTGAACAGCCATTGCAGGTTCTCGATACCGGCCATGATGCCCATCGACTCGCGAATGGGCCGTAACATGAAATAGCCGGAGAACAGGCAGAAAAACAGGGCGAACCCCGCAAGCGCGGGACTCAGCTCGTGGCGTTCGGCGTTGATGGCGACGCCGAGGCGCCGCACCAGGGTTGCTGACAGCATGATGACGCTCCTGCCGCGAGGCTCAGGGGTAGCTGACACCGGTCAACTGCTCGGCAACCGTCCACAGGCGAGCCGCTGCCGCTGCGTCCTGCGCCGCGGCAGGCACGCTGGCCAGCCCCAGCGGCCCGCGCTTTTCTTCCTCGCCGATCGGCCCGTAGTAGGCACCGCCCTGCGCGTCGGGAGCAGTGGCTGCGTACAGGGTCGGCAATGCCCCTTGGGCAGCGGAATGGTAGCGTTCGCGATCCTTGGCCCAGTTACGTCCGAAGTCGCTGTCCAGTCCTGGGCCGCGCTCGATCAGTTCGGTCACGGCAACACCAGGGTGCGCGGCAATGCTCTGGATCCCCCAACCTTGCGCCTCGCTGCGGCGTTGCAGCTCGAAGGCCCACATCAGGCCGGCCAGCTTGGACTGGGCATAGGACGAGTAAGGGTTGTAGGCCTGCTCGGATTGCAGATCCGCGAAGTTGATGCTGCCGCGCGCGACCGCGATGCTGGCCAGCGTCACCACCCGAGCGGAGTCGCTCTTGCGCAGCAGCGGCAACACATGGCCGGTCAGGGCAAAGTGTCCCAGGTAATTGGTGGCCAGTTGCAGCTCGAAGCCATCTGCCGAGGTGGCACGTTCTGGCGGTGCCATGACCGCCGCGTTGTTGATCAGGCCATCGAGGCGCGGCAAGGTTGCGTTGAGACGTTCGCCCAGCGCCTTGACCGATGCCAGGTCGGCCAGATCGACCGCCTCGAACTGCACTTGGGCACCACGAACTTCCTGTTTGATGCGGGCAATGGCTTCCTTGCCGCGCTCTGGATTGCGTGCGGCAATCACCACCTCGGCGCCGGCCGCCGCCAGGGCCTTGGCATCTTCATAGCCCATGCCGCTGGTGCCGCCGGTGACCAGGAAGATACGCCCACTCTGCGAAGGCATATCCGTCAGGCTCCAGTCCGGCTTGGGCAGGCTTTGCGCCACGGCGCTTCCGGCTTCGAGCACACAGCTCAATGCCAGGCCAAGCGTAGCCAGCGCATTGCGCCACGCCGAGCGGGTGGCAGGTATGGGTTGCATCGGTAGGGTATTAATCATTGGTGGATCCTCACGCGGGTAGTGACCTGACGAACCGCTGCAAAGCGGTACGCCGACGTGAGGCATTGTTCACCCTTGGATTACCGCCGATAAGCCGTATTGAAATGGACGCTGTGTACGCCCAGTCGTACAATCTGCTTTTCCTCCCAGGAGCACGGCCATGCGCCAGCCCAACCTGACGGATGTCGCACTGTTTGCAGCGGTCGTGGAGGCCGGCGGCTTCCGGGTGGCGGCGCAGAAGCGTGGCATGTCCGCCTCATCCATCAGCGATTGCGTGCGCCGACTGGAAAGCGACCTGGGCATCAGGCTGCTCAACCGCACGACCCGTAGCGTGTTTCCGACGGAAGTAGGCGCTCGCCTGCTGGAACGGCTGCGCCCTGCCCTCGAGGAAATAGGCGCGGCCTTCAACGACCTCGATGACAACGCGCTACGCCCGGTTGGCACCCTGCGCCTCAACGTACCGGTTCCAGTCGCGCGCTTCGTACTGCCTCACCTGATCCCCACTTTCCTCGAGCGCTATCCCGGAGTGAGTGTCGAAGTGGCGATGGACAACACCTTCATCGATGTCATCGCTGCCGGCTACGACGCAGGGGTGCGCTACGAGGAAAGTGTCGCCAAGGACATGATCGCGGTGCCCATCGGCCCTCGTCGACAGCGCTTCGTGGCAGTGGCATCGTCCGGTTATCTGGAGAAAAACGGCACGCCGCTGCATCCTCGCGACCTGCTCAACCATCGCCTGATCGGTCATCGTTTCGAGAGCGGTAAGCTGGGCGTGTGGGAATTCGAAAAAGACGGCGCCATCGTGCGCGTTCCGCCGCAGGGGCCGCTCATCACGTCCTCTACCGATCTGAAAATGCAAGCTGCGGTCGAAGGCGTGGGGATCGTCTACACCTTCGAGGAATATCTCAGGCCACTGATTGACCAGGGAGCGCTGTTGCCGGTATTGGAAGACTGGTGGCAGGCATTCGATGGCCCTTACCTGTATTACAACGACCGCCGGCACGTGCCTTCGCCGCTCAGGGCATTCGTGGATTTTCTCAAGGCTGAAACCCAGGCTACGGCATCGTAGACGTAGGATGGGTCGGGCCACGCAGGTTAGCGGCGCCTCGCATGGCAGGTACGGGCACTTCCTCTCTTGGAGCACCGTGTAACCCATCAGACGATATTCGGCGTTGCGACGATGATGGGTTACAGCGCAGCTACTAACCGGTCGATGCTCAGCTACTCGGTAGTGCCTAACCCATCCTGCGGGCTGCGTTCGCCCATACAGTCTTGCTCCTCCACATAGCGGTGAGCAGACGACGCGTTTTCCAGCCAGTTTTGGATAAGCATGCTTGGGTGCATAACACGACGATTACGCGCCCCCGATCCCCCACCCCATCAGCCACCATCGGCCGGCAAACGGATCACCGCGCACAGGCCTGCTGGCGGCAGCTACAGCGGCGTCGTAGAGCGTATCTGCTTCATTTCATGACGCACGGTTTCAGCCACCCGCGCCTCGGCTTATCATGCCGTCCATGATCAAAGACCCGTTCCAACGCCTGAACCTCGACCGCGAGGTGCTCAGCGTCAGCCAGCTCAACAACCGCGCTCGCCTGCTGCTCGAAGATGTCTTCGGCGGCATCTGGGTCGAAGGCGAGATTTCCAACCTCGCGCGCCCTGCCTCCGGGCATGTCTATTTCACCCTCAAGGACAGCCAGGCCCAGGTGCGCTGCGCCCTGTTCCGGCAGAATGCCGCGCGGGTACGTCAGGCACTGCGTGACGGCCTGGCGGTCAAGGTGCGCGGCAAGGTCTCGCTGTTCGAGGGCCGTGGCGACTACCAGTTGATTCTCGACTCCGTGGAGCCGGCTGGCGATGGCGCCCTGCGCCTGGCCTTCGAGGCCTTGAAGGAGAAGCTCGGCGCCGAAGGCCTGTTCGCGGCCGAACGCAAGAGCCCCCTGCCCGCTCACCCGCGGCGCATCGGCATCGTCAGCTCGCCGACCGGCGCGGTGATCCGCGACATCATCAGTGTGTTCCGCCGCCGTGCTCCGCAGGTCGAGCTGACCCTGATCCCCACCGCCGTGCAGGGCCGCGAGGCCACGGCGCAGATCGTCCGCGCCCTGAAGCTGGCCGACGCCCAGGGCTTCGATGCGCTGATCCTTGCCCGCGGCGGCGGTTCGCTGGAAGACCTCTGGTGTTTCAACGAAGAGGCCGTCGCACGCGCCGTGGATGCCTGCGTCACACCCATCGTCAGCGCGGTCGGCCATGAAACCGATGTGTCGATCAGCGATTTCGTCGCGGACGTGCGCGCCCCTACGCCATCGGCCGCCGCCGAACTGCTGGCGCCCCATAGCGATGACCTGGCACAGCGGGTCACGGTGTTGCAGCGCCGCCTTACTCTGGCCATCAATAGCCGTCTGGCCCGCGAGCGCATGCGCCTCGACGGCCTCACCCGGCGCATGCGCCACCCCGGCGAACGGCTGCGTCAGCAGGCCCAGCGCCTCGACGATCTCGACATGCGCCTGCGCCGCGCGTATGCGCAGCAGGTCAATCAGCGCGCCCACAAGCTCGCGCAGTTGCAGGCGCGCCTGGCCGGACAGCATCCGGGCCGCCACCTGAAGCTGCTGCGCCAGCGCCTCGACAGCCTCGCCGAGCGTCTGCCAAGGGCCATGAAGGAAGGCCTCAAGGCGCGTCGCCTGCTGTTGCAGAGCCAGATGCAGACGCTGCACGTGGTCAGCCCTCTGGCGACCCTCGGGCGTGGCTACAGCATCCTGCTCGACGACCGTGGCCGGGCCATTCGCAGTGCCGCCGCCACCCAACCGGGGCAACGCCTCAAGGCACGCCTGGGTGAAGGCGAACTGGACGTACGCGTCGAAGACAATCACGTCGCGCCTGTCACGCTTTCGCTGCTGGACTGAGGAACATGATCACCCTCGCATCGCCCGCAAGCGGGTTCCTACACGAGGCAGAGAACTCACACGACCCCCTAGGAGCCTAGCCCTTGCCGGCGATTGGTAGCCGTACCGTGGTTTCGCAAAATGCCCACCCTCGCCCTGACAGAGTTTTTCTAAGTCTCGATAAAAAGGAAAATCAATGCGCCCCCTGCTGTTGCTGATTACTCTCTGCCTCGCTCTGCCCGCCCACGCCGAAGGATTCATCAGCCGCCTGCTGAACAAGCCAGTACCTGGCGGCGTTGCCGTGGTCGACCTCGGTGCCTCGGCCAGTGCACCCAGCGCAACCTACCAGGGCAAACCGGTATTGGTGATCCACGAAGACCAACAACGCTGGATCGCCATCGTCGGCATTCCCCTGAGCGTGAAACCCGGCACCCAGCAGATCGAGTCGGCCGGCCAGCGTTTGAGTTTCCAGGTGGGCAGCAAGACATACGTCGAGCAGCGCATCACCATCAAGAACCAGCAACAGGTCAATCCCAACGCCGCCAACCTCAAGCGCATCGAGCGGGAACTGGCCGAGCAGACCCGCGCCTACCAGCAGTTCAGCCCCCGCCAGCCGAGCAACCTGCTGTTCGACAAACCGGTCAACGGCCCGCTGTCGAGCCCCTTCGGCCTGCGCCGTTTCTTCAATGGCGAGGAACGCAACCCGCACTCCGGGCTGGATTTCGCCGCCAACCGTGGCACGCCGATCAAGGCCCCTGCGGCTGGCAAGGTGATCCTGGTGGGCGATTATTTCTTCAACGGCAAGACCGTTTTCGTCGACCACGGCCAGGGGCTGATCAGCATGTTCTGCCACCTGTCCGAGATCGGCGTGAAGGTCGGCGACGAACTGCCACGTGGTGGCGTACTCGGCAAGGTCGGCGCCACCGGCCGCGCCACTGGGCCGCACCTGCACTGGAACGTAAGCCTCAATGACGCCCGGGTCGACCCGGCGATCTTCATCGGCCAGTTCAAGCCCTGATGCCTTGACTCTAGGGTCTGCTCCCGTTTCGGCGCGGCCGTGAGTGAAACGGCAACAGCCCCTGGCCAATACAGACTCAACTCATGCGTTCTAGACTGGTCGATATGTCGTGCCCACCCGGTTCGAGGTGAAGAGCGGCATCAATAGCAGCGGGAGCATGCAATGGATTTCAAGGATTACTACGCCGTACTCGGTGTTGCCGAGGATGCCGACGAGAAAGCCATCAAGACGGCCTATCGCAAACTGGCGCGCCAGTACCATCCCGATGTCAGCAAGGAAAGCAACGCCGAAGACAAATTCAAGGAAGTGGCCGAAGCCTACGAGGTACTGCGCAGCCCGGAGAAGCGGGCCGAGTACGACCAGTTGAAACGCTACGGGCAAAGCGGCCAGCCCTTCGAAGCGCCGCCAGGCTGGCAGCCTCGCGGCAATCCGGGGGGCGCTGGCGAACACTTCGACGGCGACTTCTCCGAATTCTTCGAATCCCTGTTCGGCGCCCGGCGCCAGGGCGGCGGCGCGCGCCAGGCGCAGCGGGGCCAGGATGTGGAAATGGAACTGCCGCTGTTCCTCGAGGAGATCCTCGGCGAGCAGAACAAGAGCATCCGCTACACGCTCCCCGAATACGATGAATTCGGCCGGCGTGTCGGCAGCCAGGACAAGAGCCTGAACGTCAGGATTCCCGCCGGTGTCGCCAACGGCGAGCGGATCCGCCTCAAGGGGCAAGGCACTCCGGGCCTTGGCGGTGCGGCGAACGGCGACCTGTACCTGCAGGTACGCCTGGTGCCGCATCCGCTGTTCGATGTCGAAGGCCGGGATCTGCTGCTCACCGTACCGCTGGCGCCCTGGGAAGCAGCGCTCGGTGCCAAGGTGGAAATACCCACTCTGGGCGGACGTCTCAACCTGAGCATTCCGGCCAATAGCCAGACCGGGCAGCGCCTGCGCCTCAAGGGCAAGGGCCTGCCGGAGAAACAGGCCACCGGCGACCTCTACGCGGTGCTCAAGGTGGTCATGCCGAAATCGGCCGATGCGACCACCCAGGCGTTGTGGAAGCAACTGGCCGACGCCGATTCCTTCGATCCACGGGCCGACTGGAGCAAACGCGCATGAACGACGTCCTGATCGTACAGTTGAGCCTGGAAGAATGCTGCCAGGCCACTCATCTTTCCGTGGAGACCCTGATCGAACTGGTCGAACACGGCATCGTCGAGCCCCAGGGGCCCGAGCCCCGCCACTGGCGCTTCGACAGCGAGGCACTGAGTGTGCTGCGGCATGCCGCCCGCCTGCGTCGCGAACTGGAGCTGGACTGGGCGGCGATCGCCCTGGCCCTGGATCTGCTCGCCGAGGTGAAGACGTTGCGCGCGGAAAACCAGCGATTGCGGCGCCGGCTCGAGCGCTTTACCGACTGAAAACAGCCGCTCGATCGCTGTGCACCTACGAGCAACGGGACTTCGCCCTGCCGCGCGTCCCGCTCCCCCATTGCGCCTCCGCGCTGCCGCGCGGGGGCGTTCTTCACGGTGCACACCCGGCATCACTTGCCCGGCTTGGGCACCTTCTCCAGGCGATGCAGTTCGCCGATCAGACAATGCTCGGGAAAGCCGCTGCCGTCGCGCGAGACGATGCGATCCAGACGCGTCAGCGAGCCCACGGTGGTGCTGAAGCCCAGGTTATTGCTGAAGCTCAGGTTGCGGCAGGGCCGGGAAAAGGTCACCAGATGGGCACGCCCGGGGCCGTCGTCGAGAATGATGTGAGTCTTGTCCAGGTACTGCCAGCCGTCGATCCGGTAACTCTGGATGGAGTCCACCGGCTCGCCCTCGCGGTACCCCAGTTTGGCCAGGCGCTCCGGCAACGGCAGGCTCTCGTCGCGCACGGGTGATTGTGAGCAGGCGGCCAGCGCCAGTCCGGCGAACAGTACGGCGGCGTATTCAAACCTTTTCATCTTCCTGCCTCTCCAGCGAAGCGATTCTCTATACAGACCCGAATGTAACCAATGGTTCGCATACGATCATCGGCAGGCTGCGTTTGCTATCGTACGCGCCTGCCGCACTCTGGCCTGCGCGGCAAGCTGCCATGAAACAAGCGAGGAACGCGATGAAAGAGCAATACCAAGCCACATTGGAGTGGCTACAGAATTACCCCGAACTGCATACGCTGATCAGCCTGAGCCTGCTGATCCTCGGCGCCTGGATCGCCAACTGGATCGTCAAACGCATCCTGGTGCGTGGCCTGTACCGTGCACTGAGATCGACCAGCATCGGCCAGGACAAGGTGCTGGCCGATGCCCATGTAGTCAAGCGCCTGGCCAATATCGTTCCGGCGCTGATCCTGGCCAGCGGTATCAAGGTGGTTCCGCACCTGCCGGCTGCGGTGGTCACGGTGGTGGACAACGTCTGCAGCGCGTTCATCATCCTCACCATCGCCCTGGCGATCGGCGGTGCGCTGAACCTGATCAACACGCTCTACCAGCGCCGTCCCAATGCCCATCTGAAGCCGATCAAGGGCTATGTCCAGGTCGTCACCATCGTCATCTATGTGCTCGCGGCGATTCTCATGGTCGCCGCGCTGATCGACCGCTCGCCGCTGATCCTGCTCTCCGGCCTCGGCGCCATGGCTGCGGTACTGATGTTGATCTTCCAGGACACCCTGCTGTCGTTGGTGGCCAGCGTGCAGATCTCTTCCAGCGATATCGTCCGCGTCGGCGACTGGATCGAGATGCCGCAACTGAATGCCGATGGCGACGTGATCGATATCGCCCTGCACACCGTCAAGGTGCAGAACTGGGACAAGACCATCACCACCATCCCGACCAAACGCTTCATCAGCGACCCGTTCAAGAACTGGCGAGGCATGCAGGAGTCCGGTGGTCGCCGGATCAAACGTGCCTTGTACCTGGATCAAACCAGCGTGCGTTTTCTCAGCCCGGACGAAATCGCCCACCTGCAGCGCTTCCTGCTACTCGGCCAATACCTGAGCAACAAGCAGAGCGAATTGCTCAGTTGGAACGCCGAACTGGCCGAGGCCGCCCAGGAACCGGCCAACACGCGCCGGGTGACCAACCTCGGCACCTTCCGTGCCTACGTGGAGCACTACCTGCGCCAGCATCCGGGCATCAACCAGAACATGACGCAGATCGTCCGCCAGCTGCAGCCCACCGCCGACGGCCTGCCGCTGGAGCTGTACTGCTTCACCAACACCGTGGCCTGGGTGCCGTACGAGGGCTATCAGTCGGATATCTTCGATCACCTGCTGGCGATCCTCCCGGAATTCGGCCTGCGGGTGTTCCAGCACCCGAGCGGTACCGATATGCGCGAGCTGCGTCCGACCCTGCACACCGGGAGCTGAATGGCAGAAACCGGGCGTGCCGGGATGCCAGGTCTTCCATCGCAATACAGCGACTTAAATAACGAAAATACCGCAATAAAAAACCACCAATGATTCATCATTGGTGGTTTTCACCAATTTTTCAGGCAGGCTTGCCAGCTTTCCCCTCACTGGGTAGGGTTAGCCACATGAACGTCTCGCAAACCCTCATCCTTCTCCGGCAACACGCCAATCTCTGCCTGGTCGCTCAGCGACTGCGTGGCTGAATCGAACGTCCTCATCCCCTTCTTCATCTTTTGTTTTCAGTACGGCCACCGCAGGCCCTCGCCCTCAGGATTTTTCAATGAGCATGCTCAAAGACCCGTCGCAGAAGTACCGTCCGTTCACTCAGATTCAGATTCCGGATCGCACCTGGCCGGACAAGATCATCGACCAGGCGCCGATCTGGCTGTCCACTGACCTGCGTGACGGCAACCAGTCGCTGATCGAGCCGATGGATGCCGAGAAGAAGATGCGCTTCTTCAAGTGTCTGGTGGACGTGGGCCTGAAGGAAATCGAAGTGGGCTTCCCGTCCGCCTCGCAGACCGATTTCGACTTCGTGCGCGAACTGATCGAAGGCGGCCACATTCCCGACGACGTCACCATTCAGGTGCTGACCCAGGCCCGTGACGATCTCATCGAGCGCACCTTCGAATCGCTCAAGGGCGCCAAGAAAGCCATCGTTCACTACTACAACGCCTGTGCGCCGAGCTTCCGCAAGATCGTCTTCAACCAGGACAAGGCGGGCGTCAAAGCCATCGCCGTGGCCGCCGGCACCACCATCAAGCGCCTGGCCGATGCCGCACCGGAAACCGCGTGGGGCTTCGAATATTCGCCTGAAGTGTTCAGCTCCACCGAAATCGACTTCGCCGTCGAGGTGTGCAACGCGGTGATCGAGGTGTTCCAGCCGACTCAGGCGAACAAACTGATCCTCAACCTGCCCGCCACCATCGAGTGCGCTACGCCGAACAACTATGCCGACCAGATCGAATGGTTCGGCCGTCATATCGACAAGCGCGACAGCGTGCTGATCAGCGTGCACACCCACAACGACCGCGGCACTGGCGTTGCAGCCTCGGAGCTGGCAGTGATGGCCGGCGCGGATCGCGTCGAAGGCTGCCTGTTCGGTAACGGCGAGCGTACCGGCAACGTCTGCCTGGTAACCCTGGCGCTGAACCTCTACACCCAGGGCGTCGACCCGCAGCTGAACTTCTCCGACATCGACACCGTGCGCAAGGTGGTCGAGGAATGCAACCAGTTGCCGGTGCACCCGCGTCACCCTTATGTCGGTGATCTGGTGCACACCGCGTTCTCCGGCTCGCACCAGGACGCCATCCGCAAGGGCTTCGCCCAGCAGAAGGAAGGCCAGGTGTGGGAAGTGCCGTACCTGCCGATCGATCCGGCCGATATCGGCCGCGATTACGAGGCGGTGATCCGCGTCAACAGTCAGTCCGGCAAGGGCGGCATCACCTTCCTGCTCGAACAGGAATACGGCATCAACCTGCCGCGTCGCATGCAGATCGAGTTCAGCCAGGTCGTTCAGGGCGAGACCGATCGCCTGGGCCTGGAAATGACTGCCGGGCAGATTCATGGCCTGCTCGAACGCGAATACCTGCAAGCCAAGGCGCCTTATGAGCTGAAAGGCCACCGCCTGCAGGAAGAGAACGGCGACAGCAACGTCGAGGTGCAAGTGCAGGTGGACGGCACAGTGCAGCGCTGGAATGGCGCAGGCAAGGGAGCGCTGGAAGCCCTGGTGTCGAGCGTACCGTTACCGGTGGAAATCATGGATTACCACGAGCACGCGATTGGCGGTGGCGCCAACGCCAAAGCGGCCTGCTACATCGAGATCCGTCTCGACGGCCAACGCCCGCTGCACGGCATCGGTATCGACGAGAACATCACCACCGCGAGCTTCCGCGCCCTGTTCAGCGCCCTCAACCGCGCCGTTCGCCAGGCCGACGGGAAAACCCAGGCAGCCTGACGGTCAGCCTATAACCGACAAAGGGACGCCGCGGCGTCCCTTTGTCGTTTCTGCAATCTATGAATCGCAGGCAAGACGCGCTCCTCCAGACACTGAACCGCGAAGGTGAACGTGATCTCGCTCGTTAGTGGCAAGCCAATCTCGGTTGAAGCATTGACCGTCTAGCGTCGCTTGCGTCTGGCACTTCGGCTGCCAGCAAGGCTACAACCGTCAATCTTGTCGAAGCGCCTGAAGGTAGGCACAGAACATGTTGGCCATCGCATCGGCATAGGCTTTGATTTCGGCCTTGGTTCGCCGAGTTTGGGAAAAGCTGTTACCCACGCTGCTGAGCGTCGTGAAAATGAGATCGCCCGCCAGATCGCGGGATGCAGCGGACGCCTTCGGCAAGGCTTCCATCATGAAGGCATCGATCATCTGATCGCCTTCGGCCCGGGCCTGGCGCGCCTCCGGGCTGTCGCGATAGAGCGGAGCCGCATCATTGAGCGCACCGCGAAGCTCGGCTTCTTCGCACTCGGAGCGAAGGAAGGCATGCACGAGGGTACGCAGGCGCTCCAAGTGCGGCGTACCGGCATCTTCGAGGATGTTTCGCAGCATCTTGGCCGTCTGCATCCACTCATCGACCTGGAGACGGAACAGGATCGATGCCTTGTTGGGAAAATACTGATAGATCGACCCGACGCTGACGCCGGCCTTCTCGGCGACGCGCGCCGTGGTGAATCGGGTGACGCCTTCCTGGGCCAGAATCTGGGCGGCGGCTTCCAGGATGGCTGTGACCAGTTCGGTCGAACGCGCCTGCTGGGGTTGCTTGCGCGAGGATATCTGCGGACGGCTGCGGGTGGTCATGGTGGTGTGGCGCAAGTCTCGGTGCACGGAAATCCGATCGGGTTACCGCATCCTTAAATGCGATTAATTATTCGCATAGTAGCGCAGCATGGATCATCGCCTCAATCCTTGATCGGCCGTTGTGGTCGCCGGAGCACACGCACACTGGCGGCTCCCTGATACCTCCCTGGGGGCGCCCCTCTCAAGGCGCGTCCCCATCATGCGTTGCAACGAAGCCCCCCGCTTTCCTGACGAAAAACCTGAGTCTTCGGCATCTCTCCGGTCTCGGTGGACACGACTTGATCATCTCAACCACCGTGTTTTCAGGGGATACCCAGTGATTCGCACCTCGGTTCGGGATGGAAGAAAACGCGAACTCCAATGCGAATTTCTAACCTGAAGGGTTCGTCATATTATTTCCCTAATGCGAATTATTAATCGCATTTCAGGTGACTCCCCCAAAGCCCTTCCTCCCCCCAACCTGGATAGGACAACTCCATGACCTCAACACTGACCAACGCACCGCTGGCGCCCTTGCTGGATCGCCTGTTCAAGCAAGCCGAGCAGGCGACCAGTCCTGCACTGGCTGGCATCTCCCGCGAGGAGCGCGAGCTCCTGATGAGCAGCAAGACCGAATACCTCGACTTCTATAGCCGCGCCAAGGACTTGTGGCTGCCCGTTTCGCGCGAGACCGGGGTGCTGCTGTACCAACTGGCACGCAGCACGAACGCGCACAACATCGTCGAGTTCGGCACCTCGTTCGGACTCTCGACCCTGTACCTGGCGGCGGCGCTGCGCGACAACGGCGGCGGTCGCCTGATCGGTAGCGAGTTCGAGCCATCGAAGGTCGCCAAAGCTCGCCAGCATCTTGTCGAAGGCAGAGTGGACGACCTGGTCGAAATCCGCGAAGGCGATGCCCTGAAAACGCTGGCCACCGGCCTTCCCGAGTCCATCGACCTGCTACTGCTCGATGGCGCCAAGTCGATCTATTGCGAAATTCTCGATCTGCTCGAAAACCGCCTGCGGCCCGGCGCTCTGATCGTTGCCGACAACGCCGACTACAGCCCGGAGTACCTGGCGCGTGTGCGCTCCCCGGAAAACGGCTACCTGTCCGTACCGTTCGGCGAGGACGTGGAACTGTCGATCCGGCTGGCCTGAATCGACATCCAAACAGGAGATTTCGCAATGCACGTATTTGTCACGGGTACCACGGGTTGGGTCGGCTCTGCCGTGGTCGAGGATTTGCTCGCTGCCGGCCACCAGGTCACGGGCTTGGCCCGTTCCGCCGCCAAGGCGGACTCGCTCACTGCGACGGGCGCGAAGATCGTCCATGCCACGCTCGTCGATCTGGATCAGCCCGGCTACTGCGTCGGCTGACCCGCAATATTGGCTTTCCAGGTAATCCCATGTCCCCAAATCAAACTCGACCTTCGCCGACTCCGGCGATGACATCTTCTTCCAGTGCCAATGTCTTCGTGACGTTGCTGCCCATTACGCTGGCGGTCTTCATCGCCTTTCTCACCATCGGGTTGCAGATGCCGGTACTGCCGCTGCACCTGCACGAAACCCTCGGCGTGGGCACGCTGGTGATCGGCCTGGTCATCGGCTTGCAGTTCGTCGTGGCTCTACTGTCCCGCCCGTGGGCGGGCAATCTTGCTGACCTGCGCGGCGCCAAGCGCGCGGTGATCATCGGCTGCCTGTTTACAGCCGGTTCTGGCTTGGCCTATCTGGCCTCACTGGTCTTCGCGGCGGCACCGGCCACGTCGGTATGGATCGTGGTACTGGGCCGCATCCTGCTGGCTCTGGGCGAAAGCCTCATTGTCACCGGAGCGCTGGGCTGGTCCCTCGGATTGGTCGGGTCGCAGAATGCGGGCAAGGTAATGGCTTGGGTCGGCATTGCGATTTATGCCGCCTATGCACTGGGTGCCCCCCTCGGTGTCGCGATAAACGCTCGGTGGGACTTTATCGGCATTGCGGTGTCCGTGATGGCGCTGCCTGTTCTGGCTGCGGCCTTGGCGTCGGGCGTGCGCGCAGTCGCGCCTTCGGCAACCCGTAGAACACCGTTCTACAAGGTGCTGGGCGCGGTGTTCTGGCCTGGGATGGGACTGGCGCTGTCCAGCGTGGGTTTCGGCCTGATCACGGCTTTCATTGCCCTCCTGTTTGCGGCCAAGCAGTGGGGTGACTCATCGCTGGCATTCACTGCCTTTGGATTGGCCTTCATTGGCGCACGCCTTTTCTTCGGCCATCTGCCGGACAAATTGGGGGGCGCGAAGGTGGCGCTGGTGAGTGTCGCCATCGAGGCGGTCGGGCAGTTGTTCATCTGGGGCAGCGATACAGCATCTATCGCTTATCTGGGTGCGGCGCTGACTGGATTCGGATACTCGCTCGCCTTTCCTGGCTTTGGCGTGGAAGCCGTGCGCCGCGCGCCGCCGCAGACCCGCAGCCTGGCGATGGGTGCTTATGTGGCGTTCCTGGACATCGCGCTGGGCATCACGAGCCCACTGGCCGGCGCATTGGCCAGTGCACAGGGGGTTGCCTCGGTCTATCTGGCGGGAGCCATCACCGTCGCGTTGGCACTGATCATCGCCTTCCGACTGCTTTCCGATAGGCCGGCAACGACAGGACAGGCTGACAACGGGAGAGCACCATGAAATTACTTTCCATCCTCGACAAGCCAGTTACTGGATCACGCGCCGAGCCTGTTCGACGGTCAACTCCCAGACACGAGCTTGCGGCGTTCGCCCGCGTTGGCGCGATACTGGGACATGAACACCTTGCGCTCGGCAGGTGTAATTTTGCAAAGGAAACCGGGCGCTGGGGTATCGCGCAACTCGACGGCCTACGCCTGGAGCCAGTGTTGAAGTCATCATGAAATTGAAAGGTGCGCGGCATCATCGACAGTGCAGCCGAGACTTGACGTTCGCCCTCAAATGAAACATCGTAAGTTACATAAGAGTCAGAACCAGCGTTTCTCTGATTATGCGTACTTCGCGACAGATTATCGGGAAGCCCGACATGCCTCTGCGCCGAGGCAATTTCATCGCACCATGGCACGTCAGATGGAGCCATCCAATGAATCCGTTTTCCGATTCAACGCTCGTATCCACCTATGCCGAAAGAACGGCGAAGATCGTACCCGGCCTGCACGATCTGCATGCAATGGCGAGCATATTGCTGGCCGAATACGCACCTACTGACGCACATATCCTGGTTCTCGGCGCTGGTGGAGGGCTGGAGTTGAAGGCCTTTGCCGAGCGGCAGCCGGACTGGCGTTTCGACGGAGTGGATCCGTCTGCAGAAATGCTGCAATTGGCTGACAAGATCCTTGGCCCGCTCGCGTCGCGCGTACGCTTGCACGAAGGCTATATCGACACGGCTCCTGTGGGGCCTTTCGATGCCGCAACCTGCCTGCTGACCCTACATTTTCTACCGCAAGCCGAACGTCTCGAGACACTGCAGGCCATCCACCAGCGGCTGAAACCCGGTGCCCCACTCGTCGTTGCTCACCACAGTTTCCCCAACGAAGGCAGCGATAAGGACAAATGGCTTTCGCGCTACATGGCGTTCGCGAACGCTGCCGGAGGGCTCAAGGAACCTGCGCAAAGCAGTGTTGCCTCGATCAGGAACCGGCTTCCCGCGCTCTCACCGGAACAGGATGTGGATCTGCTCCGTGAGGCGGGATTCAGGCAGGTCGAGATGTTCTACTGCGCGTTCACATTCAAGGGTTGGGTGGCTTATAAAACGTGAATGCGGCATTGGCATGCAATGAGCCAACCCTTATCGCGTGTCCGCCCTTCCCTCGCCGGCTTCGAAGACGCTTAGCGCGCTTGACGCTGCTCGGCATACGCCTGGCATGCATCGCGGAACGCCTGGAACAGCTTCAGCGACTCCGGGTTTTCGGCAAAACGCCACTCCGGGTGCCACTGCACGCCGATCAGGAAACCGGGCGAATCCGGCACCGACACCGCCTCCACCAGGCCATCGGGCGCCCGGGCCTCGATACGCAGGCTGTCGGCCAGACGATCGATACCCTGGCTGTGCAGGGAGTTGACCTGAAACTGCGACGGCAGGCCGATACGCTCGAACGCCCCGCCCGGCTGTACGGTGACCGTGTGCTGCGGCGCGTACTGCTCGGCGACCGACTCGCTTTGCGGCTCACGATGATCCAGATAGCCCGGCAGTTCCTGGACACGCTGGTGCAGGGTGCCGCCGAGGGTCACGTTGAGTTCCTGGAAACCGCGGCAGATGCAGAACACCGGCACGCCCTTCTCGATGGCCAGGCGCAGCAGCGGCAAGGTATTGGCGTCGCGACGCGGGTCGTGTTGAGTGCCTTCGATGCTGGGCGTGCCCTGGTAATGACGTGGCTCGACATTGGAGGGCGAACCGGTGAACAGGATGCCATCCAGTTGATCGAGCAGTTGATGCGGATCGCTCGGCGTGCTGCGCGCCGGCAGTACCAGCGGCAGGCCAGCGTAAGCCGCCGCCTCGACGTATTTGTCGCCGACGGTGTGCGAATCGTACTTGCCAAGTTGCTGCCGGCAGGCAGTAACGCCGATCAGGGGCATACGGGTCATGTTGACTCTCCGCAATGTGACTTGAAACCTGTTCACGAATCTTTATCTGCTCGTGAAGCACGGGATAGAACGACAAATTGGGCGCTACGTAGGGTGGGCCGGGCCGCGCAGGTGAAGCGTCGTCCACCCTACGAAAGCTGCTCCCATCATCAACAGGCTAAATCCCCAGGCGATCACGCAACTGGTAGTAAACGGCGCCCAGGGCCGTGAACGGCACACGCAGTAACTGCCCGCCAGGGAACGGGTAATGCGGCAGGCCGGCGAAGGCGTCGAAACGCTCGGCCTGGCCGCGCAGGGCTTCGGCCAGCACCTTGCCGGCCAGGTGCGTGTAGGTCACACCATGACCACTGCAGCCCTGGGAGTAGTAGATGTTGTCGCCGATGCGGCCGACCTGGGGCAGGCGCGACAGGGTCAGCAGGAAGTTGCCCGTCCAGGTGTAATCGATCTTCACGTCCTTGAGCTGCGGGAAGGTCTTGAGCAGCTTGGGTCGGATGATCGCTTCGATGTCCGCCGGGTCGCGGGCACCGTAGACCACGCCGCCGCCGTAGATCAGGCGCTTGTCGGCGCTGAGGCGGTAGTAGTCGAGCAGGTAGTTGCAGTCTTCCACGCAGTAATCCTGCGGCAGCAGGCTATGGGCAAGCTCGTCCGACAGCGGCTCGGTGGCGAGTACCTGGGTACCGCAGGGCATCGATTTGGCCGCCAGCTCCGGCATCAGACCGCCAAGGTAGGCGTTGCCTGCCACCACCACGAACTTGGCCTTCACCTGACCGTTCGGCGTGTGCACGACGGGCTGCGGGCCACGGTCGATGCGGGTGGCCGGGCTCTGCTCGTAGATCGCGCCCCCCAGGGACGCCACTGCAGCGGCTTCCCCCAGGGCCAGGTTGAGCGGGTGGATATGGCCGCCGCTCATGTCCAGCATGCCACCGACATAACGGTCGGTGCCGACCACTTCGCGGATGCGGCGCTCGTCCATCAGCTCCAGTTGGGTATGGCCGTAGCGCTCCCAAAGCTTCTTCTGAGACTCGAGGTGGCCCATCTGCTTGGCGGTGATGGCAGCGAACACGCCACCATCCTTCAGGTCGCACTGGATGCCGTACTTGGCGACCCGCTCACGGATGATGCGCCCGCCTTCGAAGGCCATCTCGCCAAGTAGTTGTGCCTGGCGCGCGCCGACCTGACGCTCGATGACGTCGATGTCGCGACTGTAGCTGTTGACGATCTGCCCACCGTTACGCCCCGAGGCACCGAAGCCGACCTTGGCGGCCTCCAGAACGGTGACGCGAAAGCCATGCTCGAGCAGGAACAGCGCCGTGGACAGGCCCGTGTAACCGGCGCCGATGATGCAGACATCCGTCTCGACGGATTCGCCGAGCGTGGGGTAGTCGACCCGCGGGTTGCGCGAGGCGGCGTAGTAACTGTCGATGTGTTGAGTCATGTGAAACTCCCTAAAAACTCCAAAGTTTCCGCTCTGGATATGAACCCTATCGAGACATCGCGAGCCAGAGCCAGGCAAGGCGCTACGTTAGTGACAGCCTCCGGGCGGTCAAGGCAGGCAAGGAAGCGGGCTGGTCGCATGCACCCGCCTCGACATCCAGGCTGCAGTGGCGCTGCTCCCAGTCCTGGCGGGTGATGTCTGTCATGCTCGCCGCTCCGTCAGACCGTGTGCAGGTACCAGTTGTACTCAAGATCGGAAATGGTCGTCTCGAACTCGTGCATTTCCGCTTCCTTGCAGGCGACGAAGATGTCGATGTACTCCGGGCGGATGTACTTGTTCATCACTTCGCTGTCGTCCAGTTCGCGCAAGGCATCGCGCAGGTTGTTCGGCAGGCTCTGCTCCAGCTGCTCGTAGGAGTTGCCCGCGATCGGCTCGCCCGGCTCCAGCTGGTTGGTCAGGCCGTGGTGAATACCGGCGAGGATCGACGCCATCATCAGGTACGGGTTGGCATCGGCGCCGGCTACGCGGTGCTCGATACGAATGGCATCGCTGCTGCCGGTGGGTACGCGTACCGCCACGGTGCGGTTATCCAGGCCCCAACTCGGCGCGTTCGGCACGTAGAACTGGGCGCCGAAACGGCGGTACGAGTTGACGTTAGGGCACAAGAACGCCATCGAAGCAGGCATGGTTTCCAGGATGCCGGCGATGGCATGGCGCAGCGGTGCGTGCTGCTCCGGGTCATCGGTGGCGAAGATGTTCTCGCCGGTTTTCTTGTCGAGCAGCGAGATGTGCACGTGCAGGCCGTTGCCCGCCTGACCCGGGTAGGGCTTGGCCATGAAGGTCGAGTCCATCTCATGGTCGTAGGCGATGTTCTTGATCAGGCGCTTGAGCAACACGGCGTAGTCGCAGGCCTTGATCGCGTCCTCGACGTGGTGCAGGTTGACCTCGAACTGCGCCGGGGCGCTTTCCTTGACGATGGCGTCGGCCGGCAGATCCTGCTCCTTGGCGGCTTCGAGCATGTCCTGCAGGCAATCGACGTATTCGTCGAGATCGTCGATCAGGTAGACCTGAGTGGAAATCGGGCGCTTGCCGGAAATGGGCGAACGCGGCGGTTGCGGACGGCCGTTCACGTTCTCCTGGTCGATCAGGTAGAACTCCAGCTCGAAGGCTGCGCAAATGATCAGGCCGAGTTCGTCGAACTTCTCCACTATCTGACGCAAGACCTCGCGGGGATCAGCGAAGAACGGCTTGCCGTCCAGCTCGTGCATGGTCATCAGCAACTGTGCGGTCGGGCGCTTCTGCCAGGGCTCCTTGCACAGCGTGTCGG
Organism: Phytopseudomonas daroniae; assembly: GCF_004327275.1. Classification (NCBI taxonomy): domain Bacteria; kingdom Pseudomonadati; phylum Pseudomonadota; class Gammaproteobacteria; order Pseudomonadales; family Pseudomonadaceae; genus Phytopseudomonas; species Phytopseudomonas daroniae. The sequence goes on from NZ_QJUJ01000013.1 coordinate 164,107, forward strand.
GAATCGGGTAGCAGATGCGGTCGGAGTCGCCGATATCCAGGCCGAGACCAGTGCTTTCCACGGTCGAACCGTTGATATCCAGGGCGAACAGCGACGCAGGCAGATTGACGCCCTTTTCATAGACCTTGTACAGGCTGGCGCGCTCGACACGCTTGCCGCGCACGATGCCGTTCATGTCGGTGATCAGCAGATCGACGTACTGAATCTCCGGGTGATCCTTGAGAAAGGTGTTCGCCTCGTTGAGTTGGACGACACGGGGGATAACCGAAGTCATGGAAAATCATTCCTTTTGGCTCGGCGCGCCCGAGGAAGACATCTCACGAGCCTGGCGCCTCTTATTCTGGGTATTTGATTCTAGGCAACGCCCTGAGTATAAGTGGGCGCATACGCAACCGATACTGGCATTTAGACAATTCATGATTGCATCGACGCAATACCAGATCAGCCATGCCGACCTCGCCCTGGTACTCGCTCTGGTGCGCGGGCGCTCTCTGGCGCGGGCCGCAGAACAACTGCATGTGGACGTTTCCACGGTGTTCCGTGCCATCCGCAAACTGGAGGCCAGTCTCGGCGTCGCGTTGTTCGAGAAAAGCCGCCGCGGCTACATGCCGACCCAGAGCGCCCAGGCCCTGGCCGAACAGGCCGAACGTGCGGAGCAGGCCCTGGATGCCGCGCGCATTGCCCTGCAGCATGGCGAGAAAGTCATCAGCGGCACCGTGCGCCTGACCTGCACCGACGCCGTGCTGCAAAACCTGCTGCTGCCCAGCCTGGCCGAACTGATGCCGCGTTACCCGGCGTTGTCTCTGGAGTTGGCGACCACCAATACCTTCGCCAACCTCAGCCGTCGCGACGCCGATATCGCCCTGCGTCTGTCCAACGCACCGCCCGAGCACCTGGTTGGCCGGCAACTGGGGCACACCGCCTATTACATCTGCGGCCGCCCCGAACACCGCGAGCTTTTCCTGCAGGCCCCCACCTCGGTGCCATGGATCGCTCCGGACGACTCCATGCCCGATCACATCACCGTGACCTGGCGGCATCAGGTATACCCCAGCCTGGTGCCCCGCTACCGCTGCAGCAGCATGTCGGCGGTAGCTACGCTGGTGCAGGCGGGTCTTGGTATCGCTGCCCTGCCCGACTTCATGGCCCGTAGCCTGGATGGCGTGCAGCGCCTGAGCGAGGCGCTGGTCGACTGCGATACCGATCTTTGGCTGCTGACACGCCCCGATTGCCTGGCCCTGCGCTCGGTACAGACCCTGTTCGATCAGCTCACGCCGCTGCTTCGGGCGCGGCTGAATACGCGCTAGGGCCTGCTCAGGAGAAGGTACAAACACCATCGCGGCCTACCGCAGGAGCGGGGGCTCCTACGCAAGGTAAACAGGACGTTCATTCTGATCGTTAACGCTCGAGGCGCCATGAGCGCGATGGAGGATCAGGACAGAGCGCAGCAGGATTGTGCAATCTACCTGCAACCATCCTGAACTACGCTTATCCATCCCCCCGCGGCCATAACCGCCGCCTTGCGGCCCGGTTTCGCCCTCGCGAACCGGGCCGGTGTCGTTTCTGCGGCATGCGCGCGCGGCCAAGGCGTTTACCAGGCGAACCTCGCAAGCCGTCAGGCGGTCACAAGCTGACGCCCCATCAACTCGAGGAGCATTCGATGTCCAAACGCACTCTCGGTCAGTCCGGCCTGCAGGTCTCGCCCATCGCCTTCGGTGGCAACGTATTCGGCTGGACGCTGGACGAAGCGCAATCCTTCGCCATGCTCGACGCCATCGTCGACAACGGCCTCAACTTCATCGACACCGCCGACATGTACTCGGCCTGGGCCCCCGGCCACCAGGGCGGCGAGTCGGAAAGCATCATCGGCAAATGGCTGAAACGCAGCGGCAAGCGCGAGCGCATCGTGCTGGCGACCAAGGTCGGAATGGAAATGGGCCACGGCGGCAAAGGCCTCAAGGCAGACTACATCCAGAAAGCCGTGGAGGACTCGCTCAAGCGCCTGCAGACCGACTACATCGATCTGTATCAGGCCCATCAGGACGACATGGACACACCACTGGAAGAAACCCTGGGCGCCTTCTCCCGCCTGATCGTACAGGGCAAGGTGCGGGTGATCGGTGCATCCAACTACAGCGCCGAGCGCCTGCGCGAAGCGCACCAGGTGGCGCAGCGTCTCGGCGTGCCGAGCTACCAGAGCCTGCAGCCGCACTACAACCTGCACGCACGCAAAACCTATGAAGAAGAACTGGAACCGGTAGTGCAGGAACTCGGCATCGGCGTGATCAGCTACTTCTCCCTGGCCAGCGGCTTTCTCACCGGCAAGTACCGTACCCGCGAAGATATCACCGGTGCCCGCGCCGAGATGGTCAAGGGCTATATGGACGAACGCGGTGTGACCATCCTCTCGGCGCTGGACGAAGTCGCCGTAGCCCGTGACGCGACATCTGCCCAGGTCGCCCTGGCCTGGCTGATCGCCCGCCCGAGCATCACCGCGCCCATCGCCAGTGCCACCTCGAGCAAGCAGTTGGCCGACCTGGTCGCCTCCACTCGCCTGCAATTGAGCGAGGACGAGGTAACCATGCTCAACCAGGCCAGCGCGTACCAGGGATAGCTAGAAGGCGGAAGCGGACGGTTGTAGATACCGTCTTAACCTTCACCTCGCAATAGCGAGTTGCGGGTTAAAGGGTTGGCCGGATTTGAGCACCCCGTAAGCGATGCATAGCAGCTTGCGCATGGCCGCGCAGACGATCTGTTTGCCGG
>NZ_QJUJ01000014.1:0-100409 GCF_004327275.1 Phytopseudomonas daroniae
TCCCGAACTCAGTAGTGAAACAATGCATCGCCGATGGTAGTGTGGGGTCTCCCCATGTGAGAGTAGGTCATCGTCAAGCTTCTATAAGAAACCCCAGATCTCGACAGAGGTCTGGGGTTTCGTCTTTATGGCGCGGGAAAAAGGCCGCAGGCTACGGGAGGGAAGCCGTAGGCGCTGGGGGACTGCTTATACGGCAGTGAAGCGCAACATCCTTGCCAATCCACACCCCGGATTTTTCTGAGCTGCCTATACGGCAGTGAAGTCCGCTTATTCTTAATGCCTTCAAATGCGCGCATTCTGAGCTGCCTATACGGCAGTGAAGAAGAGCTACTATTCGCTAACTATCTGTTTATTAAACATATCTACTGCCTATCCATGGCAAACCCTTTTCCTGGGGCTGCTTGCAAACCATTGATTTTGCAAGGACTCCGTTTGTATGCGGAAAAAAGGGTCAGAACCAGGGGATGCTGACCTGGGCGCTGAGGCCGTAGCTGCTGAGTGGGCCGTGGGTAGGGGCATCGAGTAGTGGGCCATGGCGAATAAACAGGCGGAAGCTATTACCGTTCCCGTGGCTGCGCAGTGTCACTTCACTGCCGTATAGGCAGCTCAGAAATGCAGTACGTGAAGGGCAGCTACGACCACTCGCTTCACTGCCGTATAGGCAGCTCAGAAATGGGAGAGAGCGCATGGTAGGAAGCACCCACGCTTCACTGCCGTATAGGCAGCTCAGAAAAGGTTGAGGTCGATCACGAAAGGAGGGCCGACCTGCACTGCCTACAGGCAGCTCAGAAAGTAGTGATGCCAGCAGAGGGCATCGACGGTGTCTTCTCTGCCGCAACAGACAACTCAGAAAACGGACAGCGCGAGTCGGGTGGTAAGTGAAGGTTTCAACGCCGTAGCTGTCGGTAATCCAGGCTTTCGGGGCTAAGCGGGTGACAGCTGGGGGGATCTAAACGAAAAAGGCCCAGGTTTTCACCTGAGCCTTCTATCTTTGTCTGTCTGGCGCAGGCGTGCCTCTAACCAATATTTTATCTGTCTGATTTATAAGAATTTTATTTGTTTGTGGAGCCGTCGGGATACACCTGGGGATACACGGCCTCTTCATCTGTGTGCATTTTATGCATTATTTTGTTCGATCCTGAAAAGCTTATCCGATTGAGATAGCTTGACGACGAATAACTCTTCCTTGTTCAACTCCGCCGGTAATTTGTCTCTAAGTATTGATGCGACGAACTGGATACCATTTTTATTTACTAATTCTGCGATCTTAAGTAGCTGATTGTCATGCATCAGTTCCTTTTTATCGTTAAGAAGAAAATGAAAGCAAGGGATGTTATTGGCATCTGCAAATAATGTGTAGGCGATGTCAAAGCAAGATATTTCGCCTTGCTTTTTGCCAGAGCTAAAGTTTGTATTGAATGCGCTGAATTTGTAAATATGCTTACCCTTAAAATTGACTTGGTCAACTTTAAGGGCGTACTTTTCTCCATACAGTTCTTCTGATACTGCCGAGAATAGTATGTTGAACATATCAATTCTGTCTTTTATTATTTTCTCAAACTCTTGAGAGAATAATAGCTCGTCAATTTCTGCAAGCTCTTTACGATATTTTGCGAGTTCTTGATCTACGCTTTCAAGTTGTTGTATGACACTTTCATACTCACCTTTCTTTTGATACTTTCCATTCAGGTCTGAGATTATAATTTCAAGATCTTCAAACGACACGCTTTGAGATATTGATTTAGCGATCTCTTCCTCTTTTTCAAGAAGGCGCTTCAAGAACTCTGACTTGGAACGGATGTCATTTTCAAGTTTTGGAATGTCTTTGGAAAGGTATTGAGCACGCTCCGCTACCATCTGGTTGTGGAAGTTGCAAAGCTCTGTAAAAGTTTTCTGAATGTTTGGTATCAGGGCCGCAGCTTGGTCATATAGTGCTGCCAATTCGTCCGTATTAATCTCTGTCTTAGTCTCAAGGATATCTCTCTCTGCCTCTTTGATCAGAGAATGCCTAATATTAAGTCTTCCAATTTCAGAGCTTATTTTATTGATTTCATATTTTATTTCATTTAAAAGATTTAGATCGTTTTCGAAATTTTCATTTAAATTTAGTGTTCTTTTTTTATGGTTTAGTTCGTTGATTTCGCTATCTATGATGTTGAGGGCGACCTCATACGCAGATTTTGTTTGGTTTTTTTCAAGCTTTGCTTTGAATGATTGTTCTATCCTGATTTTGTTTAGCAGATCCTGCTTGCTGTCCCCTTCTGTAAAGTTGCAGCCAAGAAGGAATAGATAAAGTGTTTCGTACTCCTCGTCTCTAGTAAATTTGTCGAGATTATAAAGAGTGTTCGTAAGGCTTAAGTCTCGATAGCGAATGTTGTGAGATATTATTTGCCGGAATGTTGGTTTTTGGCCGTAATGCCCCTCGAAGAGTATCTCGGTGAGCGCCTCCTCAAACTCGTCATCAGTCTTTTTTAAACCATTGATTTTTTGAACTTTACGTTTTCTTGCCAAAAAATTTCTTTCGATTTTAATTTCTTCGGATGAGTCATCATCTAGGTCGCGCTTTAACGTAAGCGTTATAACGATTTCATTCTCAATCAGAAAAGCTTTTACAACCTTGTGTTCTTCTTTTTTATTTTCAGGGTCTGTGTATATATTTTTTGGGCTGGAGCCTAAGCAAAAGTCTATGAGCATCAAGACTGTTGTTTTTCCAACGTTGTTACCTGTTTCTTTCCCATCGGTGGGCGGAGTTTCATCAACAATTAAGTTGATTCCCTTGTGGAAATTTATTTCACGTATAGTGTGAGTTGGAGATGCTATTTTCAGCTGTTTCAGATACATAGCTCAATTCTTCCCTGTTCTCCAACCTTTATTGCGTTCAAGATAAAAAGCCAGTCTAGGCAAAGTATAAAAAGGGACATGCTTATATCATGACTTGTTTTTGTCTCTATGTAGAGATCTAAAGGCCTGATTGGGTTTGATTGCTGGATAATATTTAGCACGTGCGCACCGTTATAATAGACAGTCTGGTTCGGGTGTATATTATCGGGCAGCAACATTTGCTTCGTATCCTTCAGGGTTCTCAAATATCTTGCAGCGGATAAAGGCATCTACAACTAAAATGTTTACGCAAAGGCAGAGCTCATCCTTTGGAATGCTAGTGTAGTTGGCACTTTCCTGAATTGCTAGCTCTACTTGTTCTGTTATCTTATAGAAAAGCTCGTCTCCGGAAAGCGTGCCCCTGTTTTTATGATATATGGTTCTAATTGAATGGAGAACAGACCTGCTCTTATTGGCTCCCTGACGATCAAACTCAGTATATATCTTGTCTAGTCGACTGTTATGTACTTTGTAATCTTCAACGATCCAGTGTGCAGTATCTAGATCATTGTGTTTGATTTTGTCCTCTATCTTATAAGGGGTTACCTCAACGTGGATATCTGATTCGTTCCAGTCGAGTTGTGCTAGTACATTAATTATCTGTGCAAGGTTCGTTTCAGTCTTTCGGGACGGAATTTCTACTTCAAGCTCACTTCGAACCTGCTCATAAACTTCTCTTTGTGTTGCTATGTCTAGGTTAAGAAATGAGTTGAGTAGCGAACGTATATCTAAAGTGTCTTCTTGCGGACTAAATTTTGCTTTGCTTGGGTTTTTATAGCTCAGCGTTCGTAGATTGCTTGCATCTTTTGAGATAGAAAGAAACTTGAAGTTGTAGTTGTCATATGTGTCATTTATTTTGCTTAACGATGACTCTATTTTTGCCTTTGTAGATGTTGATGATATTTGCAGTATTATTTTTCGCAGATGGTCGGCGAGGTCTATTGCTTCGGTGTTTGATACAGTGGTGTTCAGGCTTTCTAGGCTCCATGTCATAATTTTATTTATTAAGTGAAGATAGAAGGATTCTGAGTGAATGTTGAGGTCTAAAATATTCGCTTTAGCTCTCGTGTCAATTCGAACAGCTAGTTCGTTCAGCTTCCGCTCTACGTAATTAAAATATTTTTGTCGGTTCATCCTTTTACCTTAGAAACTGAGAGTTCTACGTTTGGATCTTGTGTAGCGACCCCTGAGGTCATCGCCTGATATAGATCCGCGAATTGTTCGAGGTGGTCACGCTATCAAGATTGCTTAAGCCTTGTATACGGTGTGAACAGCTTGCTTTGCGATGGTACGTGCCACGATACATCTCACCTCGGGCTAGGACGTGTTCGTTCACGTAGGGTGTGCAGGGAAATGCAGGGAAATGCAGGGAAATTTTCCTCAATACCAGTTCCGGCTAGCCCCGCCCTACTTGGCCTTGATCCTTCTGCAGGCCTGCAGAAAAAGCGACACATTTAGCGGCCAGGTGTGGTGGGGGGACAATTGCGCGCGCCGGGGGCAAACGGAGTTGCCGCCGCCGGCTGGGGTGACCCAGGCCGGGATCGGGAGTGACTCAGACCGGCGCTGTAAGCTGGCAAAAAGAAAGCCGCGCAAGGCGGCTTTGGGGGGCGTCTCGTGTTGGCCTACCAATTCAGGTTGAGCGCTTGGTAGGCGTTTCTCTGGCTAAACGAACTCGAGGTTCTCGACCATGGCCACCAGCCCGTAATCCTCGATCACGTAGGCTTCGTTCAGGGACTGAAAGTCGCTCACCTGGTTGATGCTTGGGTCATCCGTGATGAAGCGGCGCATGGTCTCTTTCTGGTAGTAAATCGAGAGATTACTCAGTGTCGTAACGACCAATTTCCCATCAGGGAAGAACGGAGCGTCGCGATGGGCAATGCCTGCAATCAGTCCGCTGCTCAGGATACGGTTCAATGCCAGCTCGTTGACGTTATCGGCCGTGCCCTCGATGTTGATCAATGACTTGCTATGCAGCAAATCACGATCAATCAGTACCACCAGATCTGGACGTTTGCGATGCCAAGGAGCGAGCAATTGGATGGCTGCATACACCACGGCGTCAAGGTTAGGGTAGTCACCGCCTGCGCCGATCTTCAGCTTGCCTGCTGACGCACCTGAGGCTTTGACCTGGGTAGGTGCTTTGCTGCGGATCTTCTCCAGCCAGCCAATATTCACATCCTGCAGCAGTGGGTAGGCTTCGCGATCAGTCTCGGCCGAAGCGTGCGTGCCGTTAAATCCGATCATCAGACGATCCAGTGCTTGCCGCTCGCCAATGGCCTGGCCAATGCGCTCTGCGAAGTCAGCGAACTGTGCCCAGGCGTCGAGCATGCTGTATGGCAATGCAACGTCGAACTCTGTCTTCTCGCAGCGGTAGCTGGTTCAAGGCATGCTTGAGCAGGTTGCTGGTCGCGCTCCATCGGTAGCCCCAGCTCCTGCAGCACGCTACGGCGTGCGTTGCTCGGCGCATAGGGCAGGGCAATCGCCGGGTTTGGATTGCTCGGCGGGCTCAGGCGGTGCGTGATCTCATCCGTGCCGGTGAAGGTGGCGCCGCAGACCGGATTTTTGCACACCAGGTAGGTGGACGACATCAGCGGATGGTAGCTGGTGGAGCTGCGTTTGATCAGCGCTGCGCCGCAGTCCGGGCAGCAGCGTTTTGCCTGGGCTTGAGTTCGGGTTTTTGGGGTGGCGTTCATGGCGATCTGGGCTCCGAATCTGGACGCCCCAAGCATCATTGATCCCGCCCAAGACAGGAACCGATTAGGGTTGTAAGCAGCGCGCTCACAACCTCTCGTACTGTTGGCCGTTTGCCGGCCGGCAGTTGAACGGGCCATCAAGCGACCCCCTTGCCGCAATGCACGTTGGCCTGCAGCCAGTCGGCGATGTCAGATGCGCGGTATCGGACAAGTCGGCCGATTTTTACGTACGGTAGGGCATGCCGTCCGCTGCTTCTCCAAGCAGAGAGGGTACGAGTTGAGACGCCTAGCTCTTGAGCGGCTTGGGCTGGTGTCCATAAGTCTGGGCTATGTGCGTTAGTGCTGCTTTTTGAAAGCATCTCTGTCTCCAGTGGCGCTGTTTGCGAGTAGAGAGACGATGCTTTGAATGGCGGTGGTGGAACAGGGCGTAACAGTGTTACGCGGGGAAGGGCAGGAGTCAGTCGTACCAAGGCAGCTTGTGTTCGATCATCGGCATGCGAATAGGTTTTTCGTCTACAACGAGAACTGGGGCATTCCTATATATTTCTGTAAGTTGGGGTTCTATCCACTCTCTTATTGTGCGCCTAGCTCTCTCTCCCTCAGCGGCCCAACTTTTCGGATCAGTATTCTTTAATAACTCTTTCTGTATTTCTTTGACGATTTTTGAGCGGCCTCCACGTCCGCGAAAATTCTGGTAATAGCTCAGTACATATTGACGAGAGAAGTACTTGGCAGCTAGTGCTCCACCTTTCCCTGCCCTACTGTCTGCTGCTGCTTGTCGTTTTCTCGTGGTTTCATCTTCTTGAGCGTAACAGCTCATGAGCAGAAGGTTGTAACAAAGTGCCTCTAGGTCTTCTGTGCACTGTTTTTCCTTCCACGATGATAGCCTGTATGCCGATTCTGCTGCGCTTGCAAGGGCCTGTGCTACTGGCTCCATTTCAGAGTTTTTGTGGTAGTTGATGCGAATGATGTCACTGCCTAATTTTATTTCTCGCGGGGCTCTGTAGGAAGGAGCGTTTATGTTTTCGAGGTGGTTTCCAATCTCGTCATGTCTAGGGCTTAATGAAAAGTATTTTTTGCAGGCTTGCATTAGCATTTTGAAAACAGTAAAGGCTGGACTGTTTTTCAATAGCCAGCGCCGTTCTCTGTTGTTCTTGAGGATGAGTTTGTAGTGGCAAATAAATATCTCCATTTCCCACTTTTGCTGCTTCCTGAAAGCGTCGACCTCGCTGGCTTTCCAGATAAGCAAGCCGGACTCAAGCGATTTAACGGTCCAAAGCTCATTCATTTGCATTTGAGGTTTCTTTTCCAAAGCAGACTTGAATGACGTTGCCTTTTTCCAGCTTATCGAGGTGATCCGCATACCACTGCATCATCTGCCTGCGCTGCTCGAGGTAGATCGCCTTGTTGTAAACTCCGGAAACGCCTCCTTCGACGTGGGCCAGCTGCGCCTCGACGTGCTCGCGAGGAAAGTTGTTCTCGCGCAGCGTGGTGGACGCGATGTGGCGGAAGCCATGGCCGGTCTGTCGGCCGTCATAGCCCATGCGACGTAGTGCCATGTTGAATGCCATGTTGCTACGCGGCTTCTTGCGGTCGTTTCGCCCAGGGAAAAGCAGCGGGTAACGGCCGTTGATGGTTTGCAGCTCTTTCAGCGCCTCGAGCGCTTGCCGTGACAGCGGCACCAGGTGATCGCGGCGCTTCTTCATCCGCTCGGCCGGGATGCTCCATAGGCCCTTGGCCAAATCGAACTCAGACCAGGGCGCCTCACGCAGCTCACTGGGCCTGACGCCGGTGAGCATCAGCAGGCGAAGGCCAAGCCGCAGATCCGCCGCGTGTGGATAGGCGCTGATGGCCCGTAGCAGGTCAGGCAGCTCCTGGGCGGTGACGTGGGCATAGTTCTCGGCTGGCTTGCTCTGCAGGAAGCGGCTGAGGCCTTCCAGAGGGTTATGGATGGCCCGGCCGGTGACGCGGGCCAGGTCATAGATTTCCTTGCAGGCACGACGCACCCGCTTCATCTGCTCGAGGATGCCTTTGCGCTCGAGCGTCTGCAGGAAGTCCATCCACTGCTTGGGCGTGATCTCGGTGTAGGGGCGTTTGCCGAAGACAGGGAAAACGTGCAGCTCGAGAGAGCCAGTATTCCGGCGTGCCGTGCTGGGCTCCCAGGTCGGCGTGCGCAGTTCGAGCCACTCTCGGGCCAATATCTCGAATGTGTTGGTTGCTGCCTCGAGCTCTGCCGCTGCACGCGCTTTGCGATTGGCGATGGGGTCTCCGCCATCGGCGATCTCCTTGCGCAGCTCGGTAGCCTTCTTTCTGGCCAGCGAACCACTGACTTGCGGATAACCGCCAAGCCCCATCCAGCTCCACTTGGACTGCTGGTTCTTGTACCTCAGCTGCCAGGACTTCTGGCCGTCCGGCTTCACACGAAGGTACAGGCCATTGGTGTCGAGTTCGCGATACTCGCGGGTCTCGGGTTCGATGCTCGCCAAAACCGTGTCGCTGAGTGGTCGGCGCTTGATTTCGGAGCGTTTCACGTCCGTGTATCCCTCCAGTTCTAAGAGCGCCCAGGGATACACCCTGGGATACAGGGAGCGAGGTTATAAGGGGAGACAAGAGTAGACAACCAGAAACAACAAAGCCCGCACGGGGCGGGCTCTGTAGGGCGTTTCGTAGACATCTGTAGACAACTAGAAACAATGATCTGGCGCACCAGGCGGGATTCGAACCCACGACCCCTGCCTTCGGAGGGCAGTACTCTATCCAGCTGAGCTACTGGTGCGTTGCGGGGCGCAATCATACGCATGTCGCTGGCGTGCGTCCATGCTGCTGGCGGGCTTGTTCGGCGGGTAGGGAAGGCTGGCTTCGGCTATAAAGAAAGCCTGTTCGAGCGCCAGTGATCGGCTGGTCTGTTAATTTTCTTGAACGGACTATTGCCCTTTAACCCTTCTGATCTTAGGATCTGTTTGATATTTCAAACGATGGTGTTGGCCAAGCTGAACTCTGGGCGTCACCCTCCGTTCGAACTGCCAGGCAGTAGGTAACCTGTCGCTCCAACCCAACCATACCTGGGTTCGCTCCCAGCTTCTTTCGTCATCTCCTGGCACCGTGGTGCCAGGATAGAGGAGACCGCCATGCAACTGAAAGACGCCCAACTGTTCCGCCAGCAGGCTTTCATCGACGGCGCCTGGGCTGATGCCGACAGCGGACAGACCATCAAGGTCAACAATCCAGCCACTGGCGAGATCGTTGGTAATGTACCGAAGATGGGCGCGGCCGAGACTCGCCGTGCCATCGAAGCGGCTGACAAGGCGTTGCCGGCATGGCGTGCCCTGACTGCCAAGGAGCGTTCCGCCAAGCTGCGCCGCTGGTACGAACTGATGCTGGAAAACCAGGACGATCTGGCTCGCCTGATGACCATCGAGCAGGGCAAACCGCTGGCCGAGGCCAAGGGCGAAATTGCCTACGCGGCGTCCTTTATCGAGTGGTTCGCCGAAGAAGCCAAGCGCATCTATGGCGACACCATCCCGGGTCACCAGGCCGACAAGCGCCTGATCGTGATCAAGCAGCCGATCGGCGTTACCGCGGCCATCACCCCGTGGAACTTCCCGGCGGCGATGATCACCCGCAAGGCCGGCCCGGCCCTGGCCGCTGGCTGCACCATGGTGCTCAAGCCGGCTTCGCAGACCCCGTATTCCGCTCTGGCCCTGGCCGAGCTGGCCACCCGTGCCGGCATTCCGGCTGGTGTGTTCAGCGTGGTGACCGGCAGCGCTGGCGACATCGGCAGCGAGCTGACCAGCAACCCGATCGTGCGCAAGCTGTCGTTCACCGGCTCCACCGAAATCGGTCGTCAACTGATGGCCGAGTGTGCCCAGGACATCAAGAAAGTGTCGCTGGAGCTGGGTGGTAACGCGCCCTTCATCGTGTTCGACGATGCTGACCTGGACAAGGCCATCGAAGGCGCGATCATCTCCAAGTACCGCAACAACGGTCAGACTTGCGTGTGCGCCAACCGCATCTACGTGCAGGACGGCGTGTACGACGCCTTCGCCGAGAAGCTCAAGATCGCGGTCGAGAAGCTGAAGATCGGCAACGGCCTGGAAGATGGCACCACCACCGGCCCGTTGATCGACGAGAAGGCCGTGGCCAAGGTCAAGGAGCACATCGAAGACGCCGTCTCCAAAGGCGCCAAGATCCTCTCCGGCGGCAAGACCCACGCCCTGGGTGGTACCTTCTTCGAGCCGACCATTCTGGCCGACGTGCCGAAGAATGCGCTGGTCTCCAAGGACGAAACCTTCGGCCCGCTGGCGCCACTGTTCCGTTTCAAGGACGAAGCCGAAGTGATCGCCATGGCCAACGACACCGAGTTCGGCCTGGCCTCCTATTTCTACGCCCGTGACCTGAGCCGCGTGTTCCGCGTGGCCGAGGCCCTGGAATACGGTATGGTCGGCATCAACACCGGTCTGATCTCCAACGAAGTGGCGCCGTTCGGCGGCATCAAGGCGTCCGGCCTGGGCCGTGAAGGCTCCAAGTACGGCATCGAGGATTACCTGGAAATCAAGTACCTCTGCCTGAGTATCTGATCCACCTGGCGCCGCTTTCCAGCGGCGCCAGTACGTATTTTCCCCTGTATCCCGCAAGGCCCGGCAGTCGATCATCGCATGCTGCCGTGGCTGTATCGGGATGCGTCATCCTTGAACCACACCGACGATGAGCGGTGAATGAGGAAGCCATGAGCAAGACCAACGAATCCCTGCTGCAACGCCGCCAGGCCGCCGTCCCGCGTGGCGTCGGCCAGATCCACCCGATCGTCGCCGAGCGTGCCGAGAACGCCACCGTGTGGGACGTCGAAGGCCGTGAGTACATCGACTTCGCCGGCGGCATCGCCGTTCTGAACACCGGCCACCTGCACCCGAAAGTGGTCGCGGCCGTTCAGGAACAGCTGACCAAGCTGACCCATACCTGCTTCCAGGTGCTGGCGTACGAGCCTTACATCGAGCTGTGCGAAGAAATCGCCAAGCGCGTACCGGGTGATTTCGCCAAGAAAACCCTGTTGGTCACCTCGGGCTCCGAAGCCGTCGAGAACGCCGTGAAGATCGCCCGTGCCGCCACTGGCCGCGCTGGCGTGATCGCCTTCACCGGCGCCTACCATGGCCGTACCATGATGACCCTGTCGCTGACCGGCAAGGTTGCGCCGTACTCCGCCGGCATGGGCCTGATGCCTGCCGGTGTGTACCGCGCCCAGGCGCCGTGCGAGCTGCATGGCGTGAGCGAAGACGAGTCCATCGCCAGCATCGAACGCATCTTCAAGAACGATGCCCAGCCTCAGGACATCGCCGCGATCATCATCGAGCCGGTTCAGGGCGAAGGTGGTTTCTACGTCAACTCGCCAGCCTTCATGAAGCGTCTGCGTGCCCTGTGCGACCAGCACGGCATCCTGCTGATCGCTGACGAAGTGCAGACCGGCGCTGGTCGTACCGGCACCTTCTTCGCCACCGAGCAACTGGGTGTGATCCCGGATCTGACCACCTTCGCCAAGTCCGTCGGCGGCGGTTTCCCGATCTCCGGCGTCAGCGGCAAGGCCGAGATCATGGACAAGATCGCGCCCGGAGGCCTGGGCGGCACCTATGCCGGTAGCCCGATCGCCTGCGCCGCGGCCCTGGCCGTGCTGAAAGTGTTCGACGAAGAGAAGCTGCTCGATCGTTCCAATGCCGTGGGCGAGAAGCTCAAGGCCGGCCTGCGCGACATCGCCGCCAAACACAAGGTGATCGGTGACGTACGCGGTCTGGGTTCGATGATCGCCATCGAACTGTTCGAAGACGGCGACCACAGCAAGCCGGCTGCCGAGCTGACCGGCAAGATCGTCGCCAAGGCGCGCGACAAGGGCCTGATCCTGCTGTCGTGCGGCACCTACTACAACGTGGTGCGCTTCCTGATGCCGGTCACCATCCCGGACGCTCAACTGGAGAAAGGCATCGCCATCGTTGCCGAGTGCTTCGACGAACTCGCCTGAGCTCAGCCTGAACAAGACCCGCCGCTGGCGGGTCTTTTTTTGCCTGCGGTTTTTATATGACAGGTCGCAGAGCCGCGTTTTAGACTGCTCTATTTCGTGGCTGACGGTTGTGTCAGCCTGCTCATATGCCCAGGGATGCGGGGATCGATCAGCGGCCTTGTCAGTTGGCCGTTGTCTTCGCTCCGATGTAACGAGGTTTCTTGATGTCTGCAGCGGCTAGCGCCCCGGAAGTTCTCATCGCTGATCCCGATCCCTGGACGGCCAATCTGCTTGAGCAGCTGGTGCTCGATGTACGCTGCGATGCCGTGGTGATCCGTGTCGGCGATGGCCAGGCTGCCATGGCGCTCTGCGAACGACGCCTGCCGGAGCTGGTGATCGCCGACAGCGAGTTGCCGGGTGTCGATGGCCTGGAGTTGCTGCGCCGGTTGCGTCGCCATCCGCGTACTCCGGCGCTGCCGTTCATCCTCATCAGTGGCCGGCTGGACGCCAACAGCGTGCGCGCCGCCAAGCCGCTGTTACCCACTGCCTACCTGGCCAAACCCTTCAATGCCGAAGTACTGCGCCAGCGTCTGGCCGGGCTGTTGCTCAGTGACGGCGAAGAGCTGCTGTGCCCGATTCGTCCGCTGCTGGTGGACAGGCTCGAGGACTATCTGGATACCTTGCGCGAAAAAGGGCAGGGCGCGCCGCTGCTGGCCTCGGTACGCGACTCGGTCAGCCAGTGCCTGAACAGCAGTGAACCGAGCCTGGGTGAGCTGGAACAGGTGTTCGCCCGCGACCCGCAAATCACCGCTTGCCTGATCGCAGCGGCGAACAGTGCCGCCCGCCACAATGGTTCACCCTGTCAGACCCTGGCCCAGGCCCTGCCACGCCTGGGTGTGGCACGCACCCTGAACCTGGTGCTGGGGTTGTCCGTGCAGCGCAATGCACGGCTCAGCGACCCGCGTCTGGCCGAGCAGGGCGTGCGCACCTGGGCCGCAGCCCAGCGCAGCGCCGAGGTCGCCCACTGGCTGGCCTGCGAGCTGTCGCTGGATGCCGAGCTCTGCTACACCGCAGGGTTGTTGCACAACATCGGCGAGCTGGCGCTGTTGCGCTGCATGCAGGATTGGCAGGACGCCGGGGGCAGCCTGAGTGATGAGGACATCGAGCAGAGCATCCGCCTGCGTGCCGCCAGTTTCGGCTCTGCATTGCGCATCCGCTGGCTCCTGCCCTTCGGTTTGCGCGAGTTGGTAGCGGCCTATTACAGCCTCAACCGTGGCGTGTTCTCCCGTGAGGCGCTGGTGCTCAACCTCGTCGGTCAGGTCGTCGCCCTCGATGCGTCGCAGAGCCCCAGTGCTCTACATGACGCCCGTTGCGTGCGCTTGCTGCGTCTCGACCCGGGCGTGTTCGAGCGATTACCTGCTGGGACTCCAGCAGCCTGAGCTCGACAGAAATCACGCCGTAAAAATGTGTCGAAAGCCTGTCCCAAGCGTCTCTTCTCTTGCTCGAAGCGGCTCGCTGCCGCCATGCTCCGGGTGCGGCGGATCATTCCGTGTGCATTTCGGTCAAAGCTCGTTCTGCGTTCCCGTGGGTGGCCCCGCGCCGCTCTGCCCAGGCTCTCACAAGGATATCGGTGTAGATGACTGACTACGATCTGTTGCTGGTAGGCGCAGGCCCGGCCCATCTCGGGGTTCTGCGGCGCTGGGCGCTGATCGAGCGGCCGGCGGGTCGGATCGGTCTTGTGGCCAGTGCCGAGCACACTTGGTACGCCGGCATGCTGCCGGGCCTGGTAGCCGGTCGCTACGGTGCCGAGGATTGTCAGATCGGCCTGGTCACGTTGTGCCAGGCCGCACAGGTCGAACTGATCGTCGCGCCAATTACGTCGCTGGACGCCGCCACACGCCAACTGAGCCTGGCCGATGGCCGTGTGCTGCACGGCAACTGGCTGTCGCTGAACGCCGGCGACCGGGTCGCCTGCCCGCCCCGTGAAGGCGACGCGATGGACGTGCTGGCCGTCAAACCGGTAGACAGCTTCATTGCCGGTTGGCGGGTCTGGAAAAATGATCCGCAGCCCCTGGCCATTCTCGGCGGCGGCGTGGCGGGGGTGGAAATGGCCCTGGCCCTGGCCGACCAGGTGCCGCAGTTGGCGCTGTTCTGTGGTGAGCCGCTGCTGGCCGGTCACTGTGCCGGTTTGCGGATGCGTGCCTGGGGCCATCTGCGTATGCGCCGCGTGCAGGTGCGCGAGCATTGCCCGATCAGCCGTATCGACGGCGATTGCCTGATCAGCGGCGAAGCTGCGGTGTGGCGCGGTGGCCGGCTGCTGCTGGCCAGCGGCGCCCAGGCCTTTCCCTGGATCGCCGGCAGTGGCCTGAGCTGCGATGCCGACGGTTTCGTGCACACCGCCCCGACGCTGCAGAGCCATTCCCATCCGCAGGTCTTCGCCGTGGGCGATTGCGCCAACCTGCCTGGCGTTCGCAAGAGCGGGCTGTACTCGATGCGCCAGGTACCGGTGCTTGCAGCCAACCTGACAGCCGCACTGCGCGGCGGGTCGCTGCGAGATTACAAGGCGAGCGGCCAGCGCCCGTTGCTGCTGGCCAGTGGTGATGGCGGTGCGTTGTTCGGCTGGCGCCAATGGAGTGCGGGCGGGCAATTCTACGGGCGCTGCAAGGATTACTTCGACCGGGCGTTCGTCAAGCGCCATAGCCTCAAGCGCTGACCCACGTTCCTTTGCCGCGATCGCCCTATGCTACCAAAGTGCCATATCTCGGCGCATGATGGGGTGGTCAACTCGTCCGAGCGGCTGCCGTGCCTCTACAGATCCGTCCTGCGCTGCCGATGAACTGAACAGGGCATTCGGCTATTCGCCGGCACGCTTGCCGCGACCGACATCCCGGCACAATAAAAACAAAGAGGTTCGCCATGGGTTCTGGATTTACTCGTGACCGGCTGGCATTGGCTCTGCACGTGCTCGGCCTACTGGCATTGCTGGTGGTCTGGCAGCAGGTACAGATGCCTGCCTATATCGGTGCTATCGCGCTGCTACTGCTGGCGCTATGGCCCTGGTTGGGGGCTTGGCGACGGTCGGTGCCAGCAGCCGCTGACCCTGCGCCGGCGGCCTCGCTGGATGAGCTGAGCCAGAGCCTGTCGAAACACACCTGTCATAACGCCCTGTCAGCGGCCCAGGTGGCCTTCACCGTGCAGCAACTGGCCGGCAAGTTGCAGTCGCAGCTGGCGGCGGTGGAGCAGATCGGCGAAGGTGCCCACGCCGTGACCCGTACCGAACAGAGCAATGCCGAGCGCGCCGGCCAGACCCTGGGCGCCGCGCAGACCGTGCGCGCCAGCAGTGCCACTGGCCAGGCCGAGTTGCAGCAGGCGATCAGCCGCATGCAGCAGCTCAGCGCGCAGGCGGCCGCCAGCCGCGAGTTGATCGATGGCCTTGGCGCGCGTACCGAGCAGATCGAACAGGTCACCCAGGTGATCCAGTCCATCGCCAGCCAGACCAACCTGCTGGCGCTCAATGCCGCCATCGAAGCCGCCCGCGCCGGTGAGCAGGGCCGTGGTTTTGCGGTGGTCGCCGACGAGGTGCGCAGCCTGGCCGGTCGTACCGCCAGCGCCACCGGGGAGGTGGGACAGATGGTCGCCGATATTCGCCAGCAGAGCACGGCGGTGGTCAACCATATCCAGCGTCAGGCCGAGGAGCTGGAAGCGGCCGCCCGGCAGATCGAATTCACCGGCGAGCAACTGCGCGGCATCGCCGACCTGGCGGCTGACGTCGATACCCAGGTGGCGCAGATCAGCGCCGGTACGGCCAGCAACCACGAACACCTGGCCGAGCTGCTGGTGGCGGTCGAGCAACTGCGCGGTGACGTGCGCAGCAGCGAAGACCAGACCCGGCAACTGGGCAAGGCTGCCGAGCAACTGGTCGGCCAGGCGGAAAGCGTCAGCGAGCAGTTGGCCAGCGTCGGGCTGGACAGTTATCACCAGCGCATCTATGACCTCGCTCTGGAAGGCGCCGCGGCGATTGGACGGCAGTTCGAGGCGGATATCCAGGCCGGGCGCATCAGCCTGGCGGATCTGTTCGACCGTCAGTACCAGCCGATCCCCAATTGCTTCCCGGCCAAGTTCCGCACGCGCTTCGACAGCCATGCCGATCAGGTGCTGCCAGCCATCCAGGAACCCCTGCTCAAACGCCACGAAGGCCTGGTTTTCGCCATCGCCACCACACCGGAAGGTTACGTGCCGACCCACAACGAGGCGTTCAACCATCCGCCCACCGGCGACCGCACGGTGGATACCGTGAAGAGCCGCAGCAAGCGCATGTTCAACGACCGCACCGGCATCCGCTGCGGCAGCCACCAGCAGCGTCTGTTGTTGCAGACCTACATGCGCGATACCGGCGAACTGATGCACGATCTGTCGGTGCCGATCCATGTGCAGGGCAAGCACTGGGGTGGCTTACGGCTGGGCTACAAACCGGAGCCGTGACAGTCCATTGTTTAGCGGCTGGCTATCTGAAGGTGCGGTAATAACGATTTAACCTGACTGTCGGCACGTGCGAGCCTCGCGGGCATGCCTATCCCGGTCTGCACTTCTGCCCCTCTCATCGCTCTGCCAGCCTTGTGCTCGCAGGGGCGGGCACCCGAGCCCACGGGGCTGCCGCAGACCCTCGCCTTCTGGGCACTCTGGCATTGCCGCCACGCCCGCCCGCCGGATGTTCTTCTCGCCTCCTGACACCCATGGCTGTTCACTCCCAGCCGACAAGTCGATCCGGGTCACCCGTGACGGTCGCCCGTGGCCATATGAGAAGCCATCATGCAATTCGCGCCTCTGCAGGACGCCGAGGATTTCCTCGCGCAGAACCCCGATATCGAGCTGTTCGAACTGTTCATCATCGACGCCAACGGTGTGCCGCGCGGCAAGCTGTTGCACCGTGACGAGCTGCTCGCCGTGTACCGCAGCGGGCGACCGCTGCCGAGTACCATCCTCGGCCTGAGCATCAACGGTGATGACGTGGAGGATTCCGGCCTGGTCTGGGACGTCGGCGACATCGATTGCCGTGCCTACCCCCTGGCCGGCAGCCTGGTGCGCCTGCCCCGGCGGCTGATCCCCACGGCTGCGGTGCAGGTCAGCATGCACCCGCAGGAAGGCATGCCGGCCAGTGTCGCCGACCCGCGCCACGTGCTGGTGCAGGTGATCGAGCGGCTACAGGCCGAGGGCTTCCACCCTGTGATGGCCTGCGAGCTGGAGTTCTACCTGCTCGATGCCAAACGCGACGCCTGTGGCAACCCGCAGCCGGCCCTGGATGCCGATGGTGGGCGGCCGCGCAATACTCAGGTCTACGGCTTGCGCGAACTGGAGCAGATCGAGCCGTTTCTCGCGGATCTGTATGCCGCGTGCAAGGCCCAGGGCATCCCCGCGCGCACGGCGATTTCCGAGTATGCGCCGGGGCAGGTGGAAATCACCCTGGAGCATGGCGATGCGCTGCAGGCCATGGATCAGGCGGTGCGCTACAAGCGCCTGGTCAAGGGCGTGGCTCACCGGCATGGCATGCAGGCCTGCTTCATGGCCAAGCCGTTCGATCACCTGGCAGGTACCGGCATGCACATGCATGTCAGCCTGAACGACGCCGTGGGCCGCAATCTGTTCGCCAGCGAGGCGCCTGCGGGTACGCCGCTGCTGCGTCATGCGGTTGGCGGCATGCTCGCCAGCCTGCTCGATTCGCTCTTGCTGTTCTGCCCCAACGCCAACTCCTATCGGCGTTTTCAGGCCAACAGCTACGCGCCGCTGGCTTTGAGCTGGGGTGTGGATAACCGCACAGTCAGCCTGCGTGTGCCGGGCGGCCCGGCGGTGACCCGGCATATCGAGCACCGTATCTGCGGCGCCGACGCCAACCCCTACCTGGCTGCTGCGGCGATTCTTGCCGGCATTCATCGCGGGATCAGCGAGGAGCTGGATCCTGGCGAGCCAATCGAAGGCAATGGCTATGCCCAGGCCACGACCCTGCTGCCGACCGACTGGCTGACCTCGCTGTGTGCGTTGCAGGCCTCGACCTGGGCGGCCGATGCCCTGGGGGCGGAGTTTCTGCGGGTGTATCTGGCGGTCAAGCGCGAGGAGCGCCGGCGCTTCATGAGTGAAGTCGGCGAGCAGGACTGGCGCTGGTACCTCAATCAGGCGTGAACTTGCAAAACATGATAATCACGGCGCGCCCAGGCGTGCCGCTAAGGAACTGACATGAGAGACAAGGCGACGGCAGCCGAGCGCAGCCCGTCCTACTACAGCGCGAGCATCGACCAGGAAAGCGACTACCCGAGCGTGCAGGGTGAGGTGCGGGTCGATGTGGCGATCATCGGTGGTGGGTTCACCGGCGTGGCCACCGCGGTCGAGTTGGCCGAGCGCGGCTTCAAGGTGGCCGTGGTGGAGGCCAATCGCATCGGCTGGGGCGCCAGTGGGCGCAATGGCGGGCAGGTCACCGGCAGCCTGTCCGGCGACACCGCCATGGCCAAGCAGATGCGCAAGCGGCTGGGCGGGGAGGTCGATGACTTCATCTGGAACCTGCGTTGGCGCGGCCACGCCATCATCGAGCAGCGTGTGCGCCGCTACGGCATCGCCTGCGACCTCAAGCACGGCCACCTGCACGCGGCGATGAAACCGGCGCACCTGAACGAACTGCGCGCCTCCTACGACGAGGCGCTGAGCCATGGCATGGAAGCGGACGTGACCCTGCTGGATGCGTGCGGCGTGCGCGCCCATCTGGCCAGCGATCTGTACCTCGGCGCGCTGAAGAACACCCGCAACCTGCACCTGCATCCGCTGAACCTGTGCCTGGGCGAAGCGCGAGCGGCACACAGCCTGGGCGCGCTGCTGTTCGAGCGCTCGCCGGTGCTGGAGATCGTGCACGGCGCCACGCCGACGCTGGTGACGGCCGAGGGGCGGGTGGTCGCCAATCAGGTGCTGCTGGCCGGCGACGTGTACCACAAGCTGGAGCCGGAAAAGCTCAAGGGCATGATCTTCCCGGCCATGGGCGGCATCGTCACCACCGCGCCGCTAGGCGAGCTGGCGGCGCAGATCAACCCCCATGATCTGGCCGTCTACGACTGCCGTTTCGTACTCGACTACTACCGCCTGACCGCCGACGGCCGCCTGCTGTTCGGTGGCGGTGCCAACTACTCAGGGCGCGATTCGCGGGATATTGCGGCTGAGCTGCGGCCCGGCATCGAGCGCACCTTCCCAAGCCTGAAAGGCGTGCCCATCGAGTTCCAGTGGAGCTGCGCCATGGGTATCGTCATGAACCGTATCCCGCAACTGGGCAAGCTGTCGCCCAACGTCTGGTACTGCCAGGGCTACTCCGGCCACGGCATCGCCACCAGCCATGTGATGGGCGAGATCATGGCCGAGGCCATGAGCGGCGAACTGGCGCGCTTCGACACCTTCGCAGGTTGCTCGCATATCAAGGTGCCAATGGGCGACGTGTTCGGTAACCCCATGCTGGCGCTGGGCATGTGGTACTACCAGATGCTGGAGAAGCTGCGCTAGCAGGCTGTTGAAAAACTACCTGCGTTGCCGCTACGTCGTTAGAAACAGGCTCGTGTTCGAGTCCAGGCTAGGCGCCCCCATCAAAATGCTCATTTACAACTCGTAAACTCCG
Source organism: Phytopseudomonas daroniae (assembly GCF_004327275.1). NCBI lineage: Bacteria > Pseudomonadati > Pseudomonadota > Gammaproteobacteria > Pseudomonadales > Pseudomonadaceae > Phytopseudomonas > Phytopseudomonas daroniae. The sequence continues at coordinate 19,202 of NZ_QJUJ01000014.1, forward strand.
CTTTTTCGCCTGTTTCTGCCTCGCCTACGTTTTTTCAACGGCCTGCTAGAAGCGGCAAAGAGCGTCACTGTGCAATTATCCCCGGCCATTTCCGCCCGGCAGATTCTATTGCGCGGCATCACGCAAACGCTGCAAGTCGAGAATCTCGATTTCGCCATAGGTCAGGCGCAGGATACTCTGGGCTTCCAGCTCCTTGAGAATCTGGTTGGTGGTCTGCCGGGAAATCGCCAACATCAGTGCCAACTGTTCCTGGGCCAGGTGGATGATGCGCCGCGGGCCCTGGGTTTCGCCATAATGCTCGGCGATCAACAGCAGGCGCCTGGCCAGACGCTGGGCGGCGGGCAACAGGCTCATCTCTTCCAGCGTGATGAAGGCCAGACGTACCTTGTGGGCCATCAGCAGGGCGATGTCGCGCCAGTAGCCGGGGTGCGCGTCGAGCAATGCCAGCAGGTCGGCCTGGGGCACCCGCAGCAGGGTGCTGGTGCTTTCGGCGAAGGCGTCGTGGGTACGTGGCTGGCCGTCGAACAAGGATATTTCGCCAAACCAGTACGGTGGTTCGATCAGGGTCAGCAGGGCTTCCTTGCCCTGGCGGTTGACCGCGCCGATGCGTATGGCGCCGCTCACCACGGCGTACAAGCCGCTGGGCGCATCGCCGCGGCGGAACAGGCGCTGGCCGGTCTCCAGGTGAACCTCCTGGCCCATTTCCAGCAAGGCTTGCTGGAGAGCGGCGGGCAGAGCGGCGAACCACTGGCCCTGAAGCAGGTGGGCGTGCAAGTCGGTCATAAGGGCTCCCGGTTTGTCGGCTACCTGACAGTACGCGGCCGGGTAGCGGGTTCATTATCGCTTGACCATTGCCTTGGAGAACAATAATGAAAACTCTGGTCGACCATCTGGCTCAATACGCGACCTATCACCGCGATCGGCGCAACATCGTCAGCCACTTCATCGGCGTTCCCATGATCGTGCTGGCGGTAGCCGTGCTGCTGTCGCGGCCTGGCCTGCCCGTGGCTGATGTGTGGCTGTCGCCGGCGACCCTGGTGACCTTGGCGGCCGTCTGGTTCTATGTGCGCCTGGATCTTCGTTTCGGGCTGGTCATGGCGTTGTTGCTCGGGCTCAGCCTGTGGGCCGGCGCCGTGCTGGCGACGAGCGGTACGCTGCTGTGGTTGAGTGCCGGGCTCGGCTTGTTCGTGATCGGCTGGGTCATCCAGTTCATCGGCCATTTCTATGAGGGGCGCAAGCCGGCTTTCGTCGACGACATCATGGGGCTGATGGTCGGGCCACTGTTCGTGGTAGCCGAGGCCGCCTTTCTGTTAGGCCTGCGCCATGAGGTGGAGCAGGCGGTGGTACAGCGCGCCGGGCCGACCTGCATCCGCGGCAGGAACGCCACGGTCTGAGCCGCTCAGGGCTGCGTCTGGGTCAGGCCACGCAGCCGCTCGGCACTCTCCGGGTCGGCGGGGAAGAAGGTCTCCAGAGCCAACTCGGCCAGGGTCACATCGGTGGGTGTGCCGAATACCGTGGTGGTGCTGATCAGGTTGATCACCCCCAGGTCGCTGCGAAATTGCAGCGGCATCAGCACCCTATCCGCTGATGGCTGCGGGTCGCAGGCTGGTGCCGGATAGCTTTCCAGTTCCTCCAGCAGTGTCTGCAACTGCGCATCCGCGCTGCTGTCGATGTCGCTGCGCAGGCGATTGAGCAGGTAGGCACGCCATTGCCCCAGGTTGACGATACGCGGTGCCAGGCCCTGTGGATGCAGGCTGACGCGCAGCACATTGAGTGGCGGCCCGAGCAGTTGCGGGCTGATGTCGCTGAGAAACGGGGCGATGCAGGCGTTGGCCGCCAGCAGGTTCCAGTGCCGATCAAGAGCCAGGGCCGGGTAGGGTTCGTGGGCCTTGAGCAACTGATCGATGGCGCTGCGTGCGGCCTGCAGTGCCGGGTCAGCGAGACCATGCTGGCTGAACATCGGGGCATAACCAGCGGCGGTGAGCAGACGGTTACGTTCGCGCAGGGGGATCTCCAGCTGTTCGGCCAGGCGTAGCAGCATCTCGCGGCTCGGCCGGGCGCGGCCGGTTTCCATGAAGCTCAGGTGGCGTGTGGAAATATCGGCCTCGCAGGCGAGGTCGAGCTGGCTGAGGCGACGACGTTGGCGCCATTGGCGCAGCAGGGCGCCGACGCAATGGATGGGGGCATTCATGGGCTGAACGATAGCCCAGCAACGTCATCGCAGCCATTACCTGGCAGGTAATCGACGGGCCGCGTCGATCAGGCAAATCTGGATGCCGGCGCCAGATCCCGGCGTCACATCCGGAGGAACGATCATGAATACGCTGCAACCTTCTCTGCTGCTCAGCCGCGCTCTGCTCGTCGATGGTCTGGCGGGAGCCTGCACCGGTGTCTCGCTGGTTCTGGCCCGCGACTGGTGGGGCGCCTTTCTGCAACTGCCGAGCGAACTGCTGTTCGCTGCCGGCCTCACCCTGCTGCCCCTGGCGGCGTTTCTGCTGTGGCTGGGCAGCCGCACAACGCTCAATCGCTACGCGATATGGGCCGTGCTCGCCATCAATGCCCTGTGGGTGATCGACAGCGTGCTCCTGCTGCTCAGTGGCTGGGTGGCGCCTAACCTGATCGGTTATCTGTTCCTCGGCGCTCAGGCCGCGCTGGTGGCGCTGTTCTTCGAGCTGGAGCTGATCGGTCTGAGGCGTTCTCAGCCGTTGCCGGCATGATGCGTGTAGCTGGCGCTGCTGACCCGTGGCCTCAGAATCCACCGCGCAGCGCCAGATCCGCGCCGAGCAGTAGCAGGCCGATAAAGAACCAGCGCTTGAAGCGCTCCGGGCTGATGCGCCGGCGTAGCCATTGGCCGCCGGCCATGCCCAGAAGGGCTGGCAACAGCGCCAGGGCGGATATGCCTAGCACTGCTGGCTGCAGCAGTTCGCCGCTGTGCCCGAGGCTCAGCGCGAGGGCCAGGGTCGAGACGCTGAACGACAGGCCGAGGGCCTGCACCAGGTCGTCCTTTTCCAGGCCGATGGCCTGCAGATAGGGCACCGCGGGAATCGCGAACACGCCGGTCACTGCCGTGATCGCTCCAGTCGTGGCGCCGATCAGCGGGGCCAGCCAGCCTTCATGAGCCGGTCTCACGGCGAAACGCACCGATGCCAGGCCAAGTACTGCGTAGAGGATCAGCGCCAGACCCAGCCAGCGTGTGGCGTTCGGCAGGTTCTGGCCCTGCAGGTAGAAGCCGGTGGCCAGGGTGCCGACCATGATACCCAGCAGCTGTGGCCATAAACGGCGCATCATCGGTAGCGGGCTACGGCCGTCGCAGAGTTGCCAGATATTGGTGACCATCGACGGAATGATCAGCAGCGCCGCCGCCTGCATCGGCATCATCACCAGGCCCAGCAAACCGACCGCTATGGTGGGCAGACCGAGGCCGACCACGCCCTTGATCATACCTGCGAGCAGAAAAGTGAACAGGATCAGCGGCAGGTAGGCGGCGAGGCCGTCGAAGGTGAGCATGCGAACGCATCCATAGGGTGGCAGAGCCCCATGTTAGGTCAACGGAAGTGGTTTGCGAGAATGGATCGGCGCTGGTCATCGGCGCCCGGGTGATCACCGTGCCCATTGGGGCACGGTGTGGTGCAGGCTTTTAGCTGGCCGCGGTGACCGGTTTGCCGCCCTTGGGCTTGAAGTACAGGGTGGCGCCACGGCTGAGGTTGTCCAGGCTGAGGTGATCCTTGGCCACTTCGGCCTCGATCAGTTCGTCCTGGCCTTCGACCTTCAGGGTGATGCGGGTGATGGCACCGAGCAGGCGGATATCGCGCACTTCGCCCGCCTTGTGGTCGGCCTGTGGTTCGGTGGACAAATGCACTTCGTGCGGGCGGAACAACACGTGGTGGTCGTCGCCGACATACAGGCGGTTGGCGTCACCGAGGAAGTGGTAGACGAAGTCGCTGGACGGCTTCTCGTAGACCTCGCCCGGCGAACCGATCTGCTCGACCACGCCCTTGTTCATCACCACGATGCGGTCGGCCACTTCCATGGCTTCTTCCTGGTCGTGGGTCACGAACACGCTGGTCAGGTGCACTTCTTCGTGCAGGCGCGCCAGCCAGCGACGCAGCTCTTTACGCACCTTGGCGTCAAGGGCGCCGAAGGGTTCGTCGAGCAGCAGCACCTTGGGTTCCACAGCCAGCGCACGGGCCAGGGCGATACGCTGGCGCTGGCCACCGGAGAGCTGCTCCGGGTAGCGGTCGGCCAGCCAGTCGAGCTGTACCAGATTGAGCAGGTCGTGCACCTTCTTCTTGATCACGTTTTCGTTCGGGCGCTCGCCCTTGGGCTTCATGCGCAGGCCGAAGGCGACGTTGTCGAATACGGTCATGTGGCGGAACAGGGCGTAGTGCTGGAACACGAAGCCGACCTTGCGATCGCGCACGTCGTGCTCGGAAACGTCTTCGCCGTGGAACACGATGCTGCCGCTGTCCGGAACTTCCAGGCCGGCGATGATGCGCAACAGGGTGGTCTTGCCGCAGCCGGACGGGCCGAGCAGGGCCACCAGCTCACCGCTGTTGATGTTCAGGTTGATGTCGTTGAGCGCCTTGAACTGGCCAAAGTGCTTGTTGATGCCTTGAACTTGAATACTCATGGGTTACACCTGCTGATCTGTGTTGCCTGGGCTGCGCTCAGGCGCAACCGGCGGAATGATTCAATCGTCCTGATTCGCCTTGAGCTGCCGGCTCAGGCGCGCTTCGCTCCATTGGCGAAGCAGCAACACGACCAGGGCCATGACCAGCAACAGGATGGCCACGCTGAACGCGGCGACGATGTTGTATTCGTTGTAGAGAATCTCGATGTGCAGCGGCAGCGTGTTGGTGTAACCGCGAATGTGCCCGGAAACCACCGATACCGCGCCGAACTCGCCCATCGCCCGCGCCGTGCAGAGCACCACGCCGTAAACCAGCGCCCATTTTACGTTAGGCAGCGTGACATGCCAGAACATCTGCCAGCCATTGGCGCCGAGCAGGCGAGCGGCTTCCTCTTCGGTAGTGCCCTGTTCCTCCATCAGCGGGATCAGTTCGCGCGCGACGAAGGGGAAGGTGACGAAGATGGTCGCCAGGACGATGCCCGGTACGGCGTAGATGATCTGCAGGTTCTGATCCTGCAGGTAGGGCGCCAGCTTGCTCTGCGCGCCGAACAGCAGCACGTAGATCAGGCCGGCGACCACCGGAGAAACCGAGAACGGCATGTCGATCAGGGTGACCAGCACGCTCTTGCCGCGGAACTCGAACTTGGTCACCGACCAGGCCGCAGCGACACCGAACACCAGGTTCAGCGGCACGGAAATGGCCGTGGCCAGCAGGGTCAGCTTGAGCGCGGAAATGGCGTCCGGCTCGCGGATCGCTTCCCAGAAAAACGCCAGGCCACGGCTCAGGCCCTGGGTGACGACGATGTACAACGGCAGCACGAGGATCACCGCGAACACCGCCCAGGCGATGACGATCAGGGCGATGGCGCCGGGGGAGCGGCGTACCGGGCGCGCAGCCGTGTTCTTGCTAAGGGTTGCAAGGCTCATGACGGGCTCCTCAGATTTGCGGCTGGATGCGGCGCTGCAGCAGGTTGATCAGCAGCAGCAGGATGAACGAGACCACCAGCATCAGCACGCCAATGGCGGTGGCGCTCGGGTAGTCGTACTGATCCAGCTTGGAGACGATCAGCAGCGGCAGAATCTCGGTCTTCATCGGAATGTTGCCGGCGATGAATACCACTGAACCGTACTCACCGACACCGCGGGCGAAGGCCAGGGCGAATCCGGTGATCCAGGCGGGCAGCAGACTCGGCAACAGCACGTGCCAGAACACTTGCAGCGGCTTGGCGCCCAGGCAGGAAGCCGCTTCTTCGACTTCCTTGGGGAAGTCCGCGAGTACTGGCTGCAGGGTGCGCACCACGAACGGCAGGGTGACGAACACCAGCGCCAGGGTGATGCCCAGTGGGGTGTAGGCGATCTTGAAGGGGAACAGCGAGCCGATCATGCCGTTGGGGGCATACAGAGCGGTCAAGGCGATACCGGCCACCGCGGTGGGCAAGGCGAACGGCATGTCGACCATGGCATCGATGATGCGCCGGCCAGGGAAGGTGTAGCGCACCAGCACCCAGGCGATGACGGTGCCGAGAATGCCGTTGAGCAGGGCTGCCGCCAGGGCGGTGCCGAAGGACAGCTTGAGAGAGAACAGCACCTGGCGATTGGTGATCAGGTTCCACCACTGCTCCAGCGACAACTGCAGCGAGAAGAGGAACATGGAGCCCAGCGGGATCAGCACCACCAGGGCGAGATAGGTCAGGGTGTAGCCCAGAGTCAGCCCGAAGCCGGGTATGACCGAGGAGGTTCGACGAGACATGGAGAGTCCTTTTGATCAGGTCCGCAGAGCGAAGCCCGCCATTCCTTCAGGAATGACGGGCTTCGTCGATCGGGCTGAACTTACTGATTGATCTTCTTGAAAATGTCGTCGAACACGCCGCCGTCGTCGAAGTACTTGGGCTGTGCGGAAGCCCAGCCACCGAAGTCCTTGTCGATGGTGACCAGTTCCAGATCCTTGAACTGATCCTTGAACTCGGCAGCCACTTCAGCGTTACGCGGGCGGTAGAAGTTCTTCGCCGCGATGCGCTGGCCTTCATCGCTGTACAGGTACTGCAGGTAGGCCTCGGCGGCCTTGCGGGTGCCTTTGCGGTCGACGTTCTTGTCGACTACGGCTACCGGCGGTTCGGCGAGGATGGACAGCGACGGGGTGACGATTTCCAACTGGTCGCCGCCTTCTTCGGCCAGCGACAGGTAGGCTTCGTTTTCCCAGGCCAGCAGCACGTCGCCCAGGCCACGTTGCACGAAGCTGATGGTCGAACCGCGGGCGCCGGTGTCGAGAACCGGAGCGTGACGGTACAGCTCGGTCACGTATTCCAGGGCTTTTTCGTCGCTGCCGTACTGCTTCTTGGCATAGGCCCAGGCCGCCAGGAAGTTCCAGCGAGCGCCGCCCGAGGTTTTCGGGTTCGGGGTGATGATTTCGACGCCATCCTTGACTAGGTCATCCCAGTCCTTGATGCCTTTCGGGTTGCCCTTGCGAACCAGGAAAACGATGGTCGAAGTGTAGGGGGTGCTGTTGTCGGCCAGGCGGGACTGCCATTTCGGATCGATCAGCTCCTGGTTCAGGTTGATCGCGTCGATGTCGCCGGACAGCGCCAGGGTCACCACGTCGGCCTGCAGGCCGTCGATCACCGCACGGGCCTGTTTGCCCGAGCCGCCGTGGGATTGCTGGATGGTCAGGGCTTCGTTGCCTTGTTCCTGCCAGTGCTTGTTGAAGGCCTTGTTGAATTCGACGTACAGCTCACGAGTCGGGTCATACGAAACGTTGAGCAGGGTCTGGGCGGAAACCGGGCCGGCTACCAGGGCGCTGGCGAGTGCGGCAAGTGCGAAACGGCGAATGGACATGGTGAAGCTCCTCGATACTGAATACGGTGCTGGGCGTGTTTGGCGTGCTCTTTTATTCGATACCTGCTCTAGGCCGGCATTCGTGGGTTACATCGGGAGTAGCGGTAGGGGTTCATGCTGGGCGGCCCGTCGTCGGGTTGGCGAAACTGCTATCAGGCGTTCTTGCTACCGGATTGCTGCAGGCGGAATTTTTCTTTGCGTTCGATCTGAACCACCTGGCCGTTGTGCACGGTGATTTCTACCGAGCCGAACTTCAGGCCGTTCAGGGCGCTTTGGATCTCGCGCAGGATGGTGGCGTCATCCTGGCCTTCCAGATTGCGAAGGGTTGCGGTCATGGCTAAAAGGCTCCTTGCCCTCGTTCTAGATGCGACGACTGTCGGCTGTGGGGCGTGGAGCGGATACTAGGGAATCTGAAATATTCTTAAAAATACTGTTTAAGAACATTTATATTTCTTATTGATATATAGGCGATTTGCGGCTGCTACGGATCGCTATTTGCTTATATGGAATAAGTAAATAAGTTCTTATTCTTTTTAGTCTCTTTCTTGGCCTCCTACACTGCAAGCCATGCAGATACAGGAGGCGCCCTTATGCGCAGTGAAGCGATTCGATACCTGATAGTGCCGGGCTGGCAGGGCTCGGGCGACGACCATTGGCAAAGCCACTGGCAGCGCAGCCTGCCTAACAGTGTGCGGGTCGAGCAGCTGGACTGGCTGACGCCACGCCGTGAGGATTGGGTCGCGGCCCTGGAAAAGCAGATCGCCGCCGATCCGCGGCCAGCGATTCTCATCGCCCATAGCCTGGGTTGCGTCACCGTCGCCCACTGGGCTGCACAGGCGCCGGTGGCTTCGCTGCGTCGGGTGCGCGGTGCGTTACTGGTCGCGCCGGCCGATGTGCAACGCCCCAACTGCCCTGAGCCGTTGCGCAATTTCGCACCGATTCCCCAGCATCTGCTGCCGTTCCCCAGCCAACTGGTCGGTTCCGACAACGACTCGGCTGCCAGTGCTGCGCGCGTCATCGAGCTGGCCCGCGAGTGGGGCAGCGAGACCGCCATCCTCAGCGGTGCCGGGCATATCAATGTGAAGTCCGGGCACCAGCGCTGGGAGCAGGGGTTCGCCTACCTGTTCCGATTGCAGAGCCGGATAGAACAGCAGATGCGTCGTCGCGCCTGAGAAGCGCTGGCCGGTACCGGCTCGCTGGCCTTCATAGCGGCTTGAGCGCACTTCGCTAAGTCCATTTTCCCACTGGTCGTCTGCGGCCTGACCTCAAAGAGAGTGTGTTATGAACCTGTCATCGGCTGGCGATCAGTCGCTGCTGATTTTTCCCGACGCGGACAAGAGCCCACTGAGTATTCGTGCCAAGGCACTGGTGTTCATCGATCCACGAACCCGCCAGTTGCGCGAAGAAGTCGAACGTCTGGCCGGTTTGCCAGTGCCGATCCTGATTCAGGGGGAAACCGGTACCGGCAAGGAGTTGCTGGCGCGGCACATCCATCGGGCCAGCGAGCGCCCCGGCCTGTTCGTCGCCCTCAGTTGCAGCGGGTTGAGCATCAATCATGCCGAGGCCGAGCTGTTCGGCTACGTGGCCGGTGCCCATCAGGGTGCGCCCAGCAGCCGTGCCGGCTGGCTGGGTTCCGCCAATGGCGGCACTCTCTATCTGGACGAGATCGCCGACCTGCCGCTGCCCTTGCAGGAGCAACTGCTCAGCGTGCTGGAGACCGGTGAGGCCTGGCGGGTTGGCGCGGCGCAGCCGACGCCGCTGGATGTGCGCCTGGTGGCGGCTACCAGCATCGATCTGTGGCAGGCCGTGAAGGCCGGCAAGTTCGACGAGCGCCTGGCCCACTACTTGAGTGATGGTCGCCTCGAATTGCCGCCGCTGCGCGAGCGGGTCGGCGATGTGCTGCCGCTGGCCGAGTACTTCCTCGGTATCTATGCCCAGCGTCTGCGTCTGCCGCTGCCTGGCATCAGTCTGGCCGCCCAGGCGGTGCTCGAACGGCACGACTGGCCTGGCAATACCCGTGAACTGGAGAACGTGGTGCACTTCGCGCTGCTGGTTTGCGGCGCCGACGAGATCGACGCGCAACACCTCAATCTACCGGCGGCACTGCCGCTGAAACGCATCGAGTACGCGCTCGAGCAACTGATCGATGATGGCGATGCAGCGCAGCTCTCTGCGCTGCGCGAGCTGCTACGCCGCGCCGAGGCACGGGCACCGGTGTTGGCAGCCTCGTAAGCAGCCGTTGCGTTTCGCTGCGCTCAATCCGGGCTACGGAATGCGGTGTGCTACGCAGGATGGCTTGCCGTAGGGTGGGTGAGGCGCTTGTTACGCTGGCGAACACGGCACAGGTTCGGTTGCGCCGTAACCCACCATGTATGCAACACGGAAGATCGCCTGGTGGGTTACGCGGCGCGCCGCTATCGAAGTGATTGAAAATCCACGATCCAACGCCGCTAACCCACCCAGCCAGGGGTCAGGACGCCAGCAGCGACACCGATTTGACCTGTGCCCACAGCGGTTGCCCGGCTCGGATACCCAGTTGGTCGAAGGAGTAGCGGGTGATGCGCGCGATGATGCGTTGTTCGCCCAGCTGCAGTTCGACCAGCCGGTGGGCCGGGTTGGGCAGATCGAACCAGCGCTCGACCGTCGCCGGCAGCAGGTTGAGCACGCTGCTGTCCCGGGCCTGTTCCAGGCTTAGGCTGACGTCGCGGGCCTTGATCTTGATCCGCACCTGGCGTCCGGCCGGCAGTGGCGCGTGGGCCAGCCTCAGGCAGGCCGTGCTGCCGGCCAGGCTGATATCGAGCAGGTCGTAGCGCGCATCGTGACGCTCGACCTGCCCCTCGATCACCGCCTCGGCATCGTCCTCGAAGATGAACGGCAAATCGCTGCGAATCAGCGTTTCCTTGAGCGGCCCGCTGGCCTTGACCTGGCCTTCGTCGAGCACCACCAGGTGATCCGCGAGGCGCGCCACTTCGTCCGGTGCATGGCTGACATAGAGGATCGGGATATCCAACTCGTCATGCAGACGTTCCAGATACGGCAGCACTTCCTGCTTGCGCTTGAGATCCAGCGCGGCCAGGGGCTCGTCCATCAACAGCAGGCGCGGGCTGGTGAGCAGGGCGCGGGCCATGCCGACGCGCTGGCGCTCACCGCCGGAGAGACGATCCGGCAGGCGCTGCAGCAGGTGCCCGATGCCGAGCAGCTCGACCGCCTGTTCAAGGGGCACGCGACGTTCGGCCCTGGCGATGCGTTTGAGGCCGTACTGCAGGTTGCGCAACACCGACAGGTGGGCAAACAGGTTGGCATCCTGGAATACGTAGCCGACCGGGCGTCGGTGGGCGGGCAGCCAGATGCCGTTGGCGCTGTCCTGCCAGGTTTCGCCGTTTATCTGCAGGTAGCCGCTGCCCGGCCGCTCCAGCCCGGCGACGCAGCGCAGCAGCGTGGTCTTGCCCGAGCCGGAATGGCCGAACAGGGCGCTGACGCCGCGGCCAGGCAACTGCAGGTCGACATCCAGGGTGAAGCCGGGATGCGCCAGGTTGAAGCGGGCGTGGATCTGCGTCTCTCTCATGACCAGGCCTTCTGGCCGCGACGGCCGCTGGAGTAGAGCGCCAGCAGCACCAGGAAGGAGAACACCACCATACCGCCGGCCAGCCAGTGGGCCTGGGCGTACTCCATGGTTTCCACGTGGTTGTAGATCTGCACCGAGGCCACCTGGGTCTTGCCGGGGATGTTGCCGCCGATCATCAGCACCACGCCGAACTCACCGACGGTATGGGCGAAACCGAGGATCGCCGCGGTAAGAAAGCCCGGCCTGGCCAGCGGCAGCACCACAGTGAAGAAGGTATCCCAGGGCCCGGCGCGCAGCGTCGCCGCCGCTTCCAGAGGCGCGCGGCCCATGGCTTCGAAGGCGTTCTGCAACGGCTGCACCACGAACGGCAGGGAATAGAAGACTGAACCGATCAGCAGCCCGGCGAAGGTGAAGGTCAGGGTGCCCAGGCCGAGTGCCTGGGTCAGTTGGCCGAAGAATCCGTTGGGGCCCATGCTGATCAGCAGGTAGAAGCCGATCACCGTCGGCGGCAACACCAGCGGCAAGGCGACGATGGCGCCGATCGGTCGCTTCAGCCAGGAGTCGGTGCGTGACAGCCACCAGGCGATTGGCGTACCGACCAGCAGCAACAGCACAGTGGTCAGGGTGGCCAGCTCCAGGGTGAGGAGAATGGCGGCGAAGTCGTTGGGGCCCAGAGGCATGCAGTGGCCTTTCAGCTGTTGGTGACGAAAAAAGCGCCGGAGCGGGCTCCTGATCTTCAGACGCAGGCTCCAGTATTTCAAACGGATGGCTGCAGAAAGCCGTAAGCGGACGGTCGTAGGATGGGTGAAACCCATCGGAAATTGATGGGTTTCACCCATCCTACGGGCTGTAGAACGTAGCCTGGATTAGCCGCAGGCGTAATCCGGGGCCGAAGGCCGTGATCCATGGTTCAACGCGAGTCACCGACCGGCTGCTTCCGCCTTATAGCGGCCATCTATATCGCCTGACCCCTTGCTGCATCAGCACGCAAGAGATCGTTAACGGGCTCTTTAAAGCTGGTAACCGTAGGACTTGATGATTTCTGCGGCTTTCGGGCCTTTCAGGTAATCGACCAGCGCCTTGGCGGCCGGATTATCCGCGCCTTTCTTGAGGATGAGAGCGTCCTGGCGGATCGGCTCGTACATCGCTTCGGGCACTATCCAGGCCGAACCGCTGGTGATCTGGCCATCCTTGTACACCTGGGAGAGGGCGACGAAGCCCAGCTCGGCGTTGCCGGTAGAGACGAACTGCAGCGCCTGGGTGATGTTCTGGCCTTCGACGATCTTGCCTTTCAGCGTGTCGCTCAGGCCCAGCTTGTCCAGTGTCTGGGTCGCTGCAAGGCCGTAGGGTGCAGCTTTCGGGTTGGCGATGGACAGGTGCTTGAAGTCGCCTTTCTCGAGCACTGCGCCCTTGTCGTCGACGAAGCCTTCCTTGGGCGACCACAATACCAGAGTGCCGATGGCGTAAGTGAAGCGTGAGCCGTCCACGCTCTGGCCTTCCTGTTCGAGCTTGGCTGGTGTGCTGTCATCGGCGGAGAGAAAGACCTCGAAGGGCGCGCCATTGGTGATCTGCGCGTAGAACTGCCCGGTGGCCCCGTAGGAAGCCTGCACGCTGTGCCCGGTGTCCTTTTCGAACTCGCTGGCAATGGCCTGCATCGGTGCGGTGAAGTTGGCGGCGACCGCTACCTGTACTTGATCGGCGAGGGCGTTGCCCGCCATGGCGAGGCTGGCGCAAAGAACGAAAAGCGGACGAACGAGGCGGGTGCGCATGGACAGCTCCTGAGGGTGTGGGCCGCGAACGGCGGCCACTTACGGTAACGCTATATACAAAAATATATGGCGATAGGGAAGTGAAACCGTCCGCTCGTTCAATCTATGTGCGCTGTTCGCTTGTGCTGGGTGGAGTATTTCGCCGTGGAGCGAGGACTTCTCCAGCGGCCAAAACGAAAAATGCCAGTCAGATCGCCTGACTGGCATTTTCGAGACGCCGCGTTAGCGGGCTGTCAGGGTTACTCCAGCCACTCGGCGACGCGATCCGGGTTCTTGTCGATCCATTGCTTGGCCGCTTCTTCCGGCTTCACGCCGTCGCGGATGGACAGCATCACCGCGCCCACTTCTTCGGCGCTCCAGGACAGCTTCTTGAGGAAGGCCGCGGCTTCTGGCGCCTTGGCTTCCAGGCCCGGATTGGCCACGGTATCGACGTGCTCGGCTTCGCCGAAGACGTTTTTCGGGTCTTCCAGGAAGCGCAGTTTCCATTGCGCGAACATCCAGTGCGGAATCCAGCCCGTCACCACGATCGGCTTCTGCGCTTTCTCGGCGCGGGTCAGGGCGGTGGCCATGGCCGGGCCCGAGCTCGGCATCAGCTTGATGCTCTTGAGGTCGTATTCCTTGATCGCGTCTTCGGCACGGCGCATCACGCCAGCGCCGGCATCGATACCGGTGATCTTGCCGTCGAAGTCCTTGGCATATTTCTCCAGGTCGGCGATGGTCTTGGCTTCCACGTATTCCGGCACGATCAGGCCGATCTTGGCGCCGTCGTAGTTGGTGCCCAGGACGGTGACCTTGTCCTTGAGCTTCTCGAAATATTCACCGTGGGTGGCTGGCAGCCAGGCGGAAAGGGTGGCATCGAGGTCGCCGCGGGCCAGGCCCTGCCACATGATGGCGGGTTCGACCGGCTGCAGGGTGACGTCGTAACCCAGTTTGGTCTTGAGGATTTCACCAGCGACGTGGGTGACGGCGACACTGTCGTCCCAGCCATTCACGTAGCCGATTTTCAGAGCGGGTTTGTCCGCTGCCATGGCGCTGGACATACCCATGGCCAGGGCGGCGACACCGAGGCTCTGTAGGCAGAGGCGTTTGAAGTTGTGCATAGGTCTTGCTCCGTCAGTGAGTGGCAGTTCGGGTGGTTTACTGGCTCGTTCTGATCGCGGGCCTTGCGGCACCGGCTGTGCAGAGCAGGGCATGGCCCTGTTGGCACCGGGCGCATGGGAGGCACGCCTCCCGGCGGACAGGCTTCGCACCTTGCGTCGCCTGTCTGTACCTGACCCGGTCGCTGGCAACCGAGTCGCGGTGAGTGCGGGTTCTTACAACCCGACGAATTTCTTCACAGCGGCAGCGCCGTCCTGACCGTCGAAGGTGGTGACACCTTCCAGCCAGGTGTCGAGAACCTGCGGATTAGCCTTGATCCATTCCTTGGCCACGGCGGCCGGATCCTGCTTCTCGAGCACTTTCTCCATCAGCTGGCTTTCGATATCGACGTTGAACTGCAGGTTGCTCAGCAGTTTGCCAACGTTGGCGCAACGCGCTTCGTAGTCTGGCGGTACCACGGTGTAAACCTTGGCGGCGCCGTAATCCGGGCCGAACACGTCGTCACCGCCGGACAGGTAGGTGATGTCCTGCTGGGTATTCATCGGGTGCGGTGCCCAGCCGAGGAAGACCACCGGCTCCTTCTTGCGAATCGCGCGCTGTACCTGCACCAGCATGCCGGCCTCGCTGGACTCGATCATCTTGAAATCGCCGAGATCGAAGGTGTTGCCCTTGATCATGCCGTCAATCAGCAGGTTGCCGTCGTTACCCGGCTCGATGCCGTAGATCTTGCCACCCAGCTGATCCTTGAACTTGGCGATGTCCTGGAAGCTCTTCAAGCCCGCTTCTGCAGCGTAGGTCGGTACGGCCAGGGTGTATTTGGCGCCTTCGAGGTTGGCCTTGGGCAGCACCTTGACGCTGTTGTCCTTGGTGAACGGTTCGATCACCGAGTCCATGGAGGGCGCCCAGTAACCGAGGAATACGTCGATCTGCTTGTTCTTCACGCCGGTGAAGGCGATCGGCACCGAGGCCATGGTCTTGCGCGGCTGGTAGCCGAGGCCTTCGGTCAGCGTCATGGCCACACCGGTGGTGGCAGCGATGTCGGCCCAACCGATTTCGGCGAAACGCACCTGCTTGCAGCTCGCCGGCTCCTGAGCCCAGGCGCCCTGCATCAATGCGCAGGACAGCACGCCCACGCCCGCCGCCTTGTAGAAGTTGTTCATTCGCGGATCCTTGTAAAGTTGAAAGAATGCTGAGTATGGTCGGCTTTACTGGCGTTGCAGGCGAGCGCTCAGCCAGTTCAACCAGCCGGCACGGTTCGCGGCGGTTTGCGGGGTGCCGAAGCTCTCGGTAATACGGTCGAGGATGATCGCCAGCAGAACCACGGCCATGCCGCTTTCGAAGCCCAGGCCGATGTCCAGACGCTGGATACTGGCCAGTACGTCGTTGCCCAGGCCGCCAGCGCCGACCATCGAGGCAATGATCACCATCGACAGGGCCATCATGATGGTCTGGTTGACGCCTGCCATGATCGACGGCATCGCGTTGGGCAGCTGTACCTTGAACAGCAGTTGGCGACCGTTGCAGCCAAACGACTGGCCGGCCTCGACGATTTCCTTGTTGACCTGGCGAATGCCCAGACTGGTCAGGCGTACCGCCGGCGGCATGGCAAAGATCACCGTGGCGATGATGCCGGGCACGCGACCGAGGCCGAACAGCATGGCCGCCGGAATCAGATAAACGAACGCCGGCATGGTCTGCATGAAGTCCAGAATCGGCCGGATGATGGTCGACACGCGCTCGCTCTTGGCAGCCCAGATGCCCAGGGGAATGCCCATCAGCAGGCTGATCAAGGTCGCCGAGAAGGTCAGGCCAAGAGTGACTACGGTCTGTTCCCAGAAGCCGGTCATGACGATCAGCACGAATGCGATGGCGGTGAACACGGCGAAGCGCAGACCAATACGCCACAGGCCGAGGGCGACGAAAATGGCGATCAGCAGCCAGGCCGGCGGCAGCATGAGCACGGCTTCGATGCCTTCGGAAAAGCCACTGACCACACTGCCGATGCTGTCGAAGGCGCCGCTGTAGTTATCCAGCAGGTGTTGCACCGAGTCGTTGACCCAGCTACCCAGATCCAGTTTCTCGCTCATGTCATTCTCCCTGCAGACGAGTCAGGAGGCGGCCTTTGCTGATGGCGCCGCTGTAATTGCCATCCTGGTCGACCACCGGGATCGGACCCTCGTTGTCCACCAGGCGGCCGATCACCTGATCCAGTGGCATATCTTCGGGAACCGGGTTGATTTCCTTCAGAACGGCCTGCTCCAGCGAACAGGATTCGCCACCCTCGACCATCAGGGCGATCCTCTCCAGGCTGATGGAGCCCTGAAACTTGTTGTCTTCGTCGACGATGAAGGCGTAGTGCTTGTCCTGCTCCTGCAGCTCCCGGCACACGGTCTGCGCGTCCGGCGCTTGGCCGTTGTGCACATAGATAGGCACGCTGTCGGCCTTGAGCTGGCCGGCGGTGAGATAGCGGCTGGTGTCGACCGTATCGAAGAAGTTGCGCACATATTCGTTGGCAGGATTGTCGATAAGCTCCTGCGGTGTGCCGACCTGGATCAGCTTGCCGCCTTCCATGATGCCGATGCGAGTACCGATGCGCATGGCTTCCTCGATATCGTGAGAGACGAAGATGATGGTACGGCGGTCGGTCTTCTGCAGTTCGAGGAGGATGTCCTGCATCTCGCGGCGCTTGAGCGGGTCAAGGGCCGAGAAGGCCTCGTCCATGATGATCATCGACGGGTCGACGGCCAAGGCGCGGGCCAGGCCGACCCGCTGCTGCATGCCGCCCGAGAGTTCGTGAGGAAATTTGCCGGCGAAGGTATCCAGGCCAACCTGGGTGAGTACCTGCATGGCGCGTTCTTCACGCTCCTTGCGGCCCTTGCCCGCCACTTCGAGACCGAAGGCGGCGTTATCCAGAACGGTGCGCGACGGCATCAGTGCGAAGGACTGGAAGACCATGCTCATGTCGCGACGACGCAGATCGATGAGCTGATCCTTGGGCAGTTTGGCGACGTTTTGCCCGTCGATGTAGACATTGCCGGCGGTGGGCTCGACCAGTCGGTTGATCAGGCGGATGAGGGTGGATTTACCTGAGCCGGAAAGACCCATCAGCACGAAGATTTCACCTTCCTCGACGCTGAACGATACGTCGCTGACGCCAATCACGGCGCCCTTCTCGGCGAGAATTCTGTCCTTGCTCCAACCCTGCTTGAGCAGGTCGATGGCTTCTTGCGGCTTGTCGCCGAAGACCTTGTAGAGGTTCTCGACAACGATTTTTCCAGACTGCATGGGATGGTTCCCCTTCAGTAGACATCCAGAGCAGTTACACGCAGCTTGCCGCGCGCCCACAGGGCGTTCGTCAGGCGATGTCGACTGTTCTTGCTTGTGGGTATATACACGGTTCCGAGGTTTGGACAGCGGTCTGGTACATGGCGTTCTGCTGGCACTCGCGCACGCTCCCGAAGACCTGCTATGGCGGCTTGCAGCCCCCAGCATTCCTGGTTGATGTGTCGAATGAATATCGCGTTGCCGTGCTGCAAACTGCTTTCCAAACCCTCTGGCAGTGTTACGAAGCCCAATCCTTGGGGAATTCACATCTCATCCGAGATGCGCGTACGTCCGAAATTTCTTGTTGGGCTGGCGCCCTGTTGCGGTAGCCAGCACTTATCTGTTCTTCGGTCCGGAGCGGAGGGCTCCAGTCTGCCACTCTGGTCAAGAGGGACAGCGACGAAATCGGCTGACTCAACGATATAGTCTTGCGGTCGTGGCAATTATCGAATTGCGACCCTGACGTGTTGGGCGACGACACATAAGCCCTCGCCTAAAAAACCATAACAGATTTTTTCTACCCTTGGCCAAGGCTGAAAGCCACGCGCGGCGCGGTTTCCAGCTTTTCGGTAGGCCTTAGGCTAGGTGAGCCGGGGGCTGTAGCGAATTCGAAAAAAATCGTATGTAAAGCTGTCGGTAGAGGAAAAACGGCGGGTCGAGAGCGGTTTTTTTGCACCGTTTTGGTTCTTGCGTACATGCATGGGTGGCAGGGTTTTCGTGCAGAACGCCGCCTATGTGTGGCGTCACGTCGTCGCGAATTGACGGCGTTCATGGGCATGAGCGGGATGACGCTCAGTGCCATCGAGTACTGATTGCCGGATGATCGTCATGCCCAGCCGTTTGGAACGGTTTCTGTGTCCGCCCGTGAGCGCTTTTCGCTCAGATTTCCGGTCACCCGCCAGCTTTTGGTGCAGGCCATTCGATGGCCGAATCGTCACCTGAGTGACCGGGCGGTCACGCTCCCCGTTACTGTCGCCAGGTAACCACCCTAAAAGCGCGGGAACACCCTTTCCCGGGAGTGCTACCAAAATGCTCAGGCCCTTGTGGCATGGCACTTTGCGCCCGTTTCACGATTGCTGATCCCGCACGCCAGGTTCCCGCCGCCGGGGCGTTCCAGCCTGGGCGATATTTTTTATTGAACGGGTGTTCAATGTCGGCATGACCTTTGCGTTGTATAGGCCATCTGCTTGACTACCGTATGCCGTAATCACAAGAAAATCAGAGCCTCGCGATGAAGGCTCACAACGTGCTTAGCGTGAGGGTTCACTGATGTCACAGTTCAATCAAGGAGCGCCGCTCCCGAGCCGTGTTCCCCAGTCCATCGGGTTTCTCCTGCTGGACAATTTCACCCTGATCTCTCTGGCATCCGCCGTGGAGCCCCTGCGCATGGCCAACCAGCTCTCCGGCAAGGAGTTGTATCGCTGGCACACCCTGACCCTCAATGGCCTGCCGGTCTGCGCCAGCGATGGTTTGCAGATCACTCCGGATGCCAGCACGGCCAACTCGCCGGCGCTGAGTGCGGTGATCGTCTGTGGCGGCGTGGACATCCAGCGCAGCGTCACCCGCGAGCACGTGCAATGGTTGCAGGCTCAGGCACGTCAGGGCCGGCAGATGGGCGCCGTGTGTACCGGCAGTTGGGCGCTGGCCAAGGCCGGGCTTCTCGATGGCTACGATTGCAGCGTGCACTGGGAGTTTCTCGCTGCGATGCAGGAGGCATTCCCCCGCGCAGCCATCACCACGCGGCTGTTCTCCATCGATCGCAACCGCAACACCTCGTCCGGCGGCACCGCGCCGATGGACATGATGCTGCACCTGATCGGCCGTGAGCATGGCCGCGAACTGGCGGCGGCGATCTCCGAGATGTTCATCTATGAACGCATCCGCAACGAGCAGGATCACCAGCGCGTACCGCTCAAGCACATGCTCGGCACCAACCAGCCGAAGCTGCAGGAAATCGTCGCGCTGATGGAGGCCAATCTCGAGGAGCCTATCGACCTCGACCAGTTGGCGCTCTATGTCGATGTATCGCGGCGTCAGCTGGAGCGCCTGTTCCAGAAATACCTGCACTGCTCGCCGTCGCGCTACTACCTCAAGTTGCGCCTGATTCGCGCCCGCCAACTGCTCAAGCAGACGTCGATGTCGATCATCGAAGTGGCATCGGTCTGCGGCTTCGTCTCCACGCCGCACTTCTCCAAGTGTTACCGCGAATATTTTGGTATTCCGCCACGCGATGAGCGTGCCGGTAGCAGCTCGAACGTGGTGGCGCTGGTGCCGATCCATGACGACCTGATGCCCGAGTCTTCTTCCGCCATGTCCGCGCTCAGCCGTGCTCAGGGTGAGTCGACCTTCGCCAGCGTGCGCATCGTCTGATTTGTGGCGGTAACGGCCCACGGCCGTTACCGCCATGTCTCCTGAACAAAAATCGCCGGGAGCGATTTTTGACGTCGCCTGCGACAGCCCGAAGAGTGGCCGCCAGGGGATGGCAGGCACAAAAAATTGCCGGGAGCAATTTTTGACGTCGCTCCGCGACGGCCCGTAGGGTTGCCGCCAGGGATGGCAGGCAACAAAAAAACACCAGTCGCTCGAGAGCCCCGCAGCGCCAGGCTTTCAACGCTTTCCAAACAACTTATCCACAGCCACGCACACAGTATTTGTGCGCAAGCTATTAGTGCTGATGAAAACTTCGTCTGCTTTTTGCGATTTTCACTGGGAAGGCCCTGGAAAGGGCTTCTCGGCAATCCTGCAGGACAACGCCTGGGCAAAAAAACGGCAAGCGGCTGCAGCGCCCGTGAGACCGGGCGGCTGGCAGTTATTCAACAGGTTATCCACAGCCGCATACACAGTATTTGTGTGCAAACCATGGCGGTTGGAAAGGCGGGCGGCTGCGCTGCAGCCTACCCTGATGTTCGAGAGCCCCTAGGGTCTGATCCCGTTTCATCGCGAGCCGCGTTGCCGCGAGAAATGGCCTCCGGTTAGGCGCAGGACGCCGGGAATGGTCGTTCCCTTGCCAAGTCCTGCAACGACAGCGGAGGTCATTTCCCGCGCAACCCGCAGGGCCGGGCCAGTTTTTGCGCGATGCGGCGTTACTCGATGGCTCATTTGGCCCGCCAAACTTCGCATCTCGTGCCTTGCCTCGCGCCAAAACTGGCTCCGGCGCGGCCGTGAGTGAAACGGGAACAGACCCTAGCAACGTGGCACGAGAGCCGGCAGCAGGGTTCGGGAGATGGCTTCGCGTACGGTCGGCAGCACGGTGGCGCTACCGGCGAGTATGTCCTCGACCATGTGTCGCAAGGCAACGGCGCGCTCGGGGCACAGGCCGGTGACCGCGTATTCGCAGGCCTGCTCGGCACTCGCACCGCTGGGAATGCTGATGCCCAGGGCTACCAGGCGTTCACGGAGATCTTCCTGGTCGATCAATTCGGCGTGCATCATCGTCCTGTCCTCGTGGCGTGTTTGAAGATCGGCGCCTGGTCAACGCAGCACGCCTTCGTCCAGCAGTAACTTGAAGATAGCCTCTGCACCTTCCTGTGGCGAGACACCGTTGAGCACCTGGCCACCGCCGCCCGATGCTTTTGCCGTGGCGGCCTTCATGCGCTCGGCGCCGGTCTTGGCCTTGATCACTTTCAGGCGCTTGGGTCGCGGACGGGCCGGTTGCCACTGGGCATCGGCGTAGAGCGGGTCGTCGACCAATTCCACCGATTCACTATCCAGAGTGCCGCGACGCGCCGGGCCGAATGCGCTCTGGCGAGCTGCCGGTGCTGCACCGTCGACACTGGCGACGAACGGCAGACGCACCTTGAGCCGGCGTCGTTGCCCGCGGGGCAGGGCCTGCAGCACCTGGGCGCTGCCACCTTCGATGCTTTCCACTTCCGCCAGGCCGACGATCAGCGGCCAGCCCAGGCGCTCGGCCAGCAGGTAGGGCAGCATGCCCGAACCTTCGCCCGTTTCCGCCTGGCTGCCGGTCAGCACCAGCTGTGCCTTGGCCAGTTTCAGGTGTTCGGTGAGAGCGGGCAAGGCATCGGCCTCGCGGGGCTTTTCGAGTACCGTGAGGCCGGGCAGGCCCATGCCGAGATAGGCGCGCAGGGTTTCTTCCCGTGGGTCGCCGGCGTGCACCACATCGAGTTTCTCGCCGGCCAGTTTGAGGCCCAACTCCACGGCACGGGCATCCTGCTCGGCACGGCGTGGCCGCCCCGACGCGGGGTGCGAGCCGATCGATATGAGGGCGACTACGTTCAGTTCAGCCATGATGCAGCCCTCGCAGGTGCGGCGTAGGGTGGAAGACGCTCTTTTCTTCCACCATGGATTCTCTGGCAAAACCGGTGGATGGGGCGGGCCGCGCAGGCAAGCGTCATCCACTCTGCGGAGTTGATCCGTGACCTATGCGGCATCGCGCTTGGCTCCGTGACGGTGGGCTTCGACCTTGTCGATCAGCGCCTGGAGGATCGCGGCGGAATCGCCGATCACCGCCATGTCGGCGCGCTTGATCATGTCGCAGCCGGAGTCGAGATTGATCGCCACCACCTTGTCGCAGGCGCCGATGCCCTGCAGGTGCTGGATGGCGCCGGAGATGCCCACCGCCAGGTACACGCGGGCGGTGACCCAGGTGCCGGTGGCACCGACCTGACGGCCCCGCGGCATATGACCGTCATCTACCGCAACGCGGGAGGCGCCTTCGGTGGCGCCGAGGGCGACGGCGGCGCGATGGAACAGCGCCCAGTCCTTCACGCCATTGCCGCCGGAGAGGATGAACTCCGCTTCGGCCATGGGAATCTGTGCCGGGTCGACGGCCACCGAGCCGAGGTCTTCGATACGCGGCAGGTTGCGCGCGACCTGCGCCGACAGCTCGACCGCCCGCGCTTCGTGGCGGGTTTCGCTGACCGGGTCGGCGCACTCCGCGGCCGCCAGAATCAGGCGTGGCGTGGCCTGGGCGATGTCCTCGCGGCCAGCGCCGGCGCGGCCGGTACTCTGCCCGTCCTTGACCTGCCAGACGCGGGTCGCCGGGCGTTCGCCCAGGCTCGCCGCCAGGCGCCGGCCCAGTTCACCACCACCGTTGCGGCTGTCCGGCAGCAACCAGTGACGCGGCGCGAACTGGCTTTCCAGCGCACGCAGGGCGAGCACGCGTTGCTCCGGCGAATAGCCTTGGTACTCATCGCCGTCGAGCATCAGCAGGCGGTCGACGCCCGCGGTGTCGAACGCGTTTTCCTTCACCTCGCCAAACACCACGGCAAGCACCGCGCCATCTTCACCTGCAAGCTGATGGGCGAGACCGAGCAGATCCTTGTCGTGGCCGCTCAGGCGACCGCCGACCATGTCCGGTACTACGGCGATGAAGAATGCCGGTTGTTCGATGACGTGCAATGGCAGTTGCACCTCCACGCTGACGCTCTGACGCTTGCCTGAACCGCCCTGCTGGGCGCCACTGCGGTCGATACGCTTGAGCCCGGCCGGGCCGATGAAACCGGCGGCGGCCGCGTGCGGGTTCTTGCGGATGACGCCGTTGGGGCCCAGCCACTGGATTTGCTGGGTCTGCATGGCGGCGTGCAGCGGATGCAGACGATTGCGGGCGATCCACTCAGCGTGCGGGTCACGGCGGATGATGTCACTCATGGCTGCCTCCCCCGCCAGCGCGGCACCGTAGGATGGGTGGTAACCCATCGGCCATTGATGGGTTATCACCCATCCTACGCATATGAGCCATCACGCCACCTCCACGGTGGCTGGTTTGGCCACCGGTTTCTTCAGTTGTGCTTCGCTCTCGATCAGTACATCGGCGACCAGTTCGGCGATGTCCTTGATCTGCGGGCGTGGTTCGACCACGCCTTCGAGCATCACGGTGCATTGCGGGCAGCCGACGGCCACCAGCTCGGCGCCGGTTTCCTTGATGTCTTCCATGCGCATGTCGGGAATCCGCTGCTTGCCGGGGATATCGGTGATCGGCGCGCCGCCACCGCCGCCACAGCAGCGCGAGCGGAAGCCGGAGCGGGCCATTTCCCTGACCTCGATGCCGATGGCCTTGAGCACCGCGCGCGGCGCCTGGTACTCGCCGTTGTAGCGGCCCAGGTAGCAGGGGTCGTGATAGGTCACGCTACCGCCCTTGTGTTGACCAAGGGCGAGCAGGTCGCGCTGCATCAGCATCTCGATGAAGGTGCTGTGGTGCATGACCTGATAGTGGCCGCCCAGGGCGCCGTACTCGTTCTTCAGAACGTGAAAGCTGTGCGGGTCGCAGGAGACGATGGTCTTGAACTGGTACTTGGCGAGGGTGGCGATATTGCGCCTGGCCAGTTGCTGGAAGGTCGCTTCGTCCCCGAGGCGACGGGCCACGTCACCACTGTCGCGCTCTTCCAGGCCGAGCACGGCGAAGTCCACGCCGGAGGCTTTGAGGATCTTCACGAAGGCGCGCAGGGTGCGCTGGTTGCGCATGTCGAATGCACCGTCGCCAACCCAGAACAGTACGTCGGCGTGTTTCCTTTCGCTCATCAGCGGCAGGTTCAGATCCGCCGCCCAGTTCAGTCGCCCGCCCGGTGCGAAGCCGCCCGGGTTGTCGGTGGCGATGAGGTTTTCCAGGACTTCGGCGCCCTTGTTCGGCGTCGAGCCTTTCTCCAGGGTCAGGTGGCGGCGCATGTCGACGATGGCGTCGACATGCTCGATCATCATCGGGCATTCCTCTACGCAGGCGCGGCAGGTGGTGCATGACCACAGGGTGTCCGCATCGACCAGCGCCTTGCCCTGCAACGACACGATCGGCTGGTGCGGCCCGCCGCTGTGCTCGCCCAGCGGTTTGCCCGGGTAGGGCGAGCCGGCGAATTTGGCGTCGCTGCCGCCGGCCAGGCCGATGACCATGTCCTGGATCAGCTTCTTCGGGTTCAGCGGCTGGCCGGCGGCGAAGGCCGGGCACATGGCCTCGCACTTGCCGCACTGCACGCAGGCATCGAAGCCGAGCAACTGGTTCCAGGTGAAGTCGCTGGGTTTTTCCACGCCCAGCGGCGCTTCCGGATCGTCGAGATCGAGAGCTTTCAGCCCGGTGGAGCGGCCACCGCCAAAGCGTTCGCTGCGGCGGTGCCAGGCCAGGTGCAGGGCGCCGGCGAAGGCGTGCTTCATTGGCACGCCCCAGGTCATGCCGAAGAACAGCTCGGACACCCCCCAGGCCACACCGACAGACAGCAGCGTAGCGAGAATCCAGCCGCCGCTGCTCTGCCAAGAAAAGTCATCCGGCAGGATGCCGGCAACCGGCAGCGTGGCGATAAAGAAACTCACCGAAAACATCAGCAGGCTTTTCGGCAAGCGCATCCATGGGCCTTTCGACAGGCGCGCTGGCGGGTTGCGCCGACGCTTGGCGACGAACAGCGCGCCAATGAACATGCACGCCGTCGCGGCCAGCAGGGCGAAGCCGAGGATGCGGTTGTGCAGGCCGAAACCATGCACGACGATCGCCAGCACGGCGGCGAGCACGAAGCCGCCAGCGGTGGCCACGTGAGTCCTGGACATGTAGCTGTCGCGCTCGACCACATGATGTAGATCGACCAGATAACGGCGCGGCATTTTCAGCAGGCCACCGAGCCAGTCGACCTTCGACGGCCGCCCGCGACGCCACATGAAGAAGCGTTTCGCCGCGCCCAGTACGGCCAGGCCCAGGGCGGCGAACAGCAGGATGGGGAGAATGGTGCTAAGCATGGTGAAGCTCCCGCAAGGGTCTTGTAGGAGCTGGCTTGCCAGCGATTCGGGCTCCGCGGTTATCGCTTGGGCCGCGTTATCGTTCATCGCCGGCAAGCCGGCTCCTACAGGGAGGCTGCTTAAAAGTCTTTACACAGGCGCAGCGCGTCATAGATCGCCGCATGGGTGTTGCGCTGGGCCACGCAGTCGCCGATACGGAACAGCAGGTAGCCGTCACCGACCTGGCTCAGACTTGGCTGCGGTTGAATGGCGAACAGCGCGTCGATATCCATCTGGCCCTTGTTGCGTGAGCCTTCCTTCAGCGCGTAATAGAGCCCTTCATCCGGGCGCACGCCGTTCTCCACGACCACCTGATCGACCACCCGCTCTTCCTTGGCGCCGGTGTATTCGTTCTCCAGCACGGCAATCTTCTTGTCGCCCTCGGCATAGACCTTCTCCAGCATCATGTCGCCGGTCATGATCACTTCCTTGGGGTACATGCTGCGGTAGTAGGTCGGGAAACTGGTGCCGCCGATGGCCACGCCGGGCTTGATGTCGTCGGTGACGATCTCGACCTGGCAGCCCTTGTCGGCGAGAAAGTCTGCCACCGACATGCCGGTGAATTCGCAGATGGTGTCGTACACCAGTACGTTCTTGCCCGGTGCCACCTTGCCGCTGAGGATGTCCCAGCTGCTGACCACCAGGCCTTCGTCCGCGCCCCAGTGCTCGACCTGTTCGAGGAACGGGTGACCGCCGTTGGCGAGGACGACGATGTCGGCGCGCAGGTCATTGATGGTGTCCACGTCCGCCGCGGTGCCCAGGCGCAGATCGATGCCCAGGCGCGCCAGTTCCAGTTGATACCAGCGGGTGATGCCGGCGATCTGGTCGCGTTGCGGCGCTTTCGAGGCCAGGGTGATCTGTCCGCCAAGGCTGTCCTGTTTTTCAAAAAGCGTCACGTCGTGGCCACGCTCCGCTGCGACTCTCGCCGCCTCCATCCCGGCAGGGCCGCCACCGACCACCACTACCTTGCGCCTGGGCCCGGTGGATTTCTCGATGATGTGTGGCAGGCCCATGTATTCGCGGCTGGTCGCGGCATTCTGGATGCACAGCACGTCCAGGCCCTGGTACTGGCGGTCGATGCAGTAGTTGGCACCGACGCACTGCTTGATCTGGTCGACCTGGCCCATCTTGATCTTGGCGATCAGGTGCGGATCGGCGATATGCGCGCGGGTCATGCCGACCATGTCCACGTAGCCGCCTTCGAGAATACGTGTGGCCTGGTTGGGATCCTTGATGTTCTGCGCGTGCAGCACCGGCACGTTGACCACTTCCTTGATACCGGCCGCCAGGTGCAGGAACGGCTCCGGCGGGTAGCTCATGTTGGGAATGACGTTGGCCAGGGTGTTGTGGGTATCGCATCCCGAACCGACCACGCCGAGGAAGTCGAGCATGCCGGTGTCGGTGTAGTACTTGGCGATCTGTTTCATGTCGTCGTGGGACAGGCCGTCCGGGTGGAACTCGTCCCCGCAGATGCGCATGCCCACGCAGAAATCGTCGCCCACTTCGGCGCGCACTGCCTTGAGCACTTCCATGCCGAACTTCATGCGGCCTTCGAAGGTGCCGCCCCATTCGTCGGTGCGCTTGTTGACCCGTGGCGACCAGAACTGGTCGATCATGTGCTGGTGCACGGCGGACAGCTCGACGCCATCCAGGCCGCCCGCCTTTGCGCGACGAGCTGCTTGCGCGTAGTTGCCAATGACGCGCCAGATTTCTTCTTCCTCGATGGTCTTGCAGGTGGCGCGATGCACCGGTTCACGGATGCCGGACGGCGACATCAGGGTCGGCCAGTGGCCGCCATCCCAGCGCGAGCGACGGCCCATGTGGGTAATCTGGATCATGATCTTGGCGCCGTGCTTGTGCATGGCGTCGGCCAGGTTCTGGAAGTGCGGGATGATGCGGTCGGTCGCCAGGTTCACCGAGGCCCACCAGTGTTGCGGGCTGTCGATGGCGACCACCGAGGAGCCGCCGCAGATCGCCAGGCCGATGCCGCCCTTGGCCTTTTCCTCGTAGTACTTCACGTAGCGGTCGGTGGTCATGCCGCCGTCGGTGGCATACACCTCCGCGTGCGCAGTGGAGAGCACACGGTTACGGATGGTCAGTTTGCCGATCTGGATCGGCTGGAACATTGCTTCGAAGGCCATGACCTTCTCCTCGATTCGGCGACGGCATGGCACCTCTAAAAACTACCTACGTTGTCATCGCTGCGTTAAAAACAGGCTCGTGTGCGAGTCCAATCAAAATGCTCATTTACAACTCGTAAACTGCGCTTTTTCGCCTGTTTTTGCCTTGCGCTGACTGCCTCGCCTACGTTTTTAGAGGTGCCTGTACACGCTATGTTTTGCGTTCACGGTTAACGCGGGTCTGGAGCGCCTTTATCGAGTGGCGCTCCTGATTTGAATAGGTCAGAGCGGGCGGGTGACGAACAGGCCATCGTCGTGGCCTTCTTCGGAACCGCCGTATTCCTGCACGGTGACCGTACGGATGGCGCTGCCCTTGGCTGCCAGGATCTGGTCGAGGGCGCCGGAGAACCAGCCGGTGAACATGTAGTCCACCTTGCGGCCGACCTTGCCGTACACATACACGAAGGCCGAATGCT
Organism: Phytopseudomonas daroniae; assembly: GCF_004327275.1. Classification (NCBI taxonomy): domain Bacteria; kingdom Pseudomonadati; phylum Pseudomonadota; class Gammaproteobacteria; order Pseudomonadales; family Pseudomonadaceae; genus Phytopseudomonas; species Phytopseudomonas daroniae. The sequence continues at coordinate 46,726 of NZ_QJUJ01000014.1, forward strand.
TGAGGCGCACTTCGGCGGTACCGGCGTCGAGGTCGAGCTTCTCCACTTCGAACAGCCCCCAGCCGCGCTGCGAAAGGCGTTTCATGTAGTGCTCGAACACCGCGGCGCCTTCGATGCCATGGCACTCGGCTTCCTTCTCGCACCAGTGCCAGGCGGATTTGTAGCCGGCCTTGTAGAGAATTTCGGCGTACGTGTCGGCGCCGAGCACTTCCTCGATACCCATGTGGTTGTTGACGAAGAAATGCCGCGGCACGTAGAGCATCGGCAGAGCGTCGGTCGTCCAGACGCCAGTTTCGTCATCGACCTGGATGGGCATTTCGGGGGCGTGGGTGGCCATGTGGATAACTCCATAATCAAGTCGTTTGTAGGGTGGATCGGGCGTCGCGTCCGGCCTATTCGCCCCAGACGTCGGCCAGCACCCTCACCCAGTTTTCGCCCATGACCTTGCGCACGGTGCGCTCGCTCATGCCGCGCTTGATGAGGGTTTCGGTGAGGTTGGGGAACTCGCCCACGGTGCGGATACCCAGCGGGTTGACGATCTTGCCGAAGTTGGTCAGACGCCGGGCGTAGCCCTTGTCGTGGGTCAGGTATTCGAAGAAGTCCTGGCCGTGGCCCTGGGTGAAGTCGGTGCCGATGCCGATGGCGTCTTCACCAACGATATTCATCACGTACTCGATGGCCTCGGCGTAGTCGTCGATGGTCGAGTCGATGCCTTTGGCCAGGAAGGGCGCGAACATGGTCACGCCGACGAAGCCGCCATGGTCGGCGATGAACTTCAATTCGGCGTCGGATTTGTTGCGCGGGTGTTCCTTCAGCCCGGAAGGCAGGCAGTGCGAATAGGTGACGGGTTTCTTCGATTCGAGGATGACTTCCTCGCTGGTCTTGCTGCCGACGTGGGACAGGTCGCACATCACGCCGACGCGGTTCATCTCGGCGACGATCTCGCGACCGAAACCGGACAGGCCGCCGTCACGCTCGTAGCAGCCGGTACCGACGAGGTTCTGGGTGTTGTAGCACATCTGCACGATGCCCACGCCGAGCTGCTTGAAGATCTCCACGTAGCCGATCTGATCCTCGAACGCATGGGCATTCTGGAAACCGAAGAGGATGCCGGTCTTGCCCAGCTCCTTGGCGCGGCGGATATCGGCGGTGCTGCGTACCTGCATTACCAGGTCGCTGTTCTCGCGGATCAGTTTCTGGCTCGAGGCGATGGCGTCGATGGTCTCCTGAAAATCCTCCCAGACCGACACCGTGCAGTTGGCCATGGTCAGGCCGCCCTTGCGCATGTCCTCGAACAGTTCGCGGTTCCACTTGGCGATGATCAGACCGTCGATGACGATGCTGTCGGCGTGCAATTCGGCTGGGCTCATCAGGCTGCTCCCCTTGATTGGTGGCACCAGATTCGTTGCTGGCGCTTTGTGGGGAGCATATGCCTCGGCGCCTTATCGACCGGGTGCAAAAACGACCGGGGGATTGCCGAAAGCGTCAAGGCGAGGTCGTGATTGGATAAGCCCTTTGGGGGAGACATGTTCCAAAGCAGGGGATGACCGCCAGGCCGCTACAAGGTTCAAGCGGACGTAGGGTGGATGACGCTCTTTTCATCCACCATCGCGGTTGCAGAGCGGTGGACGGGGCGGGCCGGGTAGGTGAAGCGTCGTCCACCCTTGCAGGCTACAAAAAGCGCACTCGTAGAGTGGGCTTCAGCCCGCATGCTTGGGCGCAGGCGGTTGGTGATTCGAACAGCCGTTGTCTCCTGTAATCGCCCCTGACAATCTCAGCCGAACCAGCATTATCCGTTCTGCGGCGGGGCGGCGTAAAACCATGTAAAACACCTGCGCCGCCTTGGTGCGTGCTCTACGCCATACTGCCGCCACGTGTTTCAGGATGTCGGCGCTCATGCCCCCAAATTCCCGCCTCTGGCGGCCGTTCTGCCTGGCCGTCCTCGTGGCCACGCTGCTCGGCAGCATCGTTCAAACCCAGTTCAATCTCGCGGCTCTGCAACAGCTTGGCGCCAGTATTTCCCCGGGTGTGCGGATACAGGCAACGCTGCATGATCTTTTCGGCTTCAGTCCCACGTTCGCTGCGCTGGTTATCGCTGCATTCATTGTCGCGCTGCCATTGGCCGCTTGGCTCGCGTCTGTCTTGGGCACCCTGCGCTGGTTGGTTTTTCTGCTCGCCGGCGCCTTGGCAGTCTGGTTGGCGCTAAGCGTGGCCAACGCCATAGCGCCCATGCCGACGCTGATCGGTGCCAACCGCACCTTGGCCGGTACGCTGGCGCTGATGGTCTGCGGCAGCCTTGGCAGTTTGGCCTTCGCACGCTTCAGCGGTGCCGGCCGTTAATGATCTCTCTTCGAACCAAAGGTGTGACGTTGAAAGCTGTCTTGCTGGCGCTCGGTCTTTGCGTAGGTGCCTTGGCCCATGCCGATTACCGTATCGAAACCGTTACCAGCGGCCTGGAGCACCCCTGGTCGCTGGCCTTCCTGCCCGATGGTCGCATGTTGGTCACCGAGCGCGTGGGTCGACTGCGGCTGATCGATGCCCAGGGCAAACTGCAGGCAGATCCGGTTGGCGGTTTGCCCGCGCCCTTCGTCGCCACCCAGGCTGGCTTGATGGAAGTGGCGCTGGATCCGGAGTTCGCCAGCGATCCCTGGATCTACCTGAGCTATGCCCATGGCAGCATCGACGCCAACAATACGCGGCTGGCTCGGGCCCGATTGGTCGATGGAGAGTTGCGCGACCTCGAGGTGCTGTTCACCGCCCAGCCGGCCAAGGCGGGGGCGTCACACTACGGTGGACGGATCGCCTTTCTGCCCGACGATACCCTGGTGCTGACCCTTGGAGATGGCTTCGATTGGCGCGAGCAGGCGCAGAATCCAGCCAACCACCTGGGCAAGACGGTGCGTCTGAACCGTGACGGCAGTATTCCAGAAGACAATCCGCTTCGCGGCCAGGCGGGTGCTGCCGAGGAGATTTACAGCCTCGGCCATCGCAACGTTCAGGGCATCGTCTACGACGGCAAGCGCAAGCGCCTCTACAGCCACGAGCACGGCCCAAAGGGCGGCGATGAGCTGAATCTGATCCAGGCCGGCGGCAATTACGGCTGGCCGCTGACCTCCTTCGGCGTCGATTACACCGGGGCGATGGTCACACCATTCACCGAGCTGCCTGGTTATCTGTCGCCGCAACTGCACTGGACGCCATCGGTGGCACCTTCGGGGCTGGCGCTATACACCGGTGACCGTTTCCCGCAGTGGAAGGGCGATCTTTTCGTCTCGACTCTGGCCGAAAAGAGCGTGCGCCGCGTGCGCCTGGCGAAAGGCCGGCTGGCCGGCGAAGACATCCTGTTCCAGGAGCTCGAAGAGCGCATCCGCGGTGTGTACAACGGGCCTGACGGCGCGCTGTACCTGCTTACCGACAGCGCCGAAGGGCGGCTGCTGCGTGTGGTGCCGCTGTAGGTTACGGCATAATCCGCCGCCAGCCTCCACTACCGTAAACCGTCATGACGCCATTGAAGTATCTCCAGGGTTATCCCGCCTCGCTGCAGGATCAGGTGCGCCAGATGATCGCCGGAGAGCGGCTGGGCGACTATCTGGCGCAGCGATACCAGGGGCGTCACGCCATCCAGAGCGACAAGGCGCTGTACGCCTATGTCATGGCGCTCAAGCAGGAGCACCTGAAAAACGCGCCGGCCATCGACAAGGTGCTGTTCGACAATCGCCTCGACCTGACGCATCGCGCGCTCGGCCTGCACACGACGATCTCGCGGGTGCAGGGCGGCAAGCTCAAGGCCAAGAAGGAAATTCGCGTCGCCTCGCTGTTCCGCGAGGCCGCGCCGCAGTTCCTGCAGATGATCGTGGTGCACGAGCTGGCACACCTGAAGGAGAGCGACCACAACAAGGCGTTCTACAAACTCTGCGAATACATGCTGCCGGACTATGGGCAGCTGGAGTTCGATCTGCGTCTGTACCTGACCTGGCGCGATCTGCAGTCTGGCACGCCAGCCTGACGCCTTGGCGTTATTCAGTACGCCTCGATGATTTCGTGATGTTGCAGCCGGCCGCCGATCTGTAGCTCGATTTCGTCACCCGGATGGCGACCCAGCAAGCGCTGGCCAAGCGGTGCGTTGGGGCTGAGCACGAGAATTTCCCGCTGTTGCACGCGTACCTTGATAGCCGCCCCATCCGGGCCGAGGAACAGCCATTGCTGCTGGCCGTTGTCATCGGCCAGCAGCACCAGAGCGCTAAGACGGATGCCCAGCGCTTCGTCGTAGGGGCGCAGTTGCAACTGCCGCCATGCCCGCAGACTCAGCCCGATTTCCTCCACCCGGAGAGCCTGTCCGGCAGCCAGGTAAGCCGCTTCCAGGCCCAGGGTGTCGTACTTGTTTTCGGCGATGTTCTCTTCATGGGTCGCCGTTTCGTGAGCGACCCGCGCTGCCTGCTCGGCGGCCAGCAGGTCGGCATCGAGTCGCTCGATGACCTGCTGCACGATGGGCTGTTTGTCCATGCAAGGGCTCGGAATGCGTTGATGGGCATCGCTGGCGATTTCACGCGGGCGTGCAGGCAGAAGGCGGTTAGGCCGGAGCGATTGTACAGGCCGGTCGGAGAATCGTGCAGCACTTGCCACTTGAGAACGCCATCCCTGGCGTGCCGCTGTCGGTACTCGGCGACCTCTAGTACTGCAGTCGGGCGTTGAGCAGCAGCAAGGTGTCGTCGTTCCCTGCCTGGTTGGCATAGTCCTCGACGCGCAGCAGGCTACCTTTGAAGGTGAGCGCCCAGGCCGGGAGCTCGTAGCGGAAGTAGGTTTCGTATTCCATGTGGCGGCCGTCCGGCTTGAGGCTCAGGTCGACGGCGTTCCAGGCCACGCTGTTGTCGGCGTTGAGCCCGGTCGGCAGTTGAGTCGACAGTGTGCCGCCTTTGACGCGCAGTGGCTGGTAGGCCAGCGCACCTATTTGCAGGCCGTCGGCTGGCTGGCCGTTCAGACCAAGGGTGAAGCTGTTGCTGCTCAGCTTGCTGCCATCGGCCCAACCGCTGCCCTTGAGATGACTCTGGCCGCCGTTGTAACGGCCATAGACTTGCCACCGTTCGCTCAGCGGCACGCTCAGGTTGAAGCCGTTGAACAGGGTGCGGGCACTGCCGCGGCCGAGCAGGGTTTCGCTCTGTGAGCCGAGCAGCCGCTGTTCCTCGTTGAGTACGCCCACCTGCCAGCTGGCGACGATGCCATTGTCCGCTGCGTAGGCCAGCTCGGTCTGGATGCTTTGCTGCCTCTCTGTGGCTGGCTTGTCGGTGAAGTGCTCCGCTGCGCGAGCTGTCTGAAGCTGTACTCCGGTTTGCCAGTTCTGCCCAAGCTGCTGGTGCAGGCCGGCGCCGCTGGCCTGTTCGCCCAGGCTCAGGTAGGGATTGCCCAGTGCCTCGGTGATGCTGGCGCTGGCCAGGTTCGGTTGCAGTCGGGCCAGCCCCTGGTTCCACGAGGGATCGCTGTTGAATGTGGCGCTGAAGGCCGTTTGCGAGGTGAGCGACTGCCAGGCCTGGACCTCGCCCATGGCTTCGAGCCCGGAGCCTTCGCCGCCGGTGCTGTAGTTCAGGGTCAGGCCTCCATCGGTGGCGAAGCGCTGCATTCTGCTTTCCTGCTCCAGGCGTGCCAGGTATTTGCCAGAGTCTATGCGTGTGTATTCATCGGCCTGCTTGCTCGACAGCAGATCGCCCTTGAGCAGGAAGGGGGTGTCGAGGCTGTCCTTGAGTACCAGATCAACCTTGGCCAGCGATGAGCGAATGGCATTACCCATCGCTGAGCTTTCGGCAATCGCGGATTGGCTGAGCGCCATGATCTCGCCGCTGTTCCTTTCGATCATCAGCATGCCGATGGGCTCGCTGGCAGCACGAAGATCCATCACGCCCTGGCCGTAAATATCCTGATTGGCGTAGTCGCCCTGTTTGTTAGCCGATGTCAGCAGTCGTTGCACGACTTGCGCAGGAGACAGGGTTGGGAACAGCTCCAGCAGGATCGCCAGGCCGCCACTGACCTGAGGTGCGGCAATGGATGTGCCAGCCACCTCGCCGACGCTGCCGTCGGCGTTCGATACAGGGATCTGCCAGGGCGCGGCGATGCACCATTCCTTGGCCGCACCACAGCGGTTGGAACTGCCGGCGATCGTGCCTGTGCTGCTACCCGTGTCGACGCCGACGACTGCCAGCCACTGCCCTTTGAGCCCTGGCACTTCGAGAGGCAGCAGGGCCTGCTGGCTGGGTTGTGCGGCACCGGCATTACCGGCGGCGAATACGTAGATGATGCCGGCATCGACACCACGCTGATAGGCCGGGCCAATGTAGCTCTGCACGTACTCGCTGCTCCAGCCGCTGCTCCAACTGTTGTTGGAAACCTTGGCGTTATAGGCGATTTCGCGCTCGACTCGATCCGCCTCGCCGAGGCCCAGGCCGGTGCCGCTGTCCAGCGCGATAATGGGTAAAAGCTTCGCGCCATGTGCCACTCCATGGGTACCGATGCCGTTCTTCTGGGCCGCGGCGGCCTTGCCCACCGCCGTTCCGTGAGAGGCGGTATCGCGCATCTGCGGGCCGTCATCGCGGATCTGTTCGCCGCCGGGCGCGATCTGCTCGCGCAGATCCACATCGTTGATATCCATGCCCGTGTCGTTGATCGCGATGACGACACCTTTGCCCGTGGCGCCTTTGGCGTAGGCATATTCAGTGCCTACCGCACCCAGGTGGCGGCCTTTGTTGAACTCCTCGGTGCGGAAGTTCCCCGGTTGTGGCTGCGGTTCTGGTTCTGGTACGGGCTCTGGTTCTGGTTGCGGTTCGGGTTGTGGCTCTGGCTCTGGCTCCGGCTGTGGCGTTGGTGCCGGGTCTGGCTCGGGGGCCGGTATGGTATCGACAGCGCTTTTCCTTGCGGAGCTACCGTCGGATCGATTGCTGATGGCGTTAGCGAGTGCGGCGGTGACCACCATGCCGGTCGCTATCTTCCCCTCGGTGCTCTTGAACCAGGCGGCGATTTCGCTATCCGTCGCCCTGGACAGGTCGGCGAGCATACGCCTGCGCTGCTCCGAGGCGTCCTGCCCGAGGTAGCGCATCAACGCTTCACGGTACTCTGGAAAGATCTCCAGAGTCGGCTCCAGCTGCAGGCGCAGAAGGTGGTCGGGGAGGTCATACAGGCGTGCGAATTCATTCTGGACGGCAGGCATCAGATGCTGCGGTGGCAATGGTGCGGCCCAACTGGCGGCGCTGCAACAGCCGAGTCCCAGGGCCAGGCTGAATGCCCATTTCAGGTGGGCACCCGAGGTTACCTGTTTCGTGCTGTCGCTCATCGCCTCTCACCCTATCAATCTGATTATTGTTCGGGGGGAGCGAAGCAAGGGCTGAACCATCAGAGCGGTATGAGGGCGGCTTTGGCAGGCTTTTGTGATCGAGCCGCCATTAACAAACCACGAGTTTGAAGTGGTTAACGAAATGAACGCGTTGTCGGAAATATACCGCCAGTTTTCCAGCGATTTCGGCGATGTTCAGCTGCCGCTCAGCGTCACCTAGTGCAGCGCAGCGGCAGTCCTTCAGGCCTGCTCGCCGCGCTTCTGCTTGAGCAGGTGGGCGGCCAGGGTACGCAACGGGCCGAGTTGTCGGCAGATCAGCGCCAGTTGCGTCTGTACCAGGCGTTGTGCGTCATCCAGCTCTTCCGGGATTTGTTCCAGGGCACTGGCGAGCTGTTCCTCGCTGTCGCTCTGAATGGCCACCGGACGCTTTTCGGCCAGACTGTGAGCGATTTCGTCGAGGCTGTCGGCCAGACGCCGGGCACTGGCTGGCAGGTCGCTCTGTTCGTCGGCCAGCAGCACCTCACCCCGGTGCGCACCCAGGCCCGACAGGTAGCTGAGCAGGGTGTGGGACAGCACCAGGAAACGGAAGCCGATGTCCGCCTCCTTGCGGAAGTGGCCCGGCTCCATGAGCATGTTGCCCAGGGTGGTCGACAGCGCCGCGTCGGCGTTGTGCGCGTTACGCCGGGCCAGGCGATAGGCGAGGTCGTCGCGCTTGCCTTCGGCGTACTGGCGGATGATCTGGCGCAGGTAGGTGCTGTTGCAGCTCAGGGTATTGGCGAGCACCCGATTCAGGCGTCGGCCCTGCCAGTCCGGCAGGATCAGAAACACCGCCAGGCCGGCGATCAGGCTGCCGAGCAGGGTATCGAACAGGCGCGGCAGGATCAGCCCATAGCCGTCGCCCACCTGGTTGAAGCAGAACAGCACCAGCAGGGTGATCGCTGCCGTTGCCACGGTGTAGCGACTGGAGCGTGTGGCGAAGAACACCACGCCGGCCGCGACGGCGAAGAACGCCTGCACCAGGGCGTTGGGGAACAGCTCGATCAATGCCCAGCCGAGCAGCAGGCCGAGTACGGTGCCGATGATGCGCTGCACCAGCTTCATCCGCGTGGCACCATAATTCGGCTGACAGACGAACAGAGTCGTCAGCAGAATCCAGTAGCCCTGGGTCGGGTGAATCCAGTGCAGCACGCCGTAGCCCGCGGCCAGGGCGATGGACAGGCGCAGGGCGTGACGAAACAGCAGGGACGTGGGTGTCAGCTGCAGGCGGATACGTTCCCAGACGTCACGCAGCGATTGCGGCTCGCGGTCGAGCAGGGAGCTGTCCTGCTCCTCGGCCAGGGCATCCGGATTGCTGGTGCTGCCCAGCAGGCGGTCGAGGGTGCCGAGGTTGCCGGCCAGGGCGCCGAGCGAGCGCAGCAGGTGGCGCCACGCCGGATTGCTCTGGATACGCAGATGCTCCAGCGACGCCTGCAGATCGGCCAGGGCCTGGCCGTGCTGCTCGCCATACTCGAACGGCTGGCGCAGCTCGATGGCCTGGGCCAGCGCATGGCAGGCCTTGCCATGCAGGCGCAGGAGACGCTGGCAGCGGAACATCACGTCGCTGTGGAAGAACGCCTCGGCCAGGGCGTTGTAGGGGTAGTGCGAGGAGCTGGCGCGCTCGTGGATGTCCTGAGCGAGAAAGTACAGCTTCAGGTAGCGGCTGACTTTCGGGCCTGGGCGACCGTTGCCGACCCGGTGCAGGATGATTTCCTTGGTCGCGTTGAGCGCCGCCACCACTCGACCGTTCTGCTTGGCCAGGGCCAGGCGACGCGCTTCCACATCCAACTGGCGCAGTGGTTCGAACAGTGCCGCCTTGAGCTTGAGATACAGGCCCAGTTCGCGGAACAGGCGCGCCAGGCTGTGCTGCACCGGTTGATGGGCGAACAGCGCGTTCCACAGTACCGACAGCACGCCGTACCAGGCAGCCCCCGCGACAAGCAGCAAGGGCTCCAGCCACAGGCCGGCGATACCGCCACGCTGCTCCACGCCGATCATGCTGTACACCGCCAGGATCAGCGTCGCCGAGCCAAGGGTGGCGAAGCGCTCCCCGAGGGCGCCGAGCATGGTCAGGGCGAAGGTCGACAAGGCCAGGGCGCTGACGAACAGCCACGGGTAGGGGAACAGGAATTCCACCGTGTAGGCCGCGGCGCTGAAGCAGCCCAGGGTCACCAGCAGGGCGGTGAGCCGGCCCTGCCAGCTGTCGTCGGTTTCCGCCAGGGCGCTGGCGATCACGCCGAGGAACAGCGGGATCAGGCTGTGCATCCAGCCCTGGTACCAGCACAGCGCCAGGCTGCCGCCGAGGGCGATGAACACCCGCAGGCTGTAGCTGAACTTGTCCAGTGCCCAGAGACGACGCAGTGAGTGGCGCAGTGAGGGGGACGACATCCGGATCGGCAACCTTCGCGTGTGGAGTGACTGAACCGCTGCCATCGGCATACGGCGTTTCGATTGTGCCTCGCTTGCGGCCCACAGAGCGAGAGGCGGTATACCTGATGTGCTGAAAAGTGCCGTTGCGCCATCGGCGTGGCGACAGCATGCTGGACGCCTCGCGCGCAGGGCGGGTCACCGGGCCTGAACTCTGCGCTGACGGCTCCGCTCCAAGATACCTACCGACAGCCGTAAGGCGGCTGCGCCCGATCGACAGGAGTGCCCCATGATCGACCTCCATTACTGGACGACCCCCAACGGCCACAAGATCAGCATCTTTCTCGAAGAGAGCGGGCTGGACTACAACGTGCATCCGGTGAATATCGGTACCGGCCAGCAATTCGAACCAGCCTTCCTGAAAATCGCGCCGAACAACCGGATTCCGGCCATCGTCGACCACAATCCCAGCGATGGCGGCGAACCGATCTCAGTGTTCGAGTCCGGCGCGATCCTCGAGTACCTGGCCGACAAGATCGGGCGTTTCCTGCCACTGCAGCCGCGTCTGCGTGTCGAGGTTCAGCAGTGGCTGCACTGGCAGATGGGCGGCCTCGGGCCAATGGCCGGGCAGAATCATCATTTCGTGCGTTTCGCTCCCGAGCAGATCCCGTACGCCATCGACCGCTACGTGAAGGAAACCGCGCGCCTGTACGGGGTGCTGGACCGTCGGCTGGAAGGTCGCGAGTACGTGGCCGGCGATTACTCGATTGCCGATATGGCCATCTACCCCTGGGCAAAAGGCTGGGAGCTGCAGCGTCAGCGTCTCGAAGACTTCCCCAGCATGGCCGCCTGGCTGGCGCGTATGGGCAACCGCCCTGCGGTGCAGCGGGCTTATCAGGTCGCCGAGGCCATTTCCCAGCGCCCCGAAGACGTGCTTGGCAGCGAGGCGCGCAAGGCGTTGTTCTGATTCTTCGGCTCTGCGTCATACATCCTGGGGGCTGCACGCGCCGAGCGAGCGCTATCTCTGTCGATAGGGCTCGCTGAGTGATCCGCCGCTACTCCAGGTTCAGCGCATCGGCTGGTACGGGCCGGCCGATGAAGTAACCCTGTGCGTAATCGCAGCCGAGTCGGTGCAGATAGTCCTGCTGTTCGGCACGTTCCACGCCTTCGGCGAGTACCTTCATTTCCATGCTGTGGGCGAGGGCGATGACAGCACGGGTGATCGCCAGGTCGTCCTTGTCGTGGGGCAGGCCGGTGACGAAGCTCTGATCGAGTTTCAGCTTGTGCACCGGCAAGCGCTTGAGGCGTGCCAGGGAGCTATAACCGGTACCGAAGTCATCGATGGCCAGGCGTACGCCCAGGCTGCGCAGGCGTTCGAGCAGCGCCTGGGCCTGATCCGGGTCATCCATCACCGCGCTCTCGGTCACTTCCAGTTCCAGACAGTCTGCCGGCAGTCCGGTATCGGCCAGCACCTGAGCGACCCGCTGGTCGAGCTCGCCACGGTTGAACAGGCGGCTGGAAATGTTCACCGCCACGAACTGCAGTTTGCTACCCGACGCCCGCCAGGCAACCATCTGCCGGCAAGCATGCTCCAGCACCCAGGCGTCGATGGCGTTGATCATGCCGCTGTCCTCGGCAATCGGAATGAACTCGCCAGGCGGTACCAGGCCACGCTGCGGATGTTGCCAGCGCACCAGCGCTTCGACCCCGATCATCCGCCCATCGACGAGGCAGCACAGTGGCTGGTAGTGCACGCGCAGTTCGTCGTTTTCGAGCGCATGACGCATGCCGGCGACCAGCTCTACACGCTGGCGCGCGTATTCGGTCTGCTCCTGGCCATAGAAGGCAAAACCCTCACGGCCGCTGCTCTTCGCCTTGAACAGGGCCGAGTCCACATTGCGCAGCACCTCTTCGACGGTCTGTGCGTCGTCCGGGTACAGGCAGATGCCGACGCTGGCGGAGATGAACAACTCCTGGCCGTCGAGCATGAAGGGCTCGTTGAGGCAATCGACCAGTTGTTGAGCCAGGCAGGCGGCCTGTTCAGCCTGGGGGCAATCTTCACTGAGCAGGCCGAACTCGTCGCCGCCCAGGCGGGCCAGCGTTGCACCTTTGTCGAGCTGTTTGGCGAGACGCTCGCCGGTGGCCTTGAGCAGCAGGTCGCCGACGTTATGGCCGAGGCTTTCATTGATGTGCTTGAAGTGATCCAGGTCGACCACCAGTACCGCGCCGCGATGTGCTTCGCTCTGCGCCCGTTCCAGAGCGTGTTCGACGCGCTCGGTGAACAGCAGGCGGTTGGGCAGGTTGCTTAGCGGGTCGTGGTGGGCGAGGTAATCCAGCTCATGTTGGGAATGCTTGAGCACGCTGATATCGGAGAACACCGCGACATAGTGGCTAAGCAGCCCGTTGTCGTCGTGGATGGCACGGATGCACTGCCACTGCGGGTAGATTTCACCGTCCTTGCGGCGGTTCCAGACCTCGCCGCTCCAGGTGCCCAGGGTTTGCAGGGTATGCCAGAGGTGCTGGTAGAAGGCTGCGTCGTGACGGCCGGACTTCAGCAGCGTTGGATGCTTGCCGAGGATTTCCGCTTCGCTGTAGCCGGTGATCCGGCTGAACGCTGGGTTGATATGCACGATGTTCTGTCGCACATCCGTGACCAGCACGCCTTCCTGGGTCGCTTCGAACACAGCAGCGGCCTGGCGCAGGCTGTCGGCATCGGCGCGGCGCTGGGTAATGTCCCTTACCGTGCCGATGAAGCGTTCCGGGCGGCCCTGCGCGTCCACTTGCAGACGGCCACGTGACAACACCCAGCGATAGCTGCCGTCGCGATGGCGCAGGCGATAGGTGTTCTCGTAAGAAGAGTCGCTGGTCGCCTGCACGAATTCGCTGAGGACGCGCTGGTAATGTGGTCGATCCTCGGGGTGCAGCAGCTGTTCCCACTGTTCGCGATCATTGCTCAGTTCGCCATCTTGCATGCCCAGCAGCGCGTGATAACCCGTCGAGTAGTAAACGGTCTGGCGACGCAGGTTCCAGTCCCAAAGACCATCCTCGGTTGCCGACAGGGCCAGGCTGAGACGTTCTTCGCTGGCGTGCAGGGCCGTGCCGATGCGTGCCTGCCGTTCCAGGTGACGGCGTATCGTCAAATACAGCATGGCGCTGGTCAGCAGGACGAAGACCAACCCCTTCCATACCTGGATCTGCTCCGTCTGTCGGACGGTCAGGCCGAGCGATGCCAGCAGCATATCGCTGAAGATGATCCACAGGCCGGCTGCCACCAGGTAGTTCAAAGTCAGGCGTAATGCGCCTTGGCGAGTGCTCATAAAGGGTGATTCGATTCTTGATCTCGAGGGAAGGTCACTGTTGGGGCCATCGTTGTAACATCCTCAGTCAAAAGACCAAGTGGTTTTCCAACTGCTGATGTTGATAATGCGGGAGCTGGCCTTTCGGCCGCACTGCGTCTTTCTCTGTAATGAGGTGCCCCTACCTATGTGGTACAACGGTTTTCTCGACCTGTCGGTCTGGCAGCTCATCATCGTCACCTTGCTGATGACCCACGTCACCATCGTCAGCGTAACGGTCTATCTGCACCGTTATTCGGCGCACCGCTCTCTGGAACTGCATCCTGCGCTCAAGCATTTCTTCCGTTTCTGGCTGTGGCTGACCACCGCCATGAACACCCGTGAATGGACGGCCATTCATCGCAAGCACCACGCCAAGTGCGAAACCGCTGAAGATCCCCACAGCCCGGTGGTAAAGGGACTGGGGACGGTAATGCGTAAAGGTGCCGAATTATATGCCGAAGAGGCGAAGAATCAGGACACTTTGCGTATTTACGGCAAGAATTGCCCTGATGACTGGGTCGAGCGCAAGATTTACTCGCGGTTTCCCATAGGCGGTATCGCGTTGATGCTGATCATCGATGTGGCACTGTTCGGCGCGCTGGGCCTTACCGTCTGGGCGATCCAGATGATGTGGATTCCGTTCTGGGCCGCCGGTGTCATCAACGGCCTCGGCCATGCCGTGGGCTACCGCAACTTCGAGTGTCGCGACGCGGCCACCAACCTGGTGCCCTGGGGCATCATCGTGGGCGGCGAAGAGTTGCACAACAACCATCACACCTATCCCAACTCGGCCAAGCTGTCAGTCAAACGCTGGGAATTCGACATGGGTTGGGCCTGGATACGCCTGTTCAGCTTCCTGCGCCTGGCCAAGGTGCAGCGGGTTGCGCCGATCGCTCACCGGGTTCCTGGCAAGGGGATTCTGGACATGGACACCGCCATGGCGATCCTCAACAACCGCTTCCAGATCATGGCCCAGTACCGCAAATTGGTAATCGGCCCGCTGGTCAAGCAGGAGCTGGCCAAGGCCGACGAGTCCGTGCGTCACCAGTTCCGTCGCGCCAAGCGGCTGCTGTCGCGGGAGCCGAGCCTACTGCACGACAAGCAGCAGGTGCATATCGACGCCATGCTGGCGCATAGCCAGGCGCTCAAGGTCATCTACGAGAAACGCCTGGCGCTCCAGCTGATATGGGCCAAGACCAGTGCCAATGGTCACGACATGCTCGAAGCGATGAAACATTGGGTGCAGGACGCCGAAGCCAGTGGCATTCAGTCCCTGCGCGATTTTGCCGAGCAGCTCAAAACCTACTCCCTGCGCCCCGCCACAGTGTGATCTGGTACGCAATCGTACACGGGGCTGTGAACCGCCCGGAGCACCGACGGTCATAGCAGTTGACCCGGTTGCCACCTAAAAGCCCGCCACTCGGCGGGCTTTTTTGATCCCGCTTGGCAACCCACCGCAATCAACTCGACGTTGCTCAGGATCGGTATATGGATGAACTCGGCACTATCGACCTGGAAGAGCTGACCATGGCGCTGTTGCACAGCCGCGCGGAAGGTACCCGTTTGCGTGAGCGGGAGCAGCTGTTCAGCACCTTATTGGGTAGCGTCAACGCTGTGCTCTGGGCGTTCGATTGGGAAACCCAGCAGATCATTTACGTCAGCCCGGCCTATGAGCGGGTCTTCGGGCGCTCGGCGGGGCTATTGCTGGCCGATTACGGCGAATGGCTCAACAGCATCTACCCTGACGATCTGGAATTCGCCGCGCAGAGTATGGCCCAGGTGCTGGATACCGGTGCAGTCGAGGCCCGCGAGTACCGTATCATTCGGGCAGATGGCGAGATTCGCTGGCTCAGCGACAAGTGCTTTATCGGCCGTCACAGCGACAGCCTGGCGTCGCCGATCATCTTCGGCATCGCCGAAGACATCACCGAGAAGAAGCAGCTCGAAGGTGAGCTGCATCGCCTGGCTACCACTGACGTGCTGACCCAGAGCAGCAACCGCAGGCACTTCTTCGAATGCGCTCAGGGTGAGTTCGAACTGGCCCGTAGTCAGGGACAGCCGTTGGCCTTCCTGCTGCTGGATCTGGACGACTTCAAGCACATAAACGACAGCTATGGCCATCAGGTCGGTGACCAGGTGCTGCAACAACTGGCCAGCTGCGCCAGCTCGGTCTTGCGCCGCGGCGATCTGTTCGGGCGTATCGGTGGCGAGGAGTTCGCTGCATTGTTTCCAGGCTGCGAACCGGAGCTGGCGTCGCAGATCGCCCAGCGCCTGCAGCGAGAAATCCAGCGCCTGGCTTTCAATCATGAGGGCAACGCATTCGGCATCACCGTTAGCCAGGGACTGACCTCGCTGCGCAGCGGTGATCCTGGGCTCGATGTGCTCTACGCCCGTGCCGACGCGGCCATGTACCAGGCCAAGCGCCAGGGAAAAAACCAGATCGTTACGAGCTGATGGTGGCGGAAAGTCGCCCAGCGCTGCCTTTTTATCGGCGGCTAATTGCTCATTTCTCCAGTTGAGCGGCCGCTGGTTATCTCGCTATTTTCGGTAACATGTTGAAATATTGGTTGTTATGCGACTTCAGTCGTTCATGGCACATAACCTGCTGTGCTAGATTCCATTCAGTAACGGCCAGACAGCGGCCGACAATAACAATACAGAGAACCGAACGATGCCCTTTTTCCGCCGCCTTCGCTTTCAATTCCTTCATTCCTGAGCGCTTTCGTGCTGCCGTCCAGGTTACCTGTGGCGTCTTTATGGCTGCCTGGTGCCCGACGGTCGTGCCCCGAATTCGGCTGATTTAGTGCCGTTGAGGCATCACCCATCAGACCGATGTGCTGCAACCAATAAAAGAAAAGACACTGGAGATATCACGATGAAAAAAACTTCCCTGGCGCTGGCCGTAGCAGTCGGTACTCTGGGTCTGACCCTGGGCAACGCTGCTAACGCTGCCTTTATCGAAGACAGCACGGCCAAGCTGGATCTGCGTAACTTCTATTTCAATAACGATATCCGTGACAGCGATAGCCCGAGCAACAAGGAATGGGGTCAGGCATTCCAGTTGAATCTGCAATCGGGTTTCACCGAGGGTACCGTGGGTTTCGGCGTCGATGCGCTGGGCCTGCTGGGCGTGAAGCTGGACTCCGGTAGCCGCACCAACAAGGCGGGTCGTAGCCGTACTCCCGGTGTCCTGTTCCCGACGGACAGCGACAACAGCGCCGTAGACGAATTCAGCAGCCTGGGCCTGACTGGCAAGATTCGCGTTTCCAAGACCATCGCCCAGATCGGTACCCTGCAGCCGAAGCTGCCGGTCGTGGTTTTCAACGATGGCCGTCTGATCCCGCAGACCTTCGAGGGTGCGCAGATCACCTCGAATGAAATTGACAACCTGACCCTGATCCTGGGTCAGCTGGAGCATTCCAAGGGGCGTGCGTCGAGCAACACTGATTCGCTGGCCATCGCTGGCGCCGGTGCCGGTGCGGACAGCAACAAGTTCTACTATGGCGGTGCCGACTACAAGATCAACAAGGATCTGCTGGTTCAGTACTACTACGGCAATCTGGATGATTTCTACAAGCAGCACTTCCTGGGTCTGACCCACACGCTGGCGCTGGGTGCTGGCTCGCTGAAATCCGATCTGCGCTATTTCGACACCGGCTCCGACGGCAAGAACGGCAGTGTGGCCGGTCGGGCCGACGGTTACCTGGGCAGCGGCTACTACGGGAATGGTGTCACGACCGGTGAAGTGGACAACCGCACCTGGAGCGCCTTCTTCACCTACAGCCTGGAAGGCCATGCCCTGAGCGCCGGCTACCAGCAGGTTTCCGGTGATAGCAACTTCATCCAGCTGAACCAGGGTTCGATCCCAGGCCAGGGTGGTGCTACTACCTACCTGATCACCGACCGCCAGATCACCAACTTCGGCCGTGCCGGCGAGCGTACCTGGATCACCCAGTATGGCTATGACTTCGGCAAGATCGGTGTTCCCGGCCTGACCGCCAACGTACTGTACATGAAGGGCGACAACATCAAGGCGGTGGGCGGCGACCAGAAAGAGTGGGAGCGTGACCTGACCCTCAGCTACGTGCTCCAGGAAGGCGCTCTGAAAGGTGTGGGCTTCGCCTGGCGTAACGCCGCTCTGCGTAGCCAGACCTCGTCCGGTGACGTCGATCAGAACCGCCTGATCGTCAGCTACAGCATCCCGCTGCTCTAAGCTGGAGTGCCGAGCCGCGCCACGCTGCGGCTCGTATCAATGCAAAAGCCCGGACTGGTTCCGGGCTTTTGTTTGAGCGACAACATGACGCGCGCGTATATCCTTTGTTTTTGTATGGTTTAAGGGCAAGGGTTGACCCCCGTCAAAAGCCAGCCTTGCTACTGCGCTCATCGTGGGATGGCCAATAAGCCTGATAGAACGAGGAGCTCTCCATGCGCAGTATTTCTCTGTTGATCGCGGGACTTTGCCTGAGTCTCGATGCCTGGTCCGTGCCACGAAGCGACGAGCCGGTTTCACCCATCCAGCCCTATACGGCCACCGACAGCGCCAAGGTCGAGCTGGGCAAGCAGTTGTTCTTCGACCCGCGCCTGTCGCGTTCGGGGTTCATCTCCTGCAACTCGTGCCACAACCTGAGCATGGGCGGCAGCGACAACTTGCCCACCTCCATTGGTCACCACTGGCAGCAGGGGCCGATCAATTCACCGACCGTACTCAACTCCAGCCTGAACCTGGCGCAGTTCTGGGACGGTCGCGCCGCCGATCTCAAGGAACAGGCCGCCGGCCCCATCGCCAACCCCAAGGAAATGGCCTTCACCCATATCCTGGCGATCGACGTGCTGCGCTCCATCCCGCAGTACCGTGAGTCCTTCAAGCGGGTCTACCAGAGCGAGGAGATCACCCTGGATGCGGTGACCGATGCCATTGCCGAGTTCGAGAAGACCCTGGTCACGCCCAACTCGCGTTTCGACCTGTGGCTCAAGGGCGATGATGCGGCCTTGTCCTCGGCCGAGCTGGAGGGCTATCAGCTGTTCAAGTCGATCGGTTGCGTGGCCTGCCACAACGGCCCGGCCATGGGCGGCAATTCCTTCCAGAAGATGGGCCTGGTGGAGGCCTACCAGACCGACAATCCCGCCGAGGGCGTGGCCGGTCTGACCGGCAAGGATACCGACCGCTTCCTGTTCAAGGTACCGACGCTACGCAATGTCGAGCTGACCTACCCCTACTTCCACGATGGCGCCTACTGGGAGCTGGAGAAGGCCGTGGACGTGATGGCGCGTCTGCAGTTGGGGCGCCAGTTGAGCGAGGGGGAGATCGGCTCCATCACCGCTTTCCTGAAGACCCTGACCGGCGAGCAACCGGCGTTCGCTGTGCCGATGCTGCCGCCTTCGACCAATGACACGCCACGGCCGGCGCCCTTCGAGCCGGCGCTGGTCATGGAGGAAGTGGAAGCGGCCGAGTGACCGGCCGCTGATCCCGGCGGTGGCTGTTCAGCCTTTCTGCGCCAGTGGCTGCTGCTGGGTGATGCAGTGGATATTGCCGCCTCCCAGCAGGATCTCCCGGCCCGGCACCATGACCACGCGATGCTCGGGAAACAGGCGTTCGAGCATGGCCTTGGCTTCCTCGTCCCTGGGGTCATCGAAGCTTGGCGCGACGATGCCGCCATTGACGATCAGGAAGTTCACGTAGGAGCCGGCCAGGCGTACCTCCGGGCTACGTTCCTGGCTGCCGAGCACGCGGTCGACTCCGGCGCATTCTTCCTCGCTTGCATACAGCGGGCCGGGAATCGGCATCTTGTGCACGGTCAGGGCACGACCCTTGGCGTCACGGGTATTCTCCAGCACGTGCAGGGCGGCCTGGCAGCGCGGGTAGTTGGGGTTTTCCCGATCGTCCGTCCAGGCCAGCAGCACTTCACCTGGGCGTACGTAGCAGCAGAAGTTGTCGACGTGGCCATCGGTCTCGTCGTTGTACAGGCCATCCGGCAGCCAGATGACCTTGTCGATGGCCAGGTGTTCGGCCAGCACGGCTTCGATCTGCTCGCGGTTCAGGTGCGGATTGCGGTTGTGGTTGAGCAGGCATTCCTCGGTGGTGATCAGGGTGCCTTCGCCATCGACGTGAATCGAGCCGCCTTCGAGCACGAAGCCTTCGGTGCGGTAACCGTCGCAGCCTTCCAGACCAAGAATCTTGCTGGCGACCTGGTCGTCGCGCAGCCAGGGGAAATACAGACCACCCTCGAAACCACCCCAGGCATTGAAGCCCCAGTCGACGCCGCGCAGTTCACCGCGCGCGCTGGTCACGAAAGTCGGCCCGGTATCGCGTACCCAGGCGTCGTCGGTGGTCATTTCCACGACACGGATACGCTCGTGTTGCAGGTGCGCACTGGCATTCTCGTATTGTCCGGCGGATACGCAGACCGTCACTGGTTCGAATTCGGCGATGGCCCTGGCCACAGCGGTGAACGCGTGTTGTGCGGGCTTGCCGCCCAGTCGCCAGTTGTCCGGACGCTCCGGCCAGACCATCCACGTCTGGCTGTGCGGTTCCCATTCAGCTGGCATACGAAAGCCATCGGCGCGGGGTGAAGTGGTTAGGGTCGACATGTAGTACTCCGAGGCAAGGCGCGGCTGAAATAGGCAGAAGTCTATCTCAGCAGGTGTTGTAGGGTCTGTTGACGTTTCACGCACGGCTCGCGTTGAAACGTCAACAGACCCTAACAGTGGCTTCGAGCGATGAGGCGTGAAGCCACAGAGCATCAGACCGTGTGCAGGTACCAGTTGTATTCCAGATCCGAGATGGTGGTCTCGAATTCCTGCAGCTCGGCTTCCTTGCAGGCAACGAAGATGTCGATGTAATCCGGGCTGATGTACTTGTTCAACACCTCGCTGTCGTCCAGCTCGCGCAGGGCATCGCGCAGGTTGTTCGGCAGGCTCTGCTCCAACTGTTCGTAGGAGTTGCCCTCGATCGGTTCGCCTGGCTCCAACTGGTTGGTCAGGCCGTGGTGAATACCGGCGAGGATCGAGGCCATCATCAGGTACGGGTTGGCATCGGCGCCGGCTACGCGGTGCTCGATACGAATGGCATCGCTGCTGCCAGTCGGCACGCGCACGGCCACCGTACGGTTATCCAGGCCCCAGCTCGGCGCGTTCGGCACGTAGAACTGGGCACCGAAACGCCGGTACGAGTTGACGTTCGGGCACAGGAACGCCATCGAAGCGGGCATGGTTTCCAGGATGCCGGCGATGGCATGGCGCAGCGGTGCATGCTGCTCTGGATCGTCGGTGGCGAAGATGTTCTCGCCGGTCTTCTTGTCGAGCAACGAGATGTGTACATGCAGGCCGTTGCCCGCCTGGCCCGGGTAGGGCTTGGCCATGAAGGTCGAGTCCATCTCGTGGTCGTAGGCGATGTTCTTGATCAGGCGCTTGAGCAGCAGCGCGTGGTCGCAGGCCTTGAGCGCGTCCTTGGTGTGGTGCAGGTTGACCTCGAACTGCGCCGGGGCGCTTTCCTTGACGATGGCGTCGGCCGGCAGATCCTGTTCCTTGGCGGCTTCGAGCATGTCCTGCAGGCAGTCGACGTATTCGTCGAGGTCATCGATCAGGTAGACCTGGGTCGAATGCGGGCGCTTGCCGGAAATGGGCGAGCGCGGTGGTTGTGGTCGGCCATTAACGTTCTCCTGGTCGATCAGGTAGAACTCGAGTTCGAAGGCTGCGCAAATGATCAGGCCGAGTTCGTCGAACTTCTGCACCACCTGGCGCAATACCTCACGGGGGTCGGCGAAGAAGGGGCTGCCGTCCAGTTCGTGCATGGTCATCAGCAATTGCGCGGTCGGGCGCTTCTGCCAGGGTTCCTTGCACAGGGTATTGGGGATGGGGAAACAGATACGGTCGGCATCGCCGATGTCCAGGCCGAGGCCGGTGCTTTCCACGGTGGCGCCGTTGATGTCCAGGGCGAACAGCGAGGCGGGCAGGTTGATGCCCTTTTCATACACCTTGTGGAGGCTGGCGCGTTCGATGCGCTTGCCACGCACCACGCCATTCATATCTGCAATCAGAAGGTCGACGAACTGAACCTCAGGATGTTCCTTGAGGAACGCGTTCGCTTCATTAAGCTGAACGGCACGCGGGGGTACCGACATGATGCAACACCTATGTTGTTAAAAATATCAATCAATTACTGACACACCGGGAGTCAATCCCAAACGCCAGGTACTGTCAAGATAAGGCGATGCTGCCCTAAAGAAGAGCGCAGTGGCCATTTTCAGGGCGTTTCAGCTCATTTCGAAACGTAAACCCCGGCAGCATTCTTGTCATGCATATGAGTGGGCCGTGAGCTGATGCTGCCGTGTTGTATAAAAAAATGAACAAGGATAAGCTCGGTCGAACCCCTGATAATCCAACAATACGGGTGTTTCATGATTTGCATGCCGCTCTCCAGCGTCATTGCTTGTGCCGCGCAGTTCGGGGCGTACCCTGACTCAGACGCTGGCGACGATCATCATCAGGGTGCGACTGCTCGTCATCCAGCCTGCTGCCTGAGCGGGTCAGCCCAGGTTGCTCGTCCCGCTCGAAAATCTGCACACCCTGTCAGCATTCCCTATCCTTTCCCAGTCACCTTGCCTCGCCACCCAGAATTGCGTCGTGCTTCATATCGTTCGTTAAACCGAGAATGCGCTTTTGCTTTTTGTCATACCGGCTCGCGCCATCGTGTAGCGGCCCGCGCTTTGCAGCTGGCTCTGTCGAGTGCAACAAAGGTCGGTTACAGTCGTGGGCAGTGTGGCAAAACAGCGCTTTCCGAGCGTGGCGGTCTCGCTCGCACGCCTGTGCGTGCCGGGCGCTTGCCGGAGGCTGCGTGGCAACCCGAATTATCCTGTGTTCCAACGAACCTCCAATCGAGGTTCGTTAGAGCGTGGGGCATGTCGAGCCGGCCGAGGATGCCGGTTTCATAAACCCTGAGGTCTCTATGAGTACCAAATTGGACCAGCTTTCCAGCTGGCTGAAAGAACGCAAGATCACCGAAGTCGAATGTCTGGTCAGCGACCTGACGGGTATCGCCCGTGGCAAGATCTCGCCGACCAACAAATTCCTCGACGAAAAGGGCATGCGCCTGCCCGAAAGCGTATTGCTGCAGACCGTGACCGGCGATTACGTCGAAGATGACGTCTATTACGACCTGCTCGACCCGGCTGATATCGACATGATCTGCCGTCCGGACGAGAACGCCGTGTTCATCGTGCCCTGGGCCATCGAGCCGACCGCGCAGGTGATCCACGACACCTACGACAAGCAAGGCAACCCGATCGAGCTGTCGCCGCGCAACATCCTCAAGAAAGTGCTGCGGCTCTATGCCGACAAGGGTTGGCAGCCAATCGTGGCGCCGGAGATGGAGTTCTACCTGACCAAGCGCAACAGCGATCCGGATTTCCCGCTGGTGGCGCCGATGGGCCGTTCCGGGCGTCCGGAAACCGGTCGGCAGAGCTTCTCCATCGATGCGGCCAACGAATTCGATCCGCTGTTCGAAGACATGTACGACTGGTGCGAGCTGCAAGGCCTGGATCTGGACACCCTGATCCACGAAGAAGGCCCGGCGCAGATGGAGATCAACTTCCGTCACGGCGAAGCCTTGCACCTGGCCGATCAGATTCTGGTGTTCAAGCGCACCATGCGTGAAGCGGCGCTCAAGCACGACGTGGCGGCGACCTTCATGGCCAAGCCGATCACCGACGAGCCCGGCAGTGCCATGCACCTGCACCAGAGCATCATCGACAAGAACACCGGCAAGAACATCTTCTCCAATGAAGACGGCTCGATGAGCGAGCTGTTCATGCATCACATCGGCGGCCTGCAGAAATACATCCCTGAGCTGTTGCCGCTGTTCGCTCCCAACGTCAACTCGTTCCGCCGCTTCCTGCCGGACACCTCGGCGCCGGTAAACGTCGAGTGGGGCGAGGAGAACCGCACCGTGGGCCTGCGCGTGCCGGACGCCACGCCGCAGAACCGCCGGGTCGAGAACCGCCTGGCTGGCGCCGACGCCAACCCCTATCTGGCCCTGGCGGCCAGCCTGCTGTGCGGTTACATCGGCATGGTCGAGGGCATCGAGCCGAGCGCACCGGTCGTGGGTCGTGGTTACGAACGCCGCAACCTGCGCCTGCCGCTGACCCTGGAAGCCGCGCTGGAGCGCATGGAAACCTGCCAGGTGGTCGAGCAGTACCTGGGCCACAAGTTCGTTCGCGGCTACGTGGCGGTCAAGCGTGCCGAGCACGAGAACTTCAAGCGCGTGATCAGCTCCTGGGAACGCGAGTTCCTGCTGCTCTCGGTCTGATTCAGCCGGGGCTGGCGCGCGATCCGCACGGCCCCGTATATAGATGAGGTGTATATGACGGCAAACAACCCGAAGACCCAGCAATGGCAGGCGATGAGCCGCGACCATCACCTGGCGCCTTTCAGCGATTTCAAGCAGCTGGCCGAGAAGGGCCCGCGCATCATCACCCGCGGCGAGGGTGTGCACCTGTGGGATAGCGAGGGCAACAAAATCCTCGATGGCATGGCCGGGTTGTGGTGCATCGCCATCGGCTATGGCCGTGAAGAACTGGTCGAGGCCGCCAGCAAGCAGATGCGCGAGCTGCCGTTCTACAACACCTTTTTCCAGACCGCTCACCCGCCAGTGC
Source organism: Phytopseudomonas daroniae (assembly GCF_004327275.1). NCBI lineage: Bacteria > Pseudomonadati > Pseudomonadota > Gammaproteobacteria > Pseudomonadales > Pseudomonadaceae > Phytopseudomonas > Phytopseudomonas daroniae. Next base: position 70,431 of record NZ_QJUJ01000014.1, read on the forward strand.
TGGAACTGGCCAAGGCGCTCTCCGAGGTGACCCCGGCGGGCATGAACCACGTGTTCTTCACGGGATCCGGCTCCGAAGGCAACGACACCATGCTGCGTATGGTGCGCCATTACTGGGCGCTCAAGGGCAAGCCCGAGAAGAAGGTGGTGATCGCCCGCGAGAACGGCTACCACGGCTCCACGGTCGCCGGTGCCAGCCTGGGCGGTATGAAGGGCATGCACGAGCAGGGCGGCCTGCCGATTCCTGGCATCGTGCATATCGCCCAGCCGTACTGGTTCGGTGAAGGGGGGGACATGACCCCGGAAGCCTTCGGTATCTGGGCGGCCGAGGAGCTGGAGAAGAAGATTCTCGACGTCGGCGAGAACAACGTCGCGGCGTTCATCGCCGAGCCGATCCAGGGCGCTGGCGGCGTGATCATTCCGCCGGACAGCTACTGGCCGAAGGTGCGCGAGATCCTCGCCAAGTACGAAATCCTCTTCGTCGCCGATGAGGTGATCTGTGGGTTCGGCCGCACCGGTGAGTGGTTCGGTAGCGATTACTACGGCAACGCGCCGGACATGATGACCATCGCCAAGGGCCTGACCTCCGGCTATGTGCCAATGGGGGGTCTGGTGGTGCGTGACGAAATCGTCGAGGTGCTCAACGAAGGGGGCGACTTCAACCACGGTTTCACCTACTCCGGGCATCCGGTAGCGGCGGCGGTGGCGCTGGAAAACATTCGAATTCTGCGCGAAGAAAAGATCGTCGAGCGAGTCAGAGAAGAAACGGCACCGTATTTGCAGAAACGACTGCGTGAGCTGGCGGATCACCCGCTGGTGGGGGAGGTGCGTGGAGTCGGCATGCTCGGCGCCATCGAACTGGTGAAGGACAAGCAGACCCGCGAGCGTTATCCAAGCGACAAGGCTGTCGGCATGATCTGCCGCGGTCACTGCTTCGAGAACGGGCTGATCATGCGCGCCGTTGGCGACACCATGATCATTTCGCCGCCATTGGTGATCAGCAAGACGGAAATCGACGAGCTGGTGGAAAAGGCCCGCAAATGCCTGGATCTCACCGCCCGTGCTTTACTGGCTTGAGCAACAGGGCGGTTATCGCCAGACTGCGCCGGCCAACAAAAGGGATCACGCGGCAATGCGTGGCAACCCGGATAATCAACACCACAAATGGAGCTGAACCGCATGATCAAGACTTTCGGCAAGACTCTGCTAGCCGTGACGCTGGCCGGCACCATGGCCGGCATGGCACAGGCTGATAGCAAGGTACTGAACGTCTACAACTGGTCGGACTACATCGCTGCGGATACCGTGGCCAAGTTCACCAAGGAGACCGGCATCAAGGTCGTCTACGACGTCTTCGATTCCAACGAGACCCTGGAAGCCAAGCTGTTCGCTGGCAAGTCCGGTTACGACATCGTGGTGCCGTCGAACAACTTCCTGGCCAAGCACATCAAGGCCAAGGTCTATCAGCCGCTGGACAAATCCAAGCTGCCGAACTGGCAGAACCTGGATACCGCCCTGCTGAAAACCGTCGAGGTCAGCGATCCGGGCAACCAGTACGCCTTCCCGTACATGTGGGGCTCGATCGGTATCGGCTTCAACCCGGAAAAGGTCAAGGCCGTGCTGGGCGAGAACGCCCCGGTCGATTCCTGGGATCTGCTGTTCAAGCCGGAAAACATCGAGAAGCTGAAATCCTGTGGCGTTTCCTTCCTCGACTCACCGACCGAGGTTCTGCCGATCGCCCTGCAGTACCTGGGCTATGAGCCGACCAGCACCGATCCGCAGGAGCTCAAGGAAGCCGAGGCGCTGTTCCTGAAGATCCGTCCGTCGATCACCTACTTCCACTCCTCCAAGTACATTTCCGACCTGGCCAACGGCAACCTCTGCGTAGCCGTGGGTTATTCGGGTGATGTGTACCAGGCCAAGTCCCGTGCTGAAGAAGCCGGTGGCAAGGTTCAGGTGGCCTACAACATTCCGAAGGAAGGTGCCGGTACCTTCTTCGACATGGTGGCCATCCCGGCCGATGCGGAAAACGTCGAGTCGGCCTACGCCTTCATGAACTTCCTGATGAAGCCGGAAATCATGGCCGAAATCACCAACGAAGTGCAGTTCCCCAACGGTAACCTCAAGGCTACGCCGCTGGTGGATGAGGATATCCGTAACGACCCGGGCATCTACCCGAGCGAGGAGACCATGACCAAGCTGTACGCTTTCCCTGACCTGCCACCGGCTGCCCAGCGCGCCATGACCCGCAGCTGGACGAAGATCAAGTCCGGTCGCTGATCAAGCAGCAACCGCGGCGGCGTTTTGCGCCGCGGTTCGCGCTCCAGCAGGGATAACGGGCGGAGCGCCGCCTGTCGAACGTTGCGGCTCAGTCGCGATGCTCACTCAAACCGCGATGCGTCACCGATTGGTGATGATTCACAAGAAGAGGACGACCTGTGCATTTTTCCCTGGGCAAGATCCTGACAACGACCGCGCTTTCGGTTGGCTTGGCAACCCTGGCACATGCGGACGGTACCGTGCATATCTACAACTGGAGCGATTACATCGGTGAGGACACCCTGGCCGAGTTCCAGAAAGCCACGGGCATCAAACCGGTCTACGACGTCTTCGACTCCAACGAAACCCTGGAAGGCAAACTGCTCGCGGGCCGTAGCGGCTACGACGTGGTGGTGCCGTCCAACCATTTCCTCGGCAAGCAGATCAAGGCGGGCGCTTTCCAGAAGCTCGACCGTAGCAAGTTGCCGAACTGGAACAACCTCGACCCGGCGCTGCTCAAGCAGCTCGAAAGCAACGATCCGGGCAATCAATATGCGGTGCCTTATCTGTGGGGTACCAACGGCATTGGCTACAACGTCGCCAAGGTCAAGGAAGTGCTGGGCGTCGACGAAATCGATTCCTGGGCCGTGTTGTTCGAGCCGGAGAACATGAAGAAGCTGGCCACCTGTGGCGTCTCCTTCCTCGACTCGGCGGACGAGATGATCCCCTCGGTACTCAACTACCTGGGCCTCGATCCGAACAGCCAGAGTAGCGATGACTACGCCAAGGCCGAGGCCAAGTTGCTGGAAGTGCGGCCCTACGTGAGTTACTTCCACTCCTCGAAATACATCAGCGATCTGGCCAACGGCAATATCTGCGTGGCGCTCGGTTACTCGGGTGACGTCTTGCAAGCGGCCGATCGTGCCGAGGAGGCCGGCAAGGGCGTCGAAATCGCCTATGCGATTCCCAAGGAGGGCGCCAACCTGTGGTTCGACATGCTCGCCATCCCCAAGGATGCCAGCAATGTCGAGCAGGCCCATGCCTTCATCAACTACCTGCTCGATCCGCAAGTGATCGCCGAGGTCAGTGACTATGTCGGTTATGCCAATCCCAACACCAAGGCTGGGGAACTGATGGATCAGGACATTCGTCAGGACGAGTCGATGTACCCACCGCAGGCCGTTCTGGACAAGTTGTACATCTCAGCCGAACTGCCGCCCACGGCGCAGCGCCTGATGACGCGAAGCTGGACGAAGATTAAGTCCGGAAGATAAACCCATGACCAGGCCGTTGAAAAACTACCTATGTTGCCGTTGCTTCGTTAAAAACAAGCTCAAAATGCTCATGTACTCCTCGTACACTCCGCTTTTTCGCCCGTTTTTGCCTCGCATCGGCTGCCTCGGCTACGTTTTTCAACGGCCTGTTTAGCGCCCGGCTCTTGCCGGGCGCCATTTTTGCTGCGGGAGTTTGGTAATGGCAGTTGCTTCCAGTACCTATAAGAAGGTCATCGAAGGGAGTCAGCAACCGAAAGAGGTGCTGGTCAAGATCGAGCGTGTGACCAAGAAGTTCGACGAGACCATCGCTGTCGAAGACGTATCGCTGACCATCAACAAGGGCGAGATCTTCGCCCTGCTTGGTGGCTCCGGTTCGGGAAAGTCGACCCTGCTGCGCATGCTCGCCGGGTTCGAGCGGCCGACCGAGGGGCGTATCTTCCTCGACGGCCAGGACATCACCGACATGCCGCCCTACGAGCGGCCGATCAACATGATGTTCCAGTCCTACGCGCTGTTCCCGCACATGAGCGTGGCCGACAACATCGCCTTCGGTCTCAAGCAGGACAAGCTGCCCAAGGAAGAGATCGAAGCTCGCGTGGCCGAGATGCTCAAGCTGGTGCAGATGAGCCAGTACGCCAAGCGCAAGCCCCATCAGCTGTCCGGTGGCCAGCGTCAGCGGGTGGCCCTGGCCCGCTCCCTGGCGAAGAAGCCCAAGCTGCTGTTGCTCGATGAGCCCATGGGCGCGCTGGACAAGAAGCTGCGCTCGCAGATGCAACTGGAGTTGGTGGAGATCATCGAGCGCGTGGGCGTGACCTGCGTGATGGTGACCCACGACCAGGAAGAGGCCATGACCATGGCCCAGCGTATCGCCATCATGCACCTGGGCTGGATCGCCCAGATCGGCAGCCCCATCGATATCTACGAGACGCCGGCCAGTCGCCTGGTCTGCGAGTTCATCGGCAACGTCAACCTGTTCGAAGGGCAGATCGTTCACGATGACACCGACCACGCGGTGATCAACTGTCCACAGCTGGACAAGCCGATCTACATCGGCCATGGCATTACCACCCGCGCCCAGGAGACCCAGGTCACCTATGCGCTGCGCCCGGAAAAATTGCTGATGGCCACGCAACTGCCCAGCGATCATGAGCATCCGGACTACAACTGGAGCCATGGCAGCGTTCACGATATCGCCTACCTGGGCGGCCACTCGGTCTATTACGTCAAGCTGACTTCGGGGCAGATCGTGCAGTGCTTCATCGCCAACGCCGAGCGACGTGGCAAGCGGCCGACCTGGGACGACCCGGTGGTGGTGTTCTGGGAAGACGACAGCGGCGTGGTGTTGCAGTCATGAAGATGAGCAGCCTGACCAAGCGTATGCCTAACGGCCGACACCTTGTGATCGGCATCCCGTTCATCTGGCTGTTTTTGTTCTTTCTGTTGCCGTTCGTCATCGTCCTGAAGATCAGTTTCGCCGAAGCAGACGTGGCGATTCCACCTTACACGGAGATCTACACCTGGGTGGATAACACCCTGCAGGTGGTGCTGAATTTGGGTAACTACATCTTCCTCACCGAAGATGAGTTGTACCTGGCGGCCTATCTGGGCTCGCTGAAGATCGCCTTCTTCAGTACCGTTGCCTGCCTGTTGATCGGCTATCCGATGGCCTACGCCATCGCTCGGGCGAATAAAGAAACCCAGATGGTTCTGCTGTTGCTGGTGATGATGCCGACCTGGACCGCGATCCTGATCCGCGTCTATGCCTGGATGGGCATTCTCAGCAACAACGGTCTGCTCAATGGCTTCCTGCAGAGCATTGGCCTGATCGACTCACCGCTGCAGATCCTCAACACCAACACGGCGGTGTATATCGGTATCGTCTATTCGTACCTGCCGTTCATGATCCTGCCGCTGTTCGCCAACCTGGTGAAGCACGATCAGAGCCTGCTGGAGGCCGCGTCGGATCTCGGTTCGAGCAACTTCAACAGCTTCTGGAAAATCACCGTGCCGCTGTCGAAAAACGGCATCATCGCCGGCTGCATGCTGGTGTTCATTCCGGTGGTGGGCGAGTTCGTCATCCCAGAGCTGCTTGGCGGCCCGGAAACCCTGATGATCGGCAAGGTGTTGTGGCAGGAATTCTTCAACAACCGCGACTGGCCGGTGGCATCCGCCCTGGCGGTGGTGATGCTGGCGTTGCTGTTGATTCCGATCATCCTGTTCAACAGGAACCAAGCCAAAGAGATGGAGGGACGGGCATGAAAAGTTTCCGTTTCTCCACCTTCATGCTCTGGGCCGGTTTCGCATTCATCTACCTGCCGATGCTGATCCTGGTGATCTATTCGTTCAACGCCTCGCGGCTGGTAACGGTATGGGGCGGCTGGTCGACCAGGTGGTACGTCAGCCTGCTCGATGACCGGCAACTGATGGGCGCAGTGTGGCGCTCCCTGGAAATCGCCTGCTACACGGCGATCGCTGCGGTGGCACTGGGCACTTTGGCGGCTTTCGTGCTGACCCGGGTTCACCGTTTCAAGGGGCGCACACTGTTCGGCGGGCTGGTCACCGCACCGCTGGTCATGCCGGAAGTGATCACCGGCCTGTCGCTGTTGCTGCTGTTCGTGGCGATGGCGCAACTGATCGGCTGGCCTGCAGAGCGCGGCATGATGACCATCTGGATCGCCCACACCACCTTCTGCTCGGCCTACGTGGCAGTGGTGGTGTCGGCGCGTCTGCGCGAGCTGGATCTGTCCATCGAGGAAGCCGCCATGGATCTTGGTGCGCGGCCGTGGAAGGTATTCTTTCTGATCACCATCCCGATGATCGCGCCCTCGCTGATGGCCGGCGGCATGATGTCCTTCGCCCTGTCCCTGGATGATCTGGTGCTGGCCAGCTTCGTGTCCGGTCCTGGCGCCACCACGCTGCCGATGGAGGTGTTCTCCAAGGTACGCCTGGGCGTTACTCCGGCGATCAACGCCGTGGCCAGCCTGATCCTGCTGGCGGTGTCCTTCGCCACCTTCCTGGTGTGGTTCTTCGCCCACCGTGCGGAAGAGCGTCGGCGCAAGTCGATTCAGCAGGTCATGGAAGAAAGCCAGGCAGCGATCGTCGCTCGCCCGGAGGCCAAGCCCGCTCATTGAGCCCGTTTGGTCGACAAGCAATGCCCGCCGTCTGCGTCAGCAGGGCGGGCATTGTCTTTTCTGAAGAGTGTCGGCAAGTACTCCACTGCCGTTGTCTGTAGGAACCGGGGGCGCCTACCTCTCTGGGTAGGGCAGATCGCCGCCAGCTGGAGGCGCCTGGCGATAGGAATACCAAGCCAGAACGAAAACGCCCGGGCATCGGCCCGGGCGTTTTGTTTTGCGTGACGCCTTAGCGGGTCAGATGCAGGAAGTGCATATGACGCTCGTATTGGTCGAGGATATCGCCGATCACTTCTTCGCGATTCCAGCCCATCACGTCGTAATCCTGACCGCCTTCGTCCAGGTGGACTTCGGCGCGGAAGTACTTGCGCTCTTCGTTGGTGTCATCGCGGGTGTCGCGCATCACGAAGCTTGGCTGGATCAGGGCGCGTGGGCGTACATGGTAATGGAAGTCCGCTTCGCTGCCATGGCTGACCGATAGTGTTACGCGGCCGTCTTCGCCGCTCTCTACGCTGGCTTCACGGCCCTGCTTGCGCAGCTCTTCGGCGACCTGCTGGCAGGCCGGCACGACGGTCTCGCTGATAAAGCGATTCACATGGGAGCGACGTGGCAGCATGACCATGCTGCGCAGACGACGCTGCCAGCCGCCCGGGCTGGTACTGCTACGCGAGCTGAGCGAAACCTGATCGCGCAGGTTGCGCTTGGCCGCGTCCAGCTGCAGGGCGCGTAGCAGGCCCCACATCGATGCCATCAGCGCGACCACGAAGGGCAGGGCACTGGCGATGGTCGCGGTCTGCAGCGCCTTGAGGCCATCGGCCAACAGTAGCGAAGCGGCAACTACACCCATCAGCACGGCCCAGAAAATTCGCTGCCATACGGGTGTCTGATCTTGCCCACCGGACGCCAGCATATCCACCACCATGGCGCCCGAGTCAGCTGACGTGACGAAGAACACCACGATCATCAAGACCGCGATCTGCGACAGGATCATTGATAGTGGGAAGTGCTCAAGGAACGCGAACAGCGCTAGAGCGCTATCCTTGTCTACGGCTTCTGCCAGGTCGGTGATGCCATCGACCATGATCATATGGATGGCGGTATCACCGAACACGGTCATCCACAGTAGAGTGAAACCGGCTGGCACGACCAGCACGCCGCTGATGAACTGGCGAATGGTGCGGCCACGGGAAATACGCGCGATGAACAGGCCAACGAAGGGTGACCAGGACAGCCACCAGCCCCAGTAGAACAGCGTCCAGCCGCCGATCCAGTCGGTTGGTTCATACGCGTAGAGGTTGAAGGTCTTGCTGACGATCTCCGACAGGTAGCCACCAGTGTTCTGCACGAAGGTCTGCAGGATGAACACGGTGGGGCCGAGCACCAGCACGATCAGCAGCAGGCCCACGGCCAGCAACATGTTCAACTCGGAAAGACGGCGAATCCCCTTGTCCAGACCGCTGACCACCGAAATGGTCGCCAGGCCCATGGTGCAGATCAGCAGGCCGATCTGCACGGTTGTCGTGGTCGGTAAACCATACAGATGGTTGAGGCCGGTGTTGATCTGCAGCACGCCGTAACCCAGCGAAGTGGCTACGCCGAGCACGGTGCCGATCACCGCGAAGATGTCCACCGCATGGCCGATGGGGCCGTAGATACGGTCGCCGATCAGCGGATAGAGCGCCGAGCGCAGGGTCAGCGGCAAATTATGCCGGTAGGCGAAGTAAGCCAGGATCAGCGCGACGATGGCATAGATTGCCCAGGCGTGCAGACCCCAGTGGAAGAAGGTCAGTTTCATCGCCTCCTTGGCTGCTTGGACGGTCTGCGGGTCGCCCACTGGCGGGTCGATGAAGTGCATCACCGGTTCGGCCACGCCAAAGAACATCAGGCCGATACCCATGCCCGCACAGAACAGCATGGAGAACCAGGTGGTGTTGTTGTATTCGGGTTCGCTGTGGTCGGGGCCAAGCTTGATGTCGCCGTAGCGACTCACGGCGAGGAACACCACGAACAGCAGGATCAGGGCCACAGCCAGGATATAAACCCAGCTGGCGTTCTCGATGATCCAGGCCTGGGTAGCGCCGAACACGCTCTGGGCGTTGTCCTTGAACACGGTGCTGTAGATCACCAGGCAGGCGATCAGAAAGGTCGAGCCGAAGAATACCGGCGGGTTGAGGGTGGAGCGAGAAGACAGAGGTGCCTCCATTGAGCTAGCTCTCCTTGGTCTGAGTCAGTCCATGATGTACGCGCATACCTGTTCGAGCTTAGGCCAGATCAGGCAGACGAGCGGATGGCGATGCGACTCTGTTTATCGGATGGCCGCCAAGGGCGGAAGGCCAGGCAGTGTACCATCCCGATAGTCAGGTTCTTGAATGTGACAGCTATCGATAGGTTTGCTTGTCGTTTCGTTCAGCTTATTTCTGCACACCTCACAAGTTGGTGCGGTATTGCAGGGCTTCTGCCAGGTGCTGGCGGCTTATCTCGGTGTGCGCCTGCAGATCCGCCAGCGTGCGCGCGACCTTGAGCACGCGGTGAGCGGAGCGCAGTGACAGGGTGAGGCGTTCGCAGGCGTGCTCCAGCCACTGGCGGTCGGTGTCGCCTAGCGCGCAGTGCTCACGCAGCCCCGGCAGGTCGAGAAAGGCATTGGCAATACCCTGGCGCCGCAACTGGATATCCCGTGCTGCCGCAACCCGCGCCGCAGCCGTAGCAGTGCTTTCGCCGCTGTCCTGCGGTGCGCTGAGGGCCGTGCTTTCCCGCGCCACGGTGATATGCAGATCGATACGGTCGAGCAGCGGGCCGGACAACTTGCCGCGGTAGCGCTGGATCTGTTCCGGGCCACAGCGGCAACGGCCGCTGGGGTCGCCGAGAAAACCACAGGGGCATGGATTCATTGCCGCAACGAGTTGGAACCTGGCGGGGAAGCTGACTTTGTCGCGAGCCCGGGCGATCACGATATGACCGCTTTCGAGGGGCTCTCTCAAGACCTCAAGGACGCGCCGATCGAACTCGGGTAGCTCGTCCAGAAATAATACGCCGTGATGGGCAAGCGTTATTTCTCCTGGCTGAGGACGACTGCCTCCACCCACCAGTGCTGGCCCCGATGCACTGTGATGGGGATGCCTAAAGGGACGCTGCGGCCAGCTTTGCAAGGGCGTATGGCTGGCTACCGAACGAATCGCTGCCACCTGCAGCGCTTCTTCCTCGGTCAGCGGTGGCAGCAAGCCGGGTAGACGGCTGGCCAGCAGCGTCTTGCCCGTGCCGGGCGGGCCACTGAGCAACAGGTTATGACCGCCAGCGGCAGCGACCAGCAGAGCACGCTTGGCGGCGATTTGTCCCTGTACTTCGGCCAGATCCGGGTAGGGCTGAGCCTGGCGCAGCAGCCCCTGAGCCTGATACGGGGCCAGCGGTGTCTGGCCGTTCAAGTGGGCGACCAGTTCCAGAAGATGATCGACAGCCAGTACCGTAAGCCCTGATGCCAGGCTGGCTTCCTCGGCATTTTCCCTGGGCACCACAAGGGTGCGCCCAGCTTCTCGAGCCGCCAGGGCAGCGGGCAGCACGCCTTGCACCGGACGTACCGTGCCGGACAGTGCCAGTTCGCCAAGGCATTCGAGTGGGATGAGGGAATCCGCCGGCAATTGGCCGCTGGCAGCCAGAATCCCCAGGGCGATGGCAAGGTCGAAACGGCCGCCGTCCTTCGGTAAATCGGCTGGCGCCAGGTTCAAGGTAATACGACGAGGCGGGAAGTCCAGCGCGCAGTTGAGGATGGCACTGCGCACGCGATCCTTGCTTTCCTTGACCGCCGTTTCCGGCAAGCCGACCAGCGCCAGGGATGGCAGGCCGTTGGCCAGGTGGGCCTCGACGGTAACGGCTGGGGCGTCTACGCCGACCTGGGCACGGCTATGGACTATGGCCAATGACATCGATCACTCCTTGATCGTGCCGAGCAGGTTACTCGACCGGTGTTTGCTGCGCTGGCGTGGTGCGCGACTCGATTTCTGCGACCTTGGCTTCCAGGGCCTCGAGGCGAGCACGAGTGCGGGCCAGAACCACCATCTGGCTATCGAACTCTTCGCGGCTGACCAGATCCAGCTTGCTGAAGGTGCCTTGCAACAGAGCCTTGAGCTGGCTCTCGATCTCGCTGCGTGGCAAGGGATTATCACCGCTGAGCAGGCGTGTGGCCTGGCTGCTGAGGGCGTCGAGCAGAGCTTTGGGTGGCAGCATGGGAACCTTCCGGAAACGATTGGCGGCAGTGTAGCACGGCGGTTTTTGTGAACGGGTCGAGGTGTTTGCACCAATAGCGTGCGGTGCGGGGTGCGGTTTGGCGCCGTTCTGGTGCGTCGGCTGCTGGGGATATTTCCCGTTAAGCCTCCACGCTCCCGTAACGTCCTGAAATGAGGCGCTTTGTCGGTATTGGCAAGCTTTCTGCTTAGTCGCTCATGACCCATGCACTGATGCGGTTCGGTTGTATCGTGCGGGCGGGGAATGTTTCGCCGGGAGCGGTTGGTGGTATCGGATCAGCCTGTGTTGGCAACCGATGCATACAAAAGCCAGACACTGAGCTTAGACTTGCGACGGGGTAAGAATTCCTGGGGCAAGTCCACCTTACACGGGAGAGAGTTTCATGAAACTAGTCACTGCCATCATCAAGCCGTTCAAGCTGGACGACGTTCGCGAGTCGCTGTCGGAAATCGGGGTGCAAGGCATCACCGTTACCGAAGTGAAAGGCTTCGGTCGTCAGAAGGGTCACACCGAGCTGTACCGCGGCGCCGAATACGTCGTCGATTTCCTGCCCAAGGTAAAGATCGACGTGGCCATCGCCGACGATCAGTTGGATCGTGTCATTGAAGCCATCACCAAAGCTGCCAACACCGGCAAGATCGGTGACGGCAAGATTTTCGTAGTCAACCTGGAACAGGCGATCCGCATCCGTACCGGCGAAACCGATACCGACGCGATCTAAGCTCCGCCCCCACCCCCATACGTCCCAGGAGTTAAATCATGACTCTGCGAAGAATCGCAGGGCTTGGAGCCCTTTCGTCCCTGTTTTTCCCGGGCCTGGCCATGGCCCAGGAAGCGACGCTGAATTCCGGTGACACGGCCTGGATGCTGACCGCCACCGCTCTGGTGCTGTTCATGACCATTCCCGGCCTGGCGTTGTTCTACGCTGGCATGGTGCGTTCCAAGAACGTCCTGTCGGTGATGATGCAGTGCTTCGCCATCACCGCGTTGATGAGCCTGCTGTGGTTCGCCTACGGCTATAGCCTGGCGTTCGACACCACCGGGATGGAAGCCGGCGTGACCAACTTCAGTTCCTTCGTGGGCGGCCTGGGCAACATGTTCCTCGGCAACCTGACCAAGGATTCGCTGACGGAGGCCTTCCCGGAAAGCGTATTCGTCACCTTCCAGATGACCTTCGCCATCATCACCCCGGCCCTGATCGTCGGCGCTTTCGCCGAGCGCATGAAGTTCTCGGCCATGCTGGTGTTCATGACCGTCTGGTTCACCCTGGTCTATGCGCCGATCGCGCACATGGTCTGGAGTGGCGACGGTGCGCTGATGTGGGACTGGGGCGTGCTGGACTTCGCCGGTGGCACCGTGGTGCACATCAATGCCGGTATCGCTGGCCTGATCGCCTGCATCGTGCTGGGCAAGCGCAAGGGCTTCCCGAGCGTGGCCATGGCGCCGCACAACCTGGGCTACACCCTGGTCGGTGCCGCCATGCTCTGGGTCGGCTGGTTCGGTTTCAATGCCGGCTCCGCGGCCGCGGCTGACGACACCGCCGGCATGGCCATGCTGGTTACCCAGATCGCCACCGCCGCCGCTGCCCTGAGCTGGATGTTCGCCGAGTGGATCACCCACGGCAAACCGAGCGCGCTGGGTATCGCTTCCGGCGTGGTTGCCGGCCTGGTCGCCATCACCCCAGCCGCCGGAACCGTCGGCCCTATGGGCGCGATGATCATCGGCCTGGCCTCCGGCGTCATCTGCTTCTTCTGTGCCACCAGCCTCAAGCGCAAGCTGGGCTACGACGACTCCCTGGACGTATTCGGCGTGCATGGTGTCGGCGGTATCGTCGGCGCTCTGCTGACCGGCGTGTTCGCCGCTCCGGCACTGGGTGGCTTCGGCGAGGTGGAGAACATCGCGGCACAAGTGTGGATCCAGTTCAAAGGCGTCGCCTTCACCGTGATCTACACCGCCATCGTCACTTACGTGATCCTCAAGGTCATCGACGTGGTCATGGGCCTGCGTGTCAGCGAGGAAGAAGAGTCGGTCGGGCTCGACCTGGCTCAGCACAACGAGCGCGGTTACATCCTGTAAGTATCGCGGGCTCGCCGCTTCGGTCGCGAGCCTAAAGCACACGGAGTGCGTCCGGAGCCAACCCGGGCGCCTCGACCGAATAGCGCATAACAAGCGCGACGGCTAGAGGTGAAAAATGGACAACACAGCATTGGCGGCATTGCAGTACGGTTTCGATACCTTCTATTTTCTGATTTGCGGCGCCCTGGTCATGTGGATGGCGGCAGGTTTCTGCATGCTTGAATCAGGGCTCGTGCGCAGCAAGAACACCACCGAGATTCTGGCCAAGAACATCTCCCTGTTCGCCATTGCCTCGGTGATGTACCTGCTGGTCGGCTACTACATCATGTACTCCTCGGATGGCATGGTGTTCCCCAGCCTGGGCTTCCTGATCGGCGACGAGAACCTCGCCGAGGCGGTGACCGGTGAAGAAGATGCGCCCTATTACTCGGCGCGTTCCGACTTCTTCTTCCAGATCGTCTTCGCCGGCGCCTGCATGTCGATCATTTCCGGCGCGGTGGCCGAGCGTATGCGCTTGTGGCCTTTCCTGGCCTTCGCGGTGGTCATGACCGGTTTCATCTACCCGATCCAGGGCTCCTGGAGCTGGGGCGAGGGCTGGCTGGACGCGCTGGGCTATTCCGACTACGCCGGTTCCGGCATCGTGCACATGGCGGGTGCCAGCGCGGCTCTGGCCGGTGTCATCCTGCTCGGCCCACGCAAGGGCAAATATGGCCCGAACGGCCAGATCAATCCGATTCCGGGGGCCAACCTGCCGCTGGCGACCCTGGGTATGTTCATCCTGTGGATGGGCTGGTTCGGTTTCAACGGCGGTTCCGAGCTGAAGATCTCCGATATCGACTCGGCCAACAACGTTGCGCAAGTGTTCGTCAATACCAACATGGCGGCCGCCGGTGGCCTGATCGCGGCGATGATCGTCTCGCGCATCCTGTTCGGCAAGACCGACCTGACCATGATGATCAACGGCGCCCTGGCCGGCCTGGTGGCCATCACCGCCGACCCGCTGTCGCCGAGCGGCCTGCAGGCCACCCTGATCGGTGCCGTGGGCGGCGCCCTGGTGGTGTTCAGCGTCCTGGCCTTCGACAAGATCAAGATCGACGATCCGGTCGGTGCCATCTCCGTGCACGGTGTCGTGGGTATCTGGGGTGTGCTGGCGGTACCGCTGACCAATGCCGAAGCCAGCTTCGGCGCACAGATCATCGGTATCCTGGGCATCTTCGGTTGGGTCTTCATCACCAGCCTGATCATCTGGGCCGTGATCAAGGCGCTGTTCGGCCTGCGCGTGAGCGAGGAAGAGGAATACGAAGGTGTGGATCTTTCCCAGTGCGGGATGGAAGCCTATCCGGAGTTCACCAGCCAGAAGTGATCTGCTGGGTAGAGCCGCAAAGGTTTCGACCTTTGCGGCTCTACCGGAGCCTCATCGCGGAAAAGTGATGGTCGAACAACTGCAAAGGGCGCTCAGGCGCCCTTTGCTTTTTTGTACGGCACGCTAAAATGCGCGCGTTGAAAAGAGGGCGACGAACATGTGGCAGCAACGGCTGATCACCCTGCGTCCACGGCCACGAGGCTTTCATCTCGTTACCGATGAATTGCAGGATGCGTTACCGGAACTGGCGAGCTACAGGATGGGTCTGTTACACCTGTGGCTGCAGCACACGTCGGCGTCTCTGACCGTCAACGAAAACGCCGACCCGGCAGTACGCCGCGACTTCGAGCGCTTTTTTCGCCGTCTCATCCCTGAGGACACAGCGGGGTACGAGCACTGCGACGAAGGCCCGGATGATTTGCCGGCGCACTTCAAGTCGAGCGTGTTGGGCGTTCAGTTGCAGATCCCGGTGAGTCATGGGCGTCTGGCACTGGGCACCTGGCAAGGGATTTACCTTGGTGAGCACCGTGAGCAGGGTGGTGCGCGTCGAGTGCTGGCGACCTTGCAAGGTACGGCAAATTGAATTTTTCCCAGGCGTTCGGCAACGTTGGACGACTGGGCTATAACTAACCTGCTTTTCGCAAGTCATGAGGCTGAACATGAGCGACGAAGAACTGGAACAAGACGAGCTGGAAGGCGTAGACGAGGACGACGGCGAGGAGCTGGCGGCAGCGGATAGCGATGACGGCGATGACGACAGCGAATCCGACAGCGCGGCGCCTGCCAAGAAGGGCAAAGCCAAGAAAGCGGTCGAGGTTGACGAGCTGCCGAGTGTCGAAGCCAAGCAAAAGGAGCGTGATGCCCTGGCTCGTGCCATGGAAGAGTTCTTGACCCGTGGCGGCAAGGTGCAGGAAGTGGAGCCCAATGTGGTTTCCGATCCACCCAAGAAGCCTGACAGCAAATACGGCAGTCGCCCGATCTGAGGCGAAAGCTGGTTGTATACGCAAAAGCCCGCCTGAGAAGGCGGGCTTTTGCGTATGGGGAGTGAGAGGCAGGTCGAAGGCGCAAGCGGACGGTCGATGATCCGTGTTAAACGAAGGATCAGGCCTTCGGCCCCGGATTACGCCGGGGGCTAATCCAGGCTACGTTCTGGTGAAATATCCGGGCTAGATCGTAGGATGGGTGAAACCCATCAACTGCCGATGGGTTGCACCCATCCTACGCCCAGCGCTCCAGCAGCGTCGGTAATTCTCCCAGGCTGCGGATCTGTGCATCGGCCTCGTCGTCGCCGGCCCAGGCCTTGTCTTCGGGGTTGAACCATACGGCGCGCCATCCCGCCGCGCGCGCGCCGGCGATATCGTCACCTGGGTGGTCACCGATGTGCACGGCTTGTGCGGCCTGCATGCCGGAGCGGCTGAGTGCTTCCTGGAACGGTTTGGGGTCAGGTTTGCCGACCCCCAACTCTTCGGCACAAAGGATGAAGCTGAAGTAGTCTGCCAGCCCGAGTCGGCGCACATCGGCATTGCCGTTGGTGATCACACCCAGTTGGTACTGGTTGGCCAGTCGCTCCAGTGTGGTGACGGTATCGGCAAAAAAGGTGATGGCGTGACGCGCCTCGAGCATCGCCTGGAAAGCGCCTTCGGCCAGGTGCTGGGCTTCGTCCGCGGCATAGCCGACGCCTTCCAGGGCGTGGCGCAGGGTGCGGCGGCGCAACTCGCTAAGGCGGTATCTCAGGCTCGGTTCGCCTTCCAGCAGGCGGCCACGGGTTTGCCCCAGGTAATCCACCGGCTGGCTCGCCAGATGCGGTGCATGGGTGCTGATCCAGTCGCGCATGGCTGTCTCGGCACCCATGATCACCGGGCGGTTGTCCCACAGGGTGTCATCGAGATCGAAGGTGATCAGGCGGATGCTCATGAGTCCTGTTCCTTGCGGCGTTTGGCCCTTGGGTGGGCGCTGTCGTAGACCTTGCTCAGGTGCTGGAAGTCCAGGTGGGTGTAGATCTGCGTGGTGGCGATGTCGGCATGGCCGAGCAATTCCTGCACCGCGCGCAGATCCTGAGACGACTCGAGCATATGGCTGGCGAAAGAGTGACGCAGCATGTGCGGATGAATGTGCTGGCCCAGTTCGCTGATGCCCGCCTGACGCACTCGCAGCTGCACGGCGCGGGCACCGATGCGTCGACCCTGGCGGCTGATGAACGCCGCACCATCCGGCGGGTTGGCCAGGGCGCGTAGCGGCAGCCATTGTTCCAGGGCTTCACGGGCCTTGCCGCCGACCGGCAGCTCGCGCACCTTGTTGCCCTTGCCGACCACTCGCACCAGGCCGGCAGGCAAGTCGAGTCCATCGAGATTCAGGGCGACCAGCTCCGACAGGCGTAGCCCCGAAGAATAGAACAGCTCGAGCATGGCGTGATCGCGGCGGGCGATGAAATCGTCTTCCTGGGCGCCGTCGAGCAGTTGGCTGGCGCGATCCACATCCAGCACCTTGGGAAGCCTGCGCTCGCCCTTGGGCGGCGTCAGGCCACTGGCCGGATCGTGGCGGCAATGGCCTTCACGAATCAGGTAGCGATACAGGCCGCGGGTGGCCGAAAGCAGGCGGGCGAGGCTGCGGGCCGATTGGCCGTTCATGTGCAGGCGGGCCACCTGGCGACGCAGGCGCGAGGTATCGAGGGCTGCCCAGTCGCTGAGCTGTTCCTTCTCGCAATAGGCGAGCAGCTTGTTGAGGTCGCGGCGGTAGCCGTCCAACGTGTGAACAGACACCTGGCGCTCGCTGCGCAGGTGTTCGAGATAGGCTTCAAGATCAGCGGCAAGCTTCAAGCTTCAAGCTCCAAGTAAGGCGTGGATGACAGCGCACTTGCTTCAACTTGCAGCTTGTGGCTTGAAGCTGCTCTAGCGTACCGAGCGCAGTGGAGCGGAGAAACGTGGCAGCACCCGAGACAGAACTTCGGCGATATAACCGAGGAACAGGGTGCCCAGAGAGCTCTTGTAATGCTGCGAATCGGTACTGCCGATCGCCAGCACACCATGCAGACCCTGATAGGAAAGGCCGACCACCGCAGCCGAGCCGACCTGCTCGCCCGCTTCGCCGAACAGGAAGTTCAGTTCGTGTTCGCGCAGCACGCCGCAGATGGTCTTGCCGCCTGCCAGCAGGCCGCCGATGGCCTGATGAGCCTCCGCGTTGCTGACGCTGCGGCCGACCGGCAGCGGTGTGTCGCTGAACAGGATCAGCCCCACGAAGGGCACCTGGAATTCACGGCGCAGGCTGTCCTCCACGCAGCTGACCACCTCTTCGAGGCTGCTGGCGTCCATCAGGTCGAGTACCAGGCGACGGGTCTTGTCGAACAGCCGGTCGTTGTCGCGGGCCACGTCCATCAGATGCGACAGGCGCTGGCGCATCTCGATGTTGCGTTCGCGCAGCAGTTTGACCTGGCGCTCGACCAGCGACACGGTATCGCCGCGCTGGTGCGGAATGCGCAGCTCGGGAATCAGCTCATCGTGGTCGATGAAGAACTCGGGGTGCAGGCGCAGATAGGCGGCGACCGTTTCCGAGTCCAGGGGCTTGGGCGAATCCTGCTGGTCAGTCATAGGCGAACCTGTCCTTCGTACACGCGCACGGCGGGGCCGGTCATCATAACCGGCTGGCCGGGGCCTGCCCACTCGATGGTCAGCTTGCCGCCCGGCAGTTCCAGTTGTATGGGCGAGTCCATCCAGCCCTGGCGGATCGCGGCGACGGCCGCGGCGCAGGCGCCGGTACCGCAGGCCTGGGTTTCCCCAACACCGCGCTCCCAGACGCGCAGGCGTCCGCGTTGGCGGTCGATGACCTGCAGGAAGCCGACATTCGCCCGCTGTGGGAAGCGCGGGTGGTGTTCCAGTTTCGACCCCAATTCATGCACTGGCGCGTTGCCGACATCATCGACATGCAGTACCGCATGGGGGTTGCCCATGGATACTGCTGCCAACTCGTGGGCTTTGCCTTCGACCTCGACGGTGTAGCTCAGGGCTTCGGCGTCGGCCTGGAAGGGGATCTCCTGGGGCAGCAGGCGCGGCGCGCCCATGTCCACGGTGATCAGCCCGTCGGCGCGAACGCTGAGCTCGATGATGCCGCCCTTGGTTTCCACGCGGATGGTTTTCTTCACCGTCAGGCGCTTGTCCAGCACGAAACGGGCGAAGCAGCGCGCGCCGTTGCCGCACTGTTCCACTTCACTGCCATCGGAGTTGAAGATGCGGTAGCGGAAGTCGACGTCCGGGCTCTGTGGCGGTTCGACCAGCAACAACTGGTCGAAGCCCACGCCGGTGTGGCGATCGCCCCACTGCTTGGCGTGCTTGGGCTGGATATGGGCATGCTGGCTGACCAGGTCGAGCACCATGAAGTCGTTGCCGAGGCCATGCATTTTGGTAAAGCGCAATAACATCGGCATCACTCCGGCAGGCGGCTTTCGCCCGCGAAGAGTTCGTCCAGAGTTTCCCGCCGACGCACCTCGAAGGTCTGCTCGCCGTCCACCATTACCTCGGCGGCACGGCCGCGGGTGTTGTAGTTGGAGCTCATGACGAAACCGTAGGCGCCGGCCGAACGCACGGCCAGCAAGTCGCCTTCGGCCAGGGTCAGGTCGCGCTCCTTGGCGAGGAAATCACCGGTTTCGCAGATCGGCCCGACGATATCGTACTGACGGCTGGTGCCTTCGCGCGGTTGTACCGGTACCACGTCCATCCAGGCCTGGTACAGGGCGGGGCGGATCAGGTCGTTCATCGCCGCGTCGACGATGGCGAAATCCTTGTGCTCGGTGTGCTTGAGGTATTCCACGCGGGTCAGCAGCACGCCGGCGTTGGCGACGATGAAACGGCCCGGTTCGAACACCAGTGCCAGATCGCGGCCTTCGATGCGTTGGCGCACCGCCTGGATATAGTCGCCGGCCAGTGGCGGCTGCTCATCGCGGTACTGCACGCCGAGACCGCCGCCCAGGTCGATGTGGCGAAGGTGGATGCCTTGCTCGGCAAGGCGGTCGACCAGCACCAGCAGGCGGTCGAGCGCATCGAGGAACGGCGGCAGGCTGGTCAGTTGCGAGCCGATATGGCAATCGACACCGACCACCGCCAGGTTGGGCAGCGCGGCGGCGCGGGCGTAGACCGCTTCGGCATCGGCGATGGCGATACCGAACTTGTTTTCTTTCAGGCCGGTGGATATGTACGGGTGAGTACCGGCGTCCACGTCCGGGTTGACGCGCAGGGAGATCGCCGCGGTCTTGCCGAGTTCGGCAGCGACCTGTTGCAGGCGCTCCAGCTCATCGGTCGATTCGACGTTGAAGCAGTGCACGCCGACTTCCAGAGCGCGGCGCATGTCGTCACGGGTCTTGCCGACACCAGAGAAGACGATCTTGTCGGCGGCGCCACCAGCGGCCAGGACACGCTCCAGTTCACCGCGCGAAACGATGTCGAAGCCCGCGCCCAGGCGCGCCAGTACGTTCAGCACGCCGAGATTGGAGTTGGCCTTGACGGCGAAACACACCAGATGCGGCATGCCGGCCAGCGCATCGGCGTAGGCGCGGTACTGCGCCTCGATGTGAGCGCGCGAGTAGACATAGGTGGGCGTGCCGAAGCGCTGGGCAACGGCGGACAACGCCACACCTTCCGCGAACAGCGAGCCGTCGCGGTATTCGAAGGTGTTCATGAGCCGTCCTTATCTGTCTTGCGCAGGCGCGGACTGGGTATCATCCGGCAGGTACAGCGGGCCTTTCTGACCACAGCCGCTGAGCAGGGTGGTGACGGCGACGAGCGCGATGAGGGCAGTGAACAGCCGCTTCATGGTCAAATCCTTGTAATAAAGCATAATTGCACCAGAGTATACCGACCCCCCGGCATGTTGCCTATGCGGCGGGGTTCCCGTCCGGCGGGGCTTTGCCCTGGCATACTGACGTGCGCTGAACAGAACGCGGTCGCCCCTTCTGTTACGTTTGATGTTGCTGAATCTTTCATGAGGTAAGTGCAATGAGTTTGACCGAAGCCCGTTTCCACGACCTGGTCGATGCCGTGCAGCAGGCGGTGGAAGACATCTTCGACGACAGCGATCTGGATCTCGATCTGGAAAACTCCGCTGGCGTACTGACGGTGCGCTTCGAAAATGGCTCGCAGCTGATTTTCAGCCGTCAGCCGGCGCTGCGTCAGCTATGGCTGGCGGCTCGATCCGGTGGTTTCCACTTCGATTACGACGAGGGCAACCAGCGCTGGATCTGCGATACCAGCGACGAGTTGCTGAGCGAGATGCTCGAGCGCATCGTCGTTGAACAGTCCGGTGCCAGTCTTGAGTTCGATGAAATCTGAAATCGTCGACGCTGAGCCGATCCTGGCCAGTTAGCGTGTTGCTTCGCCCTGTCAGCGGCACTGCTGCCTGAGCGAAGCCGACAGGCCCTGAGGCTGCTCTTGTTTATTTGGGTGGCTGTGTTACGGTCGGCTCAATCTGTGCAAAACCCCGTCGTCTCGATGGGGTTTTGCTTTTTTTGGCGTCCAGCAAAGGAGACACGCACGCACCATGGCCAGCACACCGTCCATCACCATTACCCGCCTCGATCTGCAGCGCCTGGAGCAATTGCTCGACAGCCTCGATGATTTCGGCCCGATTGCCGAAGCCTTGCAGGCCGAACTGGATCGGGCGGAGGTGGTCGGCCACGATCAGGTGCCGGCAGGCGTGGTGACCATGAATTCGCGCGTGCATTGCCGCGAAGAAGGCAGCGGCAAGGACTATCATCTGACCCTGGTTTACCCCCAGGACGCAGGCGGTGAGGGCAAGGTGTCGGTTCTTGCGCCAGTAGGCACTGCCTTGCTGGGCCTGAGCGTCGGCCAGCATATCGACTGGCCAGCGCCGGGAGGCAAACAACTCAAGCTGACCCTGCTGGCGGTGGAGTATCAACCGGAAGCGGCGGGCGAGTACGACCGCTAGCCCCCTCTTGGCGAGGCCCTTGAGCAGACTGATTGTCAGGGGTTAAAGGATCCGCAGCGCACTGTTCAGCGCCTCTTCCAGGCTGGCCTTGTAGCGCAGGTAATGCACCACCGATGGTTGCCGGTCGCCCAGCAGGGCGGAAAGATCCAGGTCGGTGATGTAGCAGGGATAGCGCTTTGCCTCGCTGCGCTGGGCGAGGATATGCCGGGCCACGCTGCTGAACAGGTTGTCGCCATATTCGAGTTCGGAGAATTCCCGGTGGTTGCAGTACAGGCTGATGTAGGCGCGCTGGCCACTGCCGGGTTCGATGATCGCCTGCACATCGTAGAACGGCTGGCTCACTTGCGTCAGTGGCGCGGGCCGTTGTTCCAGGCGCTGAGCGCGCAGTGGCGCGTCGGGCAGTAGCTGCTGGTAGATGATTTCCAGTGGTATCTGCGGGCTTTCCAGAGCCAGTGCGGCGTTGCGCCGGTACAGTAGCGACTGCAGAAAACGCTGCAGGGGTGCCAGCAGGCTGGATTCGTCATGGAACGGCGCCTGGGTGCGCCACACCGCACCATGCTCGTCGAGCACGGTGATCTGCGCTTGGGGATCCGCTTCGTGCAGGCGATAGAACACCTGAATGCAGGCGGGGCGCCCCGCGCTGAGAATCAGTGCCAGATCCTCACCTTCCAGAGCATTGCGGTCGAGGCGTAGCGGGTTGTATTCGGTTCGATCCTGGGCCAGGTGTTCGAGCAGTGCCGGCAGGTCATCCAGCGTGGTGTGGCGAACCTGGCCAGGCGTCAGGTCGAGCAGGTGATAGCGTCGGGTGATCTGCAGCAGGTAGCGCTGGCGATCACCACTGTCGAGGCCGGTGATCAGCTCGCGCAACAGTTCCTCGACACGTTCGACGATGGTCGCAGAGCGATTGCGGCAGAAACAGCGTACCTGCAGCTTGGGGCACCCACCGCTGGCGGGCAGTGCGTTGAGCAGATCGGCGAAGCAGTCGAGCAGGGCATTGGGGCCCTCGTAACGCTCCACCAGCAGCTCGTTCCAGCTGTTGAGGGTAATCTGGTCGAGCGTCAGTACCAGGTTCTCGCGCACGCCGGAGTAACCCAGCGGATCCGTGCGTTCGCTGATCATGTGCAGGTTCATCTGGCTGTGTTGCTTGAGCGGGTCGACGCCGACGTTGACCAGCAATAGCACTGCCGTCGGTCGACGGGCGCGCAGCAGGGCGCTTTCCGGCACGCTGCCCAGCGGCATGGGCAGTGCCTGCGCCAGGCAGTTGAGCAGGTGGCTGAGTTCGAATTCACTGAGGTCGCTGGCGCCCGGATGCAGCGCCAGGTGCGTGCTGCTGTCGATGACACCGTTGCGGTGACACCAGGCGAGCAGTTCGATCAGGCTGCGGGCCTGTCGCAGCGGCGCGAAGTCCAGCCATTCCTGAGGGCCTAGGCTGCCATTGAACAGCGCCCAGCGGTCGCCCTTCGGTGTGGGGCAGTGCACCAGTGTCAAGGTGTCTTCGCCGAGATCCGGAGCGATGCCCGGGTTGATGAATTCCACCTTGCCGGCCCGACGTTCGAACGCCGCATACAGACGGCGGCCGAGTACGGCCAGCTCACGGCTATCAGGCTCCGCGTCGCCGGCCTGGTTGCGCGCGAACAGGGACAGGAAGCGGTAGCTGTAGTTGAGTTCGTTGACCAGCGCTTGGCGTTCGGCGCTCACCTGGCGGACTTTCCACTGGCTACGGCTGTCGAGCATCACCAGTTGGCGCTCACCCCAGCCCCACTGGGCGGTCAGGCGTTCCAGCAGCAGGCGTTGCCAGCTCTTGGCACGGTTGCGCGGCGGTTTGCTGATCTTTTTGTTGACCTTCAGATACAGGCAGCGGCGCACCAGTTCCAGGCGCTCGGACTCGCCGCGTGCTTCGAGGTACTCCTCCAGTCGGCGGTAGATCAGGACGTAGGGATCGAGTTCGTCGAGATCCAGCTGGCCGTCGTACACCGACTGCTTGAAGCGCAGCGACAGGCACTCCAGTCGTGGATGCTCGCTGGCGTAGACCTCGGTGAGCAGCAGCTTGAGCACGGATTTGTACGGCGACTCGATGCCCTTGAACAGCTGCCACATGCCGGCGCCGATGAACTCGCCGGAGGGCACATGGGCCAGGTGGCCGAAGTCGATGACATCCTCGGCGCGAATGAATCGTTTGCTCAGCAGGGTCGCGGTAAACCGCTGGTAGCGGTGTTCGTCGACGGCGGGCACCAGCCACCAGAGCGGTGTGCGGCCGCCCAGCCAGATCGCCGTTCGGTAGAACTCGTCGAGCAGCAGAAAGTGCTGGGTGGTGCCGCAGTCATCCGAGGTGAGCCGGACTTCACGCTCGCCAGCACGAAAGCGCTCCGGGTCGATCAGGAAGAAGTGCGCCTCGGTGTCCTGGCCGGCGGCCCAGGTTTGCAGCAGGTCGCACTTGCGGCGCAGCTCGCTACGGGCATCAGCGCTGAGGTCGCTGGCATGGCAGACCCACAGATCCATGTCGCTTCGCTCGGCCTGTGCCACGGTGCCCAGGCTGCCCATCAGAAACAGACCGTGGATCGGTGTGGGCGTCGGGCCACGGGCCGGCTTGTAGGCGAAGGAACGGGTCAGGCGCTGTGCTTCGGCGAGCAGCTCGGCGCTTGGCTCGAAGCCGCTGAGGCCGGCGGGCGTCTGTGCGCAAACGTAACCGGGCAGCAGAGGATGATTGACGTGAAACAGCAGCGGCAGCAGCGTGAGCACCTGTTGCTGGCGGCTCGACAAGGCCTGCATGGCGCGTTGCTGGCGACCGTGATTGACGGCCATGAAGCGCGCACGCAACTGGCTGAGCACCTTGCGGTCGATGCCGTCGTCGATATTGGGGCGCAGGGGCGGATGGCGCGTCATGCTCGGGCTCGGCCGGGTGATGAGCAAGACTACAGTCGTGCAGTGCCCTGTCGCAATCGTTCGCAGGAGAGAGGCCTGCCACCATCAGGGCAGCAGGCGCTGGTTCGGGTTCAGGCGGGTTGTGGGACGCTGAGAATGGCCCGCAGACTTTGTGCGTGCTCGGCCGCTTCATGACCCAGGCGGGTCAGGTAGCCGCCATCGCTGAGGCTGATCAGCCCCTTGTCGTGCAGGCGCTCGGCGGCGGCGACTACGGATGGTGCTGCATCGTGGTGGATCTTCAATCCCTCCTGACCGTTGTCCAGATTGAACAGCAAAAGGATTTCCAGTTCGGCGACCAGTTCGGCGGTAAAGGCCATGGTGACTCCTGCCTGTTATTGTCGTGCACGGCATCGGCCGTGGGCTCCGGGGGTGTCTGGCGCCCCGCAGGCCAAGTGTAGTCAAGCCGGCGTCGGTTCGCTGGGGCATGCAGCCATTGAGCGAAAAATCTTCTGGTGGCGGGCAGTGGCCGCTGCCGGCTCAGTTTTCCTCGGGCAGTGTCGGCAGCGCACGCAGCGCCTGCTCATAACCTTCGGCATCGAAGGGACGATCCTCACGCAACATGGTGTCCACTTCATGAGCGAGCACCATGGCCATCATCTGCACGATCTCCTCGCGTTCGTAGCCCACCAGCGTCAGCTTGTTCAGCACCGATTGGGCGAAGGCCGGCTCGCCGGATTCCAGCTGATTCTCGATGGCCTGAACCAGTGTGTGCTCGGTGAAGGTTGCGTCGTCGTGCTCGTCGGCAGTGCTCATGTCGCAGATCCATGTGGCTGGAAAGAGCGGCCAGTTTGACAGCGCGCGTACTGGCTGGCCACGCGAAATGCCGTACGGCTCAATTTATTCCTATAATATGGGAGTTTGTTTCGCATATTGAGAATTGCTGAAAAGCCGATTAGAGTCCATCGCCAGGAGAGTCCCATGCCCGATAAAAACAACAATCAAGCACCTACGGGTGCCCAGGCGCTGTTCAGAGGCCTGGCCGTGATCGACGCCGTTGCCCAGGGTGCCAGCAGCCTGGTCGACATCGGCACGACCATCGGCTGCACGCGCAGCACCACGCATCGCCTGATTGCCGCCCTGGTACAGGCTGGCTACCTGCGTGCCATTGGCGGCAATGCCGGTGGCTATCAGCTAGGCCCCAAGCTTATCGAACTGGGCTACAAGGCCCGTGCGCAGATGCCCCTGGCGAACGTCGCGCGGCCCTATCTGGAGGCGCTGGCGCGGCTTACCCAGGACACCGTGCACCTGGGCGTACGTGACGATGGCGACGTGCTCTACATCGAGAAGCTGCCCAGCAGTCGTGGCCTGGAAATGCGTTCGCGGATTGGCTTGCGCATGCCGTTGGCACTGACCGGCATCGGCAAGTCGCTGATGCTCGATCTGCCCGAGGCGCAGTGGCTGGAGCTCTACGAGCAGGGCCTGCAGCGTCGCGCCGGGCAGTCTGGTCTGCGTGAGGAGTTCACCCCGTGGGAGGAGTTCCGCGGCCTGATGAGTGGCTATGCCGAAAGCGGTTTCAGCTTCGATCTGGAAGAGAACGAGCTGGGCGTGCGTTGCGTCGCCGCGCCGGTTCGCGACGCCAGTGGGCAGATCGTCGCCGCGCTGAGTGTAGCCAGCGCCATTCCCTACATGCCGGAGGCGCGTCTGCATGAGTTGCGCCCGGACGTGATCGCCTGTGCGGTCGCCATTTCCCGTGAACTGGGCTGGAGTGCCTCATGACCGACCGCCTCACGCCGACGCTGATCGCCCTGGACTGGGGCACCTCTTCATTGCGTGCCTATCTGCTGGGTGAGGCTGGCCGGGTGCTGGCCACGCAGAGCCGGCCGTGGGGCATCCAGCACACGCCCGATGGCGACTTCGCCCGTGCTTATGAAGAGCTGGTCGGTGACTGGTACCGCCAGTGGCCGGGCTTGCCGGCGCTGGCGTGCGGCATGATCGGCAGCCGCCAGGGCTGGCACGAAGTGCCCTATGCACTGTGTCCGGCCAACGTCAGCGATCTGGTCGAGGGGCTGCTGGCCCTGGACACTGCCTGTGGCACCTTGCATATGGTGCCTGGCGTGCTCGATGCCAGTGCGCTGCCCAATGTGATTCGCGGTGAAGAGACCCAAGTGTTCGGCGCTCTGCAACTGGCGCCCGAACTGCGCGACAACGCCTTGTTGGTGCTGCCTGGCACCCATAGCAAATGGGTCACGGTGCGCGACGGCGCGATCGACCATTTCACCACTCATATGACTGGCGAGCTGTTCGCGGTCTTGCGTGACCATTCGATTCTCGGCCGGCCGGCTCGTGAGCAGGGCAGTGAACGCAGCGATGAGGCTTTCTTTCGTGGCCTCGACGCGGCCCGGCAAAGCGCTGCGGAAGGTGTTTCCGGGCGCCTGTTCAGCACCCGCAGCCTGCTGCTCACCGAGCGCCTGACGGCGGGTGAAAGCCTGGATTACCTCTCCGGGCTGCTGATCGGCGAGGAGCTGCGCAGTGTGCTCGCCAGCATCAAGGAGGATGAGTGCCCACCGTTGGTGCTTATTGGTGACGCGCACCTTTGCGAGCGTTATCGCCTGGCTCTGACGCGCTTCGGTGTCGCCTCCGTGCGTACCCTGGAAAACGCTGGTGTCGCAGGCCTCTGGTACCTGGCCTGCGCCGCCGCCCTGGTCATCGCAACGCCTACCCCCGTTTCGAGGAGTGCCCTGCATGTCTGATACCTATCTGCAGCAACTGCCGCTGATCGCCATCCTGCGCGGCGTCACACCCCAGGAGATCGTACCGGTTGGCCTGGCGTTGTACGAAGCCGGCTTCCGGCTGATCGAGATTCCGCTGAATTCGCCGCAACCCTTGCAGAGCATCGGCTTGCTGGCGGCTGAGCTGGGTGATCGCGCGCTGATCGGGGCCGGCACCGTGCTCAGCACCCGGCAGGTCGAGGAAGTGGCGCAAGCCGGTGGGCGGCTGATCGTATCGCCCAACTGCAACCCCGAGGTGATTCGTGCCACGCGCCATGCCGGGCTGTTCAGCTCGCCTGGCGTGGCCACACCGAGTGAAGGCTTCGCCGCGATGGAGGCGGGCGCCCAGGTGCTCAAGCTGTTTCCCGCCGAGCAGTTCAACCCGTCGATCGTCAAGGCGTGGCGCGCGGTGTTCTCGCGGGACATACCCCTGCTGCCGGTCGGTGGCATCACGCCTGCCGGTATGGCGGCCTATGTCGAAGCGGGCGCCAGTGGTTTCGGCCTTGGCTCGGCGCTGTACAAGCCAGGCATGAGTGCAACCGAGGTCGGCGCGAACGCCGCAGCCTTCGTGACCGCCTGGAGAGCAACGCAACACTGAGATCCGCTGCACCCGATCAACATGACAGCCGTACTCGACAATAATAAAAGGAGAGCTCGTTATGCTCGTTAACCATGCACCTCGCATGTCGCATTCCTCCACCCTCGGCAAGCTGCTGAGCCGCGCCGGTTGCAAGCTGGCCGCACTGACCCTGGCGCTAGGCCTGGCCATGCCAGCGATGGCCGCCGAATGGCCGAGCCGTCCGGTGAGCATCATCGTGCCGGCTGGCGCGGGCGGTGGTTCCGACGGTACCGCGCGGATCCTGTCCAAGTACCTCAAGCAGGAGCTGGGGCAGCAGTTCAACGTCATCAACCTGGGGCAGGGCGGTGGCGTGGTCGGCATCCAGAGGATCATCAGTTCCAAGGCCGACGGCTACACCCTGGGCATTCTGTTCAACTATGCCCACTACAAGGAAATGGGTCAGGCCGACTTCAAGGCCAGCGATTTCACCCCCATTGGCCAGTACAATTTCGACCTGGCCGGTTTTCAGGTCAACACCGACTCCCCTTTCACCAGCCTGCGTCAGGCGCTCGATGCGCTGAAAGCCGATCCCGCCAAGTACACCATCGCCTGCGCTGGCGGTTGTGGCGGTTCGTGGCCGATGGCCGTGGCCGGGCTGCTGGATGCCTGGCAGGTCGACCTGCAGAAGATTCGCATGATTCCTGGTCAGGGCGCCGCTGCGGCAATGCAGGATCTGGCTGCCGGTGGCGTCGATTTCGTGCCGTGCTCGCTGCCCGAGGCCGATGCGCTGCTGCGTTCCAACAAGGTGCGCAGTCTCGCGGTATTCGGTTCCGAGCGTCAGGCCGCCTACCCGGACGTGCCGACTCTGAAAGAAGAAACCGGCCTGGATCTGGAGCTGGGTTCGTTCCGTGCCCTGGTAGCGCCTGCCGGCCTGCCGGACGACATCAAGGTCAAGCTCGAAGCGACCCTGGAGAAGATCTACAACGACCCCGAATGGCGCAAGGAAATGGAAGCCCGAGGTTTCCGTCCGCAATGGCGCAGCGCCGAAGCCTTCGGTGAGTACCTGGAACAGCACACTCGTGATGTCCAGGCGCTGATCGGCAAGCTCAACCCGTAATCGCCATGGCACTCGCCTGCCGCTAGGGCAGGTGGGTGCAGCGGCTGATCGACAGGAGCGCACAGCATGAAATTCAGTGATATCGCCCTCGGGGTATTTTTCACCCTGCTCGGCCTGGGTGTTCTGCTCAGCAGCCAGCAGATGAAAGTCTCGCCGTTCTTTCAATATGGTGCGGGTTTCTTCCCGTCCATCATCGGTGGCCTGCTGGCGCTCTGTGGCGTGATCCTGCTGGCCAAGGGCGTTCGTCTGGCGCGCAGCCAGGATGGCGGCGGCTTCTGGCTGGCGCAGGCCGGCCCGTGGCTGCGCGATCGCGAGCGGCTGATCAACATCCTGCTGGTGCCGCTGCTGGTGGGCACCTTCATTACCGTCATCGAAACCCTGGGCTTCATTCTCTGCTCGGTGTTGCTGATCGGTGTGCTCTGCCAGCGTTTCAGCGGTCGACCACTGCTGTCCTGGGTCACCGCCGTGCTGGCGACCCTGTTCCTCTACCTGTTCTTCCAGCAGGTGATGAGCGTGCAACTGCCCATGGGCTTTCTCACCGATTATCTAGGGGGCTGACCGTGGACGCGATAATCAATGCCTTCGGCATGGTGATGACCTTCGAAGTCCTGGCGGTGATGATGGTCGCCGCTATCTACGGATTGTTCGTCGGTGCCATTCCCGGCCTTACCGCGACCATGGCGGTGGCGCTGATGGTACCGGTGACCTTCTTCATGGATCCGGTGCCGGCGATTGCCGCCATCGTCACCATGGCGGCCATGGCGATCTTCGCCGGTGACCTGCCAGCGGTGTACATGCGCATGCCGGGTACGCCCGCCTCGGCGGCTTATACCGAACCCTGCTATGGCCTGGCGCAGCGTGGCCTGGGCGAATACGCCCTGAGCATGAGTGCGATCAGCTCGGCCATTGGCGGCACTATCGGCGTGTTGGCGCTGATCCTGTTCGCGCCGTTCCTGGCCGAGTTCGCCCTCAACTTCAGCTCCTTCGAATATTTCTGGCTGGCCTGCATGGGCCTGACCGCGGCCATCGCGGTGTCCGACAGTTCGCCCGTCAAGGGCGCCGTCTCGCTGCTGCTCGGTTTACTGGTGGCCAGCGTGGGGCTGGATCCGGTATCCGGCGAGGCACGCTTCACCTTCGGCAATGCCGATCTGCTCGGTGGCCTGGGTTTCATCCCGGTGATCATTGGCCTGTTCGCCGTGGCGGAAATCCTGCGCTTCTGCACCCGCAACAGCCGCGTCGGCAACTCCCGGCAGGCAGCGCTGGTGGCGCAGAAGCCGATGCTGCTGCAGGCGCTGCGCGATATCTTCAAATACAAGGCGGGCGTCGGTCAGGGCTCGGTAGTCGGGGTTCTGGTGGGGATTCTGCCGGGGGCGGGGGCCGATGTCGCCGCGTACATTTCCTACGC
>NZ_QJUJ01000015.1:0-81818 GCF_004327275.1 Phytopseudomonas daroniae
CGCAATCTACGTTACAAGCTCAAGGCTTTAGGGTGGACACGGCTTGCAGCTCCTCCCCCGATGATCAGTCGGGAACTATCGCCTCTGGCGAGGAGGTAGTCGAGATACAAGGGTGGACGACGCTTCACCTGCGCGGCCCGATCCGTCCACCAACCTAGCGATCGCAATGGTGGATGAAAAGAGCGTCATCCACCCTACGTCTGCTTTCGCCTTGAAGCCGTCGGCCAGCCGGGTATCCCCTACTCCGCGATCAGCCAGTCCAGGCGGAAGCTGCCCTGGCTCTGAGCAAGGCGCTCGGTCAACCAGGGCAGTAGCGCACGTAGTTCGTCTTCCAGCCCCCAAGGTGGATTGCTGATCAGCAGGCCGGAGCCGTTGAGGCGCTGCGCCTCGTCGGCCGGGTGCACGAACAGTTCGACACGCAGCAGCTTGGGTGCCGTGCTCTTTTCCATATCGCGGTAGAAACGCTTGAGCTGACGCTCGTCCTTGATCGGATACCAGATCGCGACCACGGTCTGGCGCATGCGTCCGATGGCCTCATTAAGCGCTGTCACGCAGCGTTCGAGTTCGTCGGCCTTTTCGAAGGGCGGATCGATCAGCAATACAGCGCGCTTCTCGCGGCTCGGCAGCAGGGCTCGTGGCACGTGCCAGCCCTCGCCCAGGTGTACGGCAACGCGGCGGTCGCCTGCCATGTTCTCCTTGAGCAGGCGACCATCCTCGGGATGTTTTTCGTTCAGGTGCAGGCGATCCTGCTCGCGAGTCTGCAAGCGCGCCAACTCCGGCGAACCGGGATAATGACGCAGGACGCCATCGGGGTTCATCGTGCGGATCACTTCCAGGTAATCGAGCAGTGGATCCGGCACATCCGTGGCCTCCCACAGGCGGCCTATCCCTTCACGCCATTCGCCAGTGCGACTGGCCTGATCCCCCGCAAGGTCGTACAGACCAACGCCAGCATGGCTATCGAGGTAGGCATAGGGCGCCTCCTTGCGCGCCAGCAGGGCGAACAGGCGGCACAGCACCAGGTGTTTCAGCACATCGGCATGGTTGCCGGCGTGGAAGGCGTGGCGGTAATTCATCATCGACTCCTGAGCAGGGGGCGAATTGTAGCCGTCCTGCGCCCGCGGCGCAGCGCCTGGCGTGGATTGGCCCGGGCAGCGTCCGGCTTGTTTCTCGGCATCACGGCTGTCGATGATGCTGGCGGGCCACTTGCAGCCCTCTAGACTGGCTTCACTAAACCGGAGAGCCATCATGCCCGAGACCTTGCTCAGCGCCCGCAATCTGGCGTTCGAACTCTATGAAGTGCTGAACGCCGAAGCACTCACCAGCCGCCAGCGGTTCAACGAGCACAACCGGGAAACCTTCGAGGCGGCGCTGGAGACCGCGCGCAGCATTGCCGAGGAGCTGTTCGCCACGCACAACCGCAAAGGCGACGAACAGGAACCGCAGTATGTCGAAGGCACCGCGCAACTGATCGCCGAAGTCAAACCCGCGCTGCAGGCCTTTATCGATGCCGGCTTTCTGAACGCGACAAGGGACTTCGAAGCCGGTGGCATGCAACTACCCAATTTGCTGTCCCAGGCCTGCTTCGCCCATTTCCAGGCAGCCAATATCGCCACGGCCTCTTACCCCATGCTGACCATGGCTGCCGCCAACCTCATCGAAGCCTTCGGCGATGAGGCGCAGAAGCGCCGCTTCCTGCAGCCGATGATCGAGGGTCGCTTCTTCGGCACCATGGCCCTGACCGAGCCCCACGCCGGCTCTTCCCTCGCCGACATTCGCACCCGCGCCGAGCCGGCGGCCGACGGCAGCTACCGCCTCAAGGGCAACAAGATCTTCATCTCCGGTGGCGACCATGGGCTGAGCGAAAACATCGTCCATCTGGTGCTGGCCCGACTGCCCGATGCACCCGCCGGGGTGAAAGGCATCTCGCTGTTCATCGTGCCGAAATTTCTGATCAATGAAGATGGCAACCAGGGCCCACGCAACGACGTGACCCTGGCGGGTCTGTTCCACAAGATGGGCTGGCGTGGCACCACGTCCACGGCGCTGAATTTCGGCGATCAAGGTAACTGTGTCGGCTATCTGGTGGGCAAACCACACGCAGGCCTGTCCTACATGTTCCAGATGATGAACGAGGCGCGCATCGGTGTCGGCATGGGTGCAGTGATGCTCGGCTACGCCGGTTATCTGTACTCTCTGGAATATGCACGCCAGCGTACGCAGGGCCGCCTGCCCGACGGCAAGAGTTCGGCAAGTGATCAGGTGGCGATCATCGAGCACGCCGACGTGCGCCGTATGCTGCTCACCCAGAAGGCCTACGTGGAAGGTGCCTTCGATCTTGCTTTGTATTGCGCCCGTCTGTTCGACGATAGCCAGACCCTGGTAGACGCCGAGCAGCGCGAGCAGGCGGGGCAACTGCTCGACCTGCTGACCCCGGTGGCCAAATCCTGGCCGTCCGAGTACTGCCTCCAGGCCAATGCCCTGGCAATCCAGATTCTCGGCGGCCACGGTTATACCCGCGATCACCCGGTGGAACAGTATTACCGCGATAACCGCCTCAATCCGCTCCACGAAGGCACCCACGGCATTCAGTCACTCGACCTGCTGGGGCGCAAGGTCGGCCAGCAGAGTGGCGCGGCGCTCAAGGCGTTGAGCCGACAGATCATCGATACCTGCCAGCGCGCCGAGCCCTTTACCGAACTGGACGCACTGCGTCAGCCGCTGGAAAAATTACTGGCGCGCCTGTCGAACGTGACGCTGGCGCTGCTTGGCGATCTGCAGCAGGGTCGCCTCAACAGCGCCCTGGCAGACTCGGCGCTGTATCTCAAGGTGTTTGGGCATATGGTGATCGGCTGGCGCTGGCTGGAACAGGCCATCCACGCCGAGGGCGGTCGACAGAGCGGTAACCCGGCGGACGCCGACTTCTACCGCGGCAAGCTGCAGGCCGCGCGCTACTTCCTGCTCCGCGAAGTACCGGGCTGTCATCACGACCTGGATCTGCTGGAGCAACGTGACGACACGTGCCTGGCGATGAACGAGGCGTGGTTTTGACCCGGCTGATTGGATTTCAATCGCACGGGAGAAACCGTAGGGTGGGTCGGGCCGCGCAGGTTAGGTGCCTGTTCCAGGCAGCCCGGCGCATGCAATTCCTGCTGCGCCGTAACCCACCATGCCGCAACGCCGAATATCGCCTGAAGGCGACTCAGCGCGGAATGATCACCGGTGCGCTGAGCTTTTCCAGCAGGCTGGCCTGGGCACTGCGCGAGTTCTGGTTACCGGTCGGGGAAATCCGCAGGTAGCGTCCGTCAGGCTGCAGTACCCAGGCATGGGTGTTGTCCGTCAGGTAGGCCTCCAGCTCCTTCTTGACCCGGGTGATGAGCTTCTTGCCCTCTACCGGGAAGCAGGTCTCCACCCGCTTGTCGAGGTTACGCTCCATCCAGTCGGCGCTGGACAGGTAGATCTTCTCTTCGCCGCCATTGAGGAAGTAGAACACCCGAGTGTGCTCGAGGAAGCGACCGATGATCGAGCGCACCTGGATATTGTGCGATACCCCCGGAATCCCCGGACGCAGGCAGCACATGCCGCGCACCACAAGATCGATCCTCACACCGGTCTGGCTGGCCTTGTACAGCGCGCGAATGATCTTCGGATCGGTCAGCGAGTTGAACTTGGCGATGATATGCGCCGGCTTGCCCTCGCTGGCCAGGTGGGTTTCCTTGGCGATCAGGTCGAGCAGGGCTTTCTTCAGGGTAAAGGGTGCATGCAGAAGCTTCTTCATGCGCAGGGTCTTGCCCATGCCGATCAGTTGGCTGAACAGCTTGGACACATCCTCCCCCAGCGCCACATCGGCAGTGAGCAGGCTGTAGTCGGTATATAGACGTGCGTTGGCGGCGTGGTAGTTGCCAGTGCCCAGGTGCGCATAGCGGCGAATCTCACCATTCTCACGACGCAGAATGAGCATCATCTTGGCGTGGGTCTTGAAACCCACCACACCGTAGATCACCACCGCGCCTGCAGCCTGCAGACGGCTGGCCAGGGCCAGGTTGGACTCCTCGTCAAAACGCGCGCGCAACTCGATCACTGCGGTGACTTCCTTGCCGTTGCGCGCGGCCTCCACCAGCGCATCGACGATCTCCGAGTTGGCGCCCGAGCGATACAGCGTCTGCTTGATCGCGAGGACATGGGGATCCTTGGCCGCCTGGCGCAACATGTCCACCACCGGGGTGAAGGACTCGAAGGGGTGCAACAGCAGGATATCCTGCTTGCTGATCACGCTGAACAGGTTCTCGCTGTTCTGTAGCAGCTTGGGGATCACCGGCGTGAAGGGCAGATTCTGCAGTTCCGGATGGCTATCCAGACCGGTGATACTGAACAGGCGGGTCAGGTTGACCGGGCCGTTGACCTGGTAAAGCTCGTGCTCCGACAGGCCGAACTGCTTGAGCAACTGATCGGTGAGGTGTTTCGGGCAAGTGTCGACCACTTCCAGGCGCACAGCGTCACCGTAGCGACGGCTGAACAACTCGCCACGCAGAGCGCGGGCCAGGTCTTCGACGTCCTCGGTATCCACCGACAGGTCGGCGTTACGGGTCAGGCGGAACTGGTAGCAGCCCTTGACCTTCATACCGGGGAACAGGTCGTCGGCGTGGGCATGGATCATCGACGACAGGAACACGTAGTTGGCACCAGAACCACCGACGTCTTCCGGCACCTTGATGATGCGCGGCAACAGGCGCGGCGCCGGGATGATCGCCAGACCAGAGTCGCGGCCGAAGGCATCGACGCCCTCCAGCTCTACGATGAAGTTCAGGCTCTTGTTGACCAGCAGCGGAAACGGGTGAGTCGGGTCGAGACCGATCGGCGTGATGATCGGTGCGATCTCGTCGCGGAAGTAGCGACGCACCCAGGCCTTGAGCTTGGTCGTCCAGTAGCGCCGGCGTACGAAGTTGATGCCGTGCTTGGCCAGCGCCGGGAACAGGGTGTCGTTGAGGATGGCGTACTGGCGGCCGACCTGCTCATGTACCAGCTCGGCAATCCGCGACAGTGCCTGGTGCGGCTGCAGGCCGTCGGCACCGGCCTGCTCGCGGGCGAAATTGATCTGCTTCTTCAGCCCGGCGACGCGGATCTCGAAGAACTCGTCGAGGTTGCTGGAGAAGATCAACAGGAACTTGAGACGTTCGAGCAGCGGATAGGACTCGTCCAGCGCCTGCTCCAGCACGCGGATGTTGAACTGCAGCTGCGACAGCTCGCGATGGATGTACAGGCTACTGTCATCCAGACTGGGCACTGCCACGGCCACCGCCGTGGTTTCGACTACTGGCGTTTCCACTACTGTTTCCACCGGCGCCTCGTCGATCACCGGCAGGCTGACTGCCGGTACATCGTGCTGTTCGTTCTCACTGAGTCCTTCGCTGTTCATTGAAATGCCCTGGAGGGGCTATTGCCCCTGTCGTATGAGTTCGGCCGCACGCACGGCGAAATAAGTGAGGATGCCGTCGGCACCCGCTCGTTTGCAGGCCGTCAGCGACTCGAGGATTACCGCCTCGCTGAGCCAGCCGTTCTGAATGGCGGCCATGTGCATCGCGTATTCGCCACTGACCTGATAGACAAAGGTCGGCACCTTGAATTCGCTCTTGACCCGATGAACGATGTCCAGATATGGCATGCCCGGCTTGACCATGACCATGTCGGCGCCTTCGGCCAGGTCGGCGGCGACTTCGTGCAGCGCCTCGTCACTGTTGGCCGGATCCATCTGGTAGGAAGCCTTGTTGGCCTTGCCCAGGTTCAGCGAGGAACCCACCGCATCGCGGAACGGGCCGTAATAGGCGCTGGCATACTTGGCAGAGTAGGCCATGATCCGTACGTTGACGTGATCGGCCAGCTCCAGCGCCTCGCGGATGGCCTGAATGCGCCCATCCATCATGTCCGAGGGTGCCACCACCTGGGCGCCGGCTTCAGCATGGGACAGCGCCTGCTTGACCAGTGCATCGACGGTGATGTCGTTCTGCACATAGCCTTCTTCGTCAAGAATGCCGTCCTGGCCGTGGGTGGTGAACGGGTCGAGGGCCACATCGGTGATCACCCCAAGCTCGGGGAACCGCGCGCGCAACGCACGGGTGGCGCGCTGGGCGATGCCATCCGGGTTCCAGGCTTCGCGACCGTCGAGGGTTTTCTTTTCTGCGGGGGTTACCGGGAACAGGGCCAGAGCCGGGATACCCAGCGCTACCCACTTTTCCGCTTCCTGCAGCAGGAGGTCGATGGACAGACGCTCAACGCCCGGCATGGACGCCACCGCTTCACGCTGATTCTCGCCGTCGAGCACGAATACCGGCAGGATCAGGTCATTGGTGGTCAGCACGTTCTCGCGCACCAGACGCCGGGAAAAGTCGTCACGACGATTGCGACGCAGGCGGGTGGCTGGGAACAGGCGGTTGGCGGGGGTAAAGCTCACGGCAGACTCCTGGGCCCGCTCGAGCGGGCGAAGTGTGACAGTTATAAGCCGCCATTATGACCAAATGATGACGCCGATAACGAATACTGCGACGGTGCGTCGCAGTTGATAAGGCACATCGAAAAAGCCAAAAGCCTACGCAGTCGGAAAAAAGCTGCGGCTGGCCATTTCACAGTCTCCCGACAAATGCTGTTTTACGTTGTCGAACGGCGTACCTTGAACTCTCTCCTCTACGGTCAACTTGCATGCTGGAAAATCTGCTGCAGCACTTCGGTTACCCGGCCCTGGCGCTGGGCACTTTTCTCGAAGGCGAAATGTCGTTGTTGCTGGCGGCCTACCTGGCGTTGCGCGGCATTCTCGACATCGAGCTGGTGATGGTTTTCGCCTTTCTCGGCACCTACGCCAGTGATCAGCTGTGGTTCCACCTGGGTCGCCGTCATGGGCGGCGCATCCTCGATCGCCGCCCGCAGTGGCAGGCGCTGAGCGATAAGGCGCTGGTGTATCTGCGCCGCCACCCGGATCTGTGGGTGCTGGGCTTTCGTTTCCTCTACGGCATGCGCACGGTGATGCCACTGGCTATCGGCCTCTCCGGCTACCCGCGACGCCGCTACGTGATCCTCGATGCCATCGGCGCGGCGATCTGGGCCGTCGTGCTCGGCACCCTGGCTTACAAGCTCGGCCGCGTACTCGAAAGCCTGCTTGGCGAGCTGCATCAGGTTCAGCTGTACCTGTTCGGCGGTTTGCTGGTTCTCGGTCTTGGCATCTGGCTATACCGTCGCAGACAGCGCAGCAGCTGAAACACGACGGTTGACGATAGCCCTGCGCACGCTTAAACACCTGTAACAATTGGCTGACAGTCCAGTCATAACAGAAGATACATTTCCCCAGGCAAGACCGCCGGACATCAGATCCGGGCTCGGTTCGTACCTCATCAGGAGTTGGTCGATGAACAAAAAAGTCGCAGTGATTCTTTCCGGTTGTGGCGTCTATGACGGCTCGGAAATCCACGAGAGCGTAATCACCCTGCTGCGTCTCGACCAGCGCGGTGCAGAGGTGCAGTGCTTCGCGCCCAATATCGACCAGGTACACGTACTCAACCACCTCAATGGCGAAGAAATGCAGCCGGCGCGTAACGTGCTTGTGGAGTCCGCGCGCATTGCCCGCGGCAATATCAAGGACGTGCGCGAACTGCGTGCCGACGACTTCGATGCTCTGATCCTGCCGGGTGGTTTCGGCGCCGCCAAGAATCTTTCCGACTTCGCCAGCAGCGGCAGCGACTGTAGCGTACAGGCCGACGTGCTGGCCGCTGCGCAGTCGTTCGTCAGCGCCGCCAAGCCCATAGGGCTGATCTGCATCGCCCCGGCTCTGGCCGCACGCATCTTCGGTGCTGGCGTGATCTGTACCATCGGCCATGATGCCGACACGGCCGCCGCCCTGGGCAAGATGGGCGCCGAGCACGTCGAGTGCAACGTCGAAGACATCGTCGAAGATCCCAAGCGCAAACTGGTGACCACCCCGGCTTACATGCTGGCCAATTCAATCTCCCAGGCAGCATCGGGGATCAACAAACTGGTAGATCGCGTACTGGAACTGACCCACGAGTGACAGGCTTGCCGTTTGGCCTTTCGTAGGGTGGGTCACGCTTTACCGACCCACCAGGCCATTCAGCGCCAATCTCGGCTCGTCGGATTGCCTACATCCGCCACCTTCCAGCCCCGGGTATCGCTTCGCTCAACCCAGGCTAGGATTCGGGATCCGGCCGCTCATTCAACCGCGTGACAGGCGCGTCAGCAGACGATCCAGCGAGTTGGCGAAAGCCTGCCGATCGCGATCACCATAAGCGGCCTGACCACCACCGACCTGCCCCTGCTCACGCAGGTCGGTGAACAGATTGCGCACCGCCAGACGCTCGCCCATGTTGCGTTCGTCGAATTCCTTGCCTCGCGGATCCAGCGCCGCCACACCTTTCTTCACCAGGCGATCAGCCAGCGGCACATCGCTGCAGATCACCAGCTCACCTGGCACGGCGTGTTCCACCAGATAATCATCAGCCGCATCCGGCCCGCTCGGCACAACGATCAAACGCACACAGGCGAAAGCCGGTTTGGGCTGCGCTTGCCCGGCGACCATGACGACCTCGAAGTTACGCTTGAGGGCGAACTTGACCACCTGATCGCGGGCCAATCGTGGACAGGCGTCGGCATCGATCCACACACGCATGCCCGCCAGCCTCAGACCGGCGCGCGACGCACGGTGGCCAGCAACGCTGCAGCACCGACGAACAGCACGCCAAAGCTGCGGTTCATGATCCGTTGCTGGCGCGGCGTACGCAGCAGGCGCAGAACGCGTACGGCCAGGCCGGTATAGCCGGCCATGACGATCAGGTCGACGACGATCATGGTCACGCCGATGGTCAGGTACTGCTCGACCAGCGGCGCATGGGGGTTGATGAACTGCGGCAACACCGCCAGCATGAACACGATTGCCTTGGGGTTGCCGAAATTCACCAGAAAGCCACGCAACACCAGGCTCAGCGGCCGGCCAATCGGGCGCTCGCCGCTGATGCTCATGTCGGCAGGCAGCGCCCGCCATTGGCGCCAGCCCAGGTACACCAGGTAGGCAACACCGAACCACTTGATCAGGCTGAAGGCCAGCGCCGAGGTCGCCAGCACCGCGCCGACGCCGGCCGCGACGATGGCGATCTGCAGCGCCAGGCCGAGCTGCAGGCCCAGTGCGTTCCAGTAACCACGCAGAAAGCCGTATTGCAGGCCGGCCGACATCGACGCGATGGCACCGGCTCCCGGCGACAGGCTGATCAGCCAACAGGCGACGAAGAAAGCGAGCCAGGTTTCCAGAGCCATAGTGACGACCTCGAATGAGTGACGATCAGGATTCGATCTTGCGCGGAGCAGGAACATCGCCGTTGCGCCAGCGCCGCACGGCCTTCTGGAAGAACAGGCTGTTGGGAATCTGTACCCAGGTTCCCGGCGCATCACCGGTCAGGTCTTCCAGGGTGGTATAGAACAGATTGATGTCCAGAACGCGGCCACGTACGCCGGGTTTGTCGGCGCTTTCCAGCACCTCGACGCAGTCGCCGATACGGAACGGCCCGAGAGCAAAGATCAGCAAGGCACAGAACAGGTTCGACAGCACGCTCCAGATGGCAAAGAAGGCGATGGCTGCCACGGCGACGAAGCCGGTCAAGGCGCCCCACAGAACCTGTGCCGAGACACCCAGTCGCTCGAGCACCAGCATGAAGGCGCTGCCGAGGATCAGCCAGCGAGTCAGGCCACGCAACGGCACCAGCAGCTCTCCCGGCAGCTGGGGGTAACGGTGGCCCAGCCGAGTGATGCCGCGGGTGAGAATACGCTGCGCCAGCCAGGCCAGAACCAGAATCAGCACCACCTGACCGGTGCGCATCAGTGGCTGGCTCCAGGCCGTCAGCCAGGCCAGATCGGTGACATCGAAGTTCAACCTATTGCCTCCAGTTCCTGTTGCAAGATTTCCAGGGTTTCCAGCGCTTCCAGCCACTGCTCTTCCAACTCGGCTTCACGGCTCTTGAGCCCTGCCTGCTCGGCCAGAGCCTGGCGCAGCTCTTCCTTGCGCGTCGCCTCGTAGATGGCGCTATCGCCCAGGCGCTCTTCCAGTGCGGCGAGCTTGCCCTGCACCTGGCCGAGCTCGGCTTCGAGCTTGTCCGCCGCCTTCTTGTGCGGCGCCAGTTGCTGACGCAGCGCAGCGGCGGCCTGGCGCAGCCCACGCTTGTCGTTGCCGGTGCCGGCCGGTGCCGCAGTCGCCGGAGCCGCCTGCCGCTGACGATAATCCACCAGCCAGCGCGCGTAATCCTCCAGGTCACCGTCGAACGGCGCCACGCGGCCATCCGCCACCAGCAGAAACTCGTCGGTGGTGCTCTTGAGCAGATGACGATCGTGAGACACCACCACCACGGCTCCGGCGAACTCCTGCAGGGCCATAGTCAGCGCCAGGCGCATTTCCAGATCCAGGTGGTTGGTCGGTTCGTCGAGCAGCAGCAGGTTGGGCTTGCCCCAGGCGATCAGCGCCAGAGCCAGGCGTGCCTTCTCGCCACCGGAGAAATTCAGCACCGGCTCATCGCAGCGCGGCCCACGGAAATCGAAGCCACCGAGGAAATCGCGCAGGGTCTGCTCACGCTCGGCTGGCGCAATGCGTTGCAGGTGCAACAACGGGCTGGCCTTGTCGTCCAGGGCATCGAGCTGGTGCTGGGCGAAGTAGCCGATCACCAGGTTCTCGCCACGCTGCAGGCTGCCGCCCAAGGGCTGCAACTCACCGGAAAGGTTCTTGATCAGGGTCGATTTACCCGCGCCGTTCGGGCCGAGCAGGCCGATCCGCGCGCCGGGCACCAGGCTCAGCTTGACCGGCTGCAGCACGGTCTTGTCGCCATACCCCAGGCGCCCCTCACTGAGGCTGAGCAGCGGCGTGGAAATCTTGTCGGCCTCGCGGAACACGAAATCGAAGGGCGAGTCGACATGGGCCGCACTCAGCTCCTCCATGCGTTCCAATGCCTTGATGCGGCTCTGTGCCTGGCGCGCCTTGGTGGCCTGGGCCTTGAAGCGGGCGATGTACTTTTCCATGTGCGCCCGCTGCGCCTGCTGTTTCTCGTAGGCTTGCTGCTGCTGAGCCAGGCGCTCGGCGCGGGTACGCTCGAAGGCGCTGTAGCCGCCGCGATAGAGGGTCAGCTTGCGCTGATCGACATGGGCGACGTGATCGACCACCGCATCGAGAAAATCACGGTCGTGGGAAATCAGCAGCAAGGTGCCGGGATAGCTTTGCAGCCAGCCTTCGAGCCAGAGAATGGCATCCAGATCCAGGTGGTTGGTCGGCTCGTCGAGCAGCAGCAGGTCGGACGGACACATCAGCGCCTGGGCCAGGTTCAGGCGCATGCGCCAGCCACCGGAGAAGTCGCCGACCCTTTGCCCCATCTGCGCATTGTCGAACCCCAGGCCAGCCAGCAGCTTGCGTGCACGGGCGTCGGCGGTATAGCCGTCGGCGCTGTCCAGTTCGCTGTGCAGGCGGGCGATGGCGCTGCCGTCCTGGCGCTGTTCGGCAGTCGCCAGCTCAGCCTGCACGCGGCGCAGGTTGTGGTCACCGTCGAGCACGTAGTCCACGGCCAGACGTTCGAGGCTATCGACCTCCTGACGCATATGGGCGATGCGCCAGTCGCCGGGCAGCAGGCAATCGCCGGCATCCGGGGTCAACTCGCCGCGCAGCAGGGCGAACAGGCTGGATTTGCCGGCGCCGTTGGCACCGATAAGACCGGCTTTGTGGCCGGCGTGCAGGGTCAGCTCGGCGTCTTCTAGCAGACGCTGCGGGCCACGCTGTAAGGTAAGGTTCAGGAGTCGGATCATAATGGCGGCGGATTCTACCAGAGTCCCTTGCCGCATACTCGGAAGGTGCCATGACTGCTGACCTGTGGGATTTCGCCACCACGCTGTACGCCCGCCCGGGTGTGGAGGCCGCTTGCCTGACGCAGCAGGACGCCGGCACGGACGTCTGCCTGCTGCTCTGTGGCCTGTGGCTGGATCGTCGCGGCACGCCCCATGACGGTGAGTTCGAAGCGCAATTACGGCAGATCGCAGCGCATTGGCAACGCGACGTCGTCAAACCGCTCAGAGCACTGCGCCAGGCCTGGCGTACGTCAGCGCAGCAAGACCCGGCGCTGGCCGACCTGCGGCAAAGGGTCAAACAGCTGGAACTGGATGCGGAACGGGAACAGTTGCTTCGCCTGGAGGCGCTGGCTCAGAGCTGGCCGCAGCAGCCGAGCAGTGGTCAGCGGGATTGGCTGGATGCTCTGGCTTCGGTTGCCTCGGCGCCTGCCGTAGAGGCTCGCGAACACTTGTATGGAGCTAGCCTCACGAATGGTCTGGATTGAGCGCGGCGATACCCAGGATCACCCGGAGTACCGCATGGTGGGTCGGTGAAGCGTGACCCACCCTACGAGAGTGCAGGCCTGAACCTGGTGTTCAGGCCTGCAATTCCTTATCCAGGACTTCTTCGATTTCGCTCTTGATCTTGCCGCTCATCACCGACAGCAACAGACCCAGATTGAGCTGCAGGTTAACGCGATCCTCGCTGACCGCGATCCGCCCGTCGGCGCCACTGCGCTTGAATTCCAGGGTGTCGCCGTTCCACTGATAACGCACGTCGTATTCCCGCGCCAGGCGCTCGGCCAGCCTTTCGGCCTTGCCCCGGGCAGCCTCGATCCCCAGGTTGTGGGGGCGGTCGACGGTAATTTTGGCCATCAAGGCTCTCCTGACTGAAAATGCTGGCGAGGGAATATACAAGAAGCGCCCTGTGACCCACTACCGCGCTTGCAGCCTGTGCCGGGGTTTTCGGTTTAGAATGCCCGCACTCGGCTTATAGAGCCTCTCGGATTTCAGGAAAGGGCGACATGAACGATCCGCGCAAGAACGACGGCAGCGAACCCACCACCCACTTCGGCTTCCAGGATGTTCCGGAAAGCAGGAAGGCGGAGAAGGTCGCCGAAGTGTTCCACTCGGTGGCCGCCAAGTACGACCTGATGAACGACCTGCTTTCCGCCGGCATGCATCGTCTGTGGAAGCGTTTCACCATCGAACTGTCCGGCGTACGCAGTGGCAACCGCGTGCTGGATATCGCGGGCGGCACCGGCGACCTGGCCCGGCAGTTCTCGCGCCTGGTCGGCGAAACCGGCGAAGTGGTGCTGGCCGATATCAATGCCTCGATGCTCAAGGTCGGCCGTGATCGCCTGCTCGACCGTGGCGTGTCGGGCAACATCGCGTTCGTCCAGGCAGACGCCGAAAAGCTGCCCTTCCCGGACAACCATTTCGACTGCGTGACCATCGCCTTCGGCCTGCGCAACGTCACTCATAAAGACGCCGCCATCGCCTCCATGCTGCGGGTGCTCAAGCCCGGCGGTCGCCTGCTGGTGCTGGAGTTCTCCAAACCCAAGAGCAGCCTGCTGTCCAAGGTCTACGACACCTACTCGTTCAATTTCATGCCGCTGGTGGGCAAGCTGGTCACCAACGACGCCGAGAGCTATCGCTACCTGGCCGAGTCGATCCGCATGCACCCGGATCAGGACACCCTCAAGGCCATGATGCAGGGTGCCGGCTTCGACCGAGTGACCTACCACAACATGACCGGCGGCATCGTCGCCCTGCACCGCGGTATCAAGCCCTGATGCTGACCCAGGCCCTGTTCGCAGGCGTCGAGCGCGGCCTCAACCGCGTCCTGGCGCTGGACAGCACCGCCCTGCCACGCCTGGCCCGGCTGAATGGTCGAGTGATTGCGGTCGAATCGCGGGCACCAGCGTTACAGCTGTTCATCCTCGCCGATGGCGAAGGCCTGCGTCTGGCCAGCCAGTGGGCCGGCGAGGTCGACTGCACCCTGCGCGCGCCCGCCAGCGCTCTGCTGCGTCTGGCCCTGGCCAAGGACAAGCAGGCCGTGCTGCACGAGCCGGAGGTCGATCTCGACGGCGACAGTGGCGCGCTGATGGAACTGACCGGCGTACTGCAGGATCTC
This sequence comes from Phytopseudomonas daroniae, assembly GCF_004327275.1. Lineage (NCBI taxonomy): Bacteria > Pseudomonadati > Pseudomonadota > Gammaproteobacteria > Pseudomonadales > Pseudomonadaceae > Phytopseudomonas > Phytopseudomonas daroniae. The sequence continues at coordinate 13,985 of NZ_QJUJ01000015.1, forward strand.
GAACTGGACTGGGAGTACGAGCTGTCGCGCTGGCTCGGCCCCGTCGCCACGCCGCTGCTGGCCGGTCACCTGCGCAGCCGCACAGGCTGGACGCGGGACAATCTGCACAGCCTGCAATTGAGCCTCGCCGACTACCTCAGCGAAGAGTCGCGCGCCCTGGTTGGTTACCGCGAGGCCGAGGCGCGTTTTGCCGAACTGGATGACCTGAAACTTTCCCTCGATCGTCTCGACGCGCGCATCGAGCGCCTCGTCCAACGCCATAAGCCCATCGCATGAAGCTGCTTGCCGTTCGTCGTCTGTTGCGCATCCTCTACGTGGTCATCCGCTACCGCCTGGATGACCTGCTGTTCGCCCTGCCGCTGCCGTTCTGGCTGCGTGCGCCGCGTGTTTTGCTGCCGTGGCGCTGGCTGCCGCGCAAGCCCTCGTCCCTGAGCCGCGGTGCCAGCCTGCGCCTGGCCCTGGAAGAGCTGGGGCCGATCTTCATCAAGTTCGGCCAGTTGCTGTCCACTCGCCGCGACCTGCTGCCGCCAGATATCGCCGACGAACTGGCGCACCTGCAGGATCGCGTACCGCCGTTCGACCCGGCCAAATCCCTGGCGCTGATCGAAGAACAGCTCGGCGTGCCGGTCAGCCAGGCGTTCGCCCGTTTCGATACGCAGCCACTGGCATCGGCATCGGTGGCCCAGGTGCACGCCGCGCAGCTGAAAAGCGGTGAGGAAGTGGTGGTCAAGGTGGTGCGCCCCGGCCTCAAGCCAGTGATCAAGGCCGACATGGCCTGGCTGTTCCTGCTCGCCAAACTGGCCGAACGCGCCTCGGCCGAAGCCCGCCGCCTGCACCCGGTGGACGTGGTCAGCGACTACGAGAAGACCATCTACGACGAGCTCGACCTGCTCCGTGAGGCGGCCAACGCCAGTCAGCTGCGGCGCAACTTCGAGGGTTCGGATCTACTCTACGTACCGCAGGTTTACTGGGACTGGTGCCGACCCAAGGTGCTGGTGATGGAGCGCATCTACGGCGTGCAGGTCAACGACATGGCGACCCTGGCCGATCAGCGCACAGACATGAAACGGCTGGCCGAACGCGGTGTGGAGATCTTCTTCACCCAGGTGTTCACCCACAGCTTCTTCCATGCCGACATGCACCCCGGCAATATCTTCGTCAGCACGCGAACGCCCTGGAACCCGCAGTACATCGCAATCGACTGCGGCATCATCGGCAGCCTCACCCCCGAGGATCAGGACTACCTGGCGCGCAACCTGGTGGCCTTCTTCAAACGCGACTACCGCAAGGTTGCGCAGCTGCACATCGACTCAGGCTGGGTACCGGCCGAAACCCAGGTCAACGATTTCGAAGCGGCGATCCGCACCGTGTGCGAGCCGATCTTCGAGCGCCCGCTCAAGGACATCTCCTTCGGCCTGCTGCTGATGCGCCTGTTCCAGACCGCGCGACGTTTCAACATGGAAATCCAGCCGCAGCTGGTGCTGCTGCAGAAGACCCTGCTGAACATCGAAGGCCTGGGTCGCCAGCTTTACCCGGATCTGGATCTGTGGACGACCGCCCAGCCGTTCCTCGAGCGCTGGATGCGCGAGCGCGTCAGCCCGCGCAACCTGCTGCACAACCTGCAGAGCCAGGTCGAGCAGGTGCCACACCTGGCCAACATGACCCGCAGCCTGCTCGAGCGCATGGCCCAGCCCCATGCCAACGACCCGCCACCGCCGTGGCGCGAACGCGATGGCTGGGCAGTGCGGCTGATCGGCGCAGCACTGCTCGGCGGTGGCGTGGTGCTGGCTCTGGGCGCCGGCAACCTGAGCGAACCGGCCACGGCCTGGCCGACCTGGCTGATGAGCGCCAGTGGTCTGTACCTGATCCTGCGCCGATAGCCAGCCAACGCCGTGGCTGGCACACTTGGCAACGAGAGAGCAGGCGCCGCTGCGCCATGAATACGAGAGAGCAATGAACGACTGGCTAGATGAAATCAACTGGAACGAGGACGGCCTGGTACCGGCCATCGCCCAGGATCACCAGACCGGCCGCATCCTCATGATGGCCTGGATGAACCGCGAAGCCCTGGCCCTGACCGCCAGCGAACAGCGCGCCATCTACTGGTCGCGTTCGCGCGGCAAGCTGTGGCGCAAGGGCGAGGAATCCGGCCACGTGCAGAAGCTCCACGAGCTGCGCCTGGACTGTGACGCCGACGTGATCGTGCTGATGGTCGAACAGCTCGGCGGCATCGCCTGCCACACCGGTCGCGAAAGCTGCTTCTACCGGGTGTTCGAGAAGGGTGCCTGGAAGACCGTCGACGCCGTGTTGAAAGATCCGCACACCATATATGCACCGGAACACCGCCATGACTGATACCCTCAAACGCTTGGCCGAGGTGCTGGAATCGCGCAAGGGTGCGGCACCGGACAGCTCCTACGTGGCCAGCCTGTACCACAAGGGTCTGAACAAGATCCTGGAGAAGGTCGGCGAGGAATCGGTGGAAACCATTCTTGCCGCCAAGGACGCTGCCACCAGCGGTGACTGCAGCGACCTGATCTACGAAACTGCCGATCTATGGTTCCATAGCCTGGTCATGCTGGCCGCGCTGGATCAGCACCCGCAGGCGGTGCTGGACGAACTGGATCGCCGTTTCGGCCTGTCCGGGCATGCGGAGAAAGCAGCGCGCCCGGATAGCGACAACCAATAGCGGGCCGCTGAAAACGTAGGTAGGTTTTCAACAGCCTGATAGAGACTCTGACGAGGACAACAAAACATGGGCATTTTCGATTGGAAACACTGGGTAGTCATCCTTATCGTCGTCGTGCTGGTGTTCGGCACCAAGAAACTCAAGAACCTTGGTTCCGACGTCGGTGAAACCATCAAGGGTTTTCGCAAGGCAATGAACGAAGACGAAAGCAAACCGGCCGACCCGCAGGCTCAGCAACCGCACCAGCAACAGACGCCGCTGAACCAGCCGCACACCGTCGAAGGCCAGGCCAGCAAGGTCGAAGAACCCCTGCGCAAGGACTGAGGCCAGAGCATGTTCGGTATCAGTTTCAGCGAGCTGCTGCTGGTCGGATTGATCGCCCTGCTGGTGCTCGGCCCCGAGCGCCTGCCCGGTGCCGCGCGTACCGCGGGGCTGTGGATCGGCCGCATCAAGCGCAGCTTCAATGCGATCAAGTCGGAGGTCGAGCGCGAAATCGGCGCCGACGAGATCCGGCGCCAGCTGCATAACGAACACATTCTCGACCTGGAGCGGGAAATGCAGGCGGTGAAGAACGACATTCTGCCACCGAGCACACCCGCGCCCCAGGCCGAAACGCCGCCGCCCACGCAGTATTCGGCACCCGGCGCCGAGCCCGCCCCGGCAGCCGCTGCGCCTGAGCACACCCCCGTTACAGGGCCCGAACCGGCGCCCGTCGCCAGCCAGGACAAGACGCCGCAACCATGAGTCGACTCTCCGACAACGACCAGGAAATGCCGCTGGTTTCCCATCTCGCCGAGTTGCGTACGCGCCTGCTGCGCTGCGTGGCGGCGATCTTCCTGATCTTCGCCGGCCTGTTCTACTTCGCGCAGAAGATCTACACCCTGGTTTCCGCACCGCTACGTGAGTACCTGCCGGAAGGCGCGACGATGATCGCCACGGACGTGGCCTCGCCGTTCCTCACCCCGTTCAAGCTGACCATGATCGTCGCGGTGTTCCTGGCCATGCCGGTGATCCTGCATCAGGTCTGGGGCTTCATCGCACCGGGCCTGTACAAACACGAGAAGCGCATCGCCATCCCGTTGCTGGTCTCCAGCATCATTCTCTTTTACAGCGGCATGGCCTTCGCCTATTTTCTGGTGTTCCCGATCATCTTCCACTTCTTCGCCAGCGTGACGCCCGAAGGTGTGTCGATGATGACCGATATCGCCAGCTACCTCGATTTCGTGATGACGCTGTTCTTCGCCTTCGGCGTGGCTTTCGAGATTCCCGTGGCCGTGGTGCTGCTGATCTGGATCGGCGTGGTCGATGTCGAGTACCTGCGCAAGACTCGCCCCTACGTGATCATCGGCTGCTTCGTGGTCGGCATGATCCTGACGCCGCCGGACATTTTCTCGCAGACCCTGCTGGCAGTGCCGATGTGGTTGTTGTTCGAGCTGGGCATCATCGCCGGCAGCCTGATCCGCAAGCGTAGCGGCGAGCCCGACGACGAGGAAACCCCGGCCGACCAGCCGCCCAGCACGCAGCCATGAACCTGCTGCTCCTCGAGGACGGCGACTTCATCGCCGCCGACCGCGTACGCCTCGATGGCCGCCGCCTGACTCACCTGCACGAGGTGCACCGCGCCGAGAACGGCGACACCTTGAGGGTCGGCCGCCTCGGCGGCGACATGGGCCGCGGTCAGCTACTGCAGCTGGACGCCAGCAGCGCCGAACTACAGGTCAGCTTCGACCAACCACCACCGGCCAAGCTGCCGATTACCCTGTTGCTCGCCCTGCCACGACCGAAGATGCTCAAGCGCGTGCTGCAAAGCGTCGCCGCCATGGGCGTGCCGCGGCTGATCCTGCTCAACAGCTACCGGGTGGAAAAGAGTTTCTGGCAGACGCCCTTTCTCGAGCCGGCGGCGATTCGCGAGCAGTTGATTCTCGGCCTGGAACAGGCCCGCGATACGGTACTGCCCGAGGTGATCATCGAGAAGCGCTTCAAGCCTTTCGTCGAGGATCGACTGCCGCAACTGGCGGCTGGCACTCTCGGCCTGGTCGGTCATCCCGGTCACTACCCGGCGTGCCCCCGCGCTGTCGAGCAGCCGGTCACCCTGGCCATCGGCCCCGAAGGCGGCTGGATTCCCTATGAGGTGGACAAACTGGCTGAGGCCGGTCTGCAGCCCGTGCAGCTCGGCGAGCGCATTCTGCGGGTGGAAACGGCGGTCACCGCCCTGCTCGCCCGACTGTTCTGACCCTTAGGGTGGACGGCGCTTCATCCGTCCACCAGCCCCGGCTCCGCGATGGTGGATGAAAAAGGCGTCAGCTACGCGCCCCGATCCACCCTACGTCTGGGTTGAGTACAGCGATACCCAGAAAATTTCAGGTGCCGGCGCGCTCGACCTGGCCACCGTCGCACAGCATGATGCGATTTAAACCTTGGCCACTCGCCAAACTCATATCGCGTAACGCACCGAACCGCGCACCGATTTGGCGCGAACGTCGCGCCTGCCTATGATGGGCACCTCGCGCCCACAAGGAGTTGCCATGCGCCGCCTGCTCACCGGCCTCACCGTTATCCTCCTGCTGCTGCTCAATACCCTGATCCTGATCGGGCCGATGCTGCTCATCGCCCTCGGCAAGTTCGTGCTGCCGGGCAAGGCACTGAAGGCCGCCTGCTCGCGCCAGGTGATGTGGGTTGCCGAGTTCTGGGCGGAAAACTGCAAACGCATCTTCGCGGCTCTTACGCCCACCCAGTGGGATATACGCGGCGGTGGCGAGCTGCATCAGGACACTTCCTACCTGGTGATCAGCAACCACCAGTCCTGGGTCGACATCCCGGCGCTGGTGCAAGCCTTCAACCGCAAGGCGCCCTACTTCAAGTTCTTCCTCAAGCAGCAACTGATCTGGGTGCCCTTTCTCGGCCTGGCGTTCTGGGCGCTGGATTACCCGTTCATGAAGCGTTATTCCAAGGCAAAGCTGGAAAAATATCCGCACCTCAAGGGACAGGATCTGCTGATCACCAAGCATGCCTGCGAGAAATTCAAGGAACTGCCGGTTACCGTGGTCAACTACCTGGAAGGCACCCGCTTCACCCCGGCCAAACAGGCTCAGCAGGGCTCGCCCTACCAGTACCTGCTCAAGCCCAAGGCCGGTGGTGTGGCCTTCGTGCTCGCCGCCCTGGGCGAACAACTGGACGCCATTCTCGACGTCACCATCGTCTATGCGGAAAAGACCCCGCCCGGTTTCTGGAAGCTGATCAGCGGCCAGGTGCCAAGGGTCATCATGGATATCCGTACGCGACCACTTGATCCCGCCCTGTGGCAGGGCGATTACCAGAACGATGGCGAATTCCGCCAGTACGTACAGGCCTGGGTCAGCGGTTTATGGGAAGAAAAAGACCAACGCATCGCCCAGCTCAAGAGCGATCTGGTACACCGTTGATCAGACCTTAGCCATCATTGCCAGCAAACGCTCGCCATCGAGCGCCCTGCAAAGGCCTTCGGGCTTCTGCATCGGCGCATCCTCTGCGGCTAGCATGGCATTGAGCACGGCCTCGTCAGTGGCCTGGACAGCCGCCAGATAAAGTGCGTCGAGGCACTCGTCGTTGAGGTAGTCGAGATTCAGCCTGGTCGTCGACAGCTGTGGCAATGCCCGAGGATTGGCGACGCTGAAGGCAAGGAAGATATCGCCGGAGTTGTTGCCGCCGGGTGTGCCGCCCAGGCCGATGCCGATACCGGCGCGCTGGGCCAGGCGCTTGAGCTGGTGCGGCAGCAGCGGCGCGTCGGTGGCGAGGATGACGATGATCGAGCCGCGCTCGCGCTCCAGCCCGGCCGGCAACTCGTCGGCCAGGCGCTCGCCCACCGGCACGCCGCACACCTTGAGCCAGGCGCGCTGGCCGTGGTTGGCCTGCACCAGGGCACCGAGAGTGTAGGTCTGGCCGTCGACCTCGACCAGTCGCGAAGCGCTGCCGGTGCCGCCCTTGAAGCCGTAGCAGATCATGCCGTTGCCACCGCCGACGTTGCCTTCGGCGATGGCCCCGCTTTTTGCCGCGTTCAGCGCGGCCAGGGCATCGGCCTCGCCGACGTGCTGGCCGTTGATGTCGTTGATCACCCCGTCGTAGGTCTCGGCCACCACGGGCATGGCCCACAGGTGCTCGCGCTGCCAGGCATCGGCGTACTGGCGGACGATCCAGCGTGTGGCGGCGTGGTGAACGATACCGACACTGTGCGAGTTGGTGATGCACAGCGGGCCGACGAAGTAGCCGCCGTGTTCGATCCAGTGGGTTCCGGTCATCTCGCCGTTGCCGTTGAGCGCGTGGAATCCCGCCCATACCGGTTGCGGCTCGGGGTCGCGGCCGCGCGGCAGGATGGCGGTGACGCCGGTCTGGATGCGCCGGCCGTTGTCGGCCACGCCATTGAGGGTGCGGTAGCCGACCAGCACACCGGGCACGTCGGTGATGGCGTTGTGCGGGCCGGTGGTGCCGGGCAACGGCAGTCCGAGTTCGCGGGCGCGAGGTTTAGCCATGGGAGTCATCCTGGGAAATGGCGGGCTTGCGGTTGCGCAGGTACAGGCCAAGAGCGGCGATCAGCAGCGAGGCGATCAGCAGCAGGGTGGCGATGGCGTTGATCTCGGGCTTGATGCCGCGACGGATCATGCCGTAGATGAAGACCGGCAGCGTGGTCGAGTCGACACCGGCGATGAAGTAGGTGATCACCAGGTCGTCCATCGAGATGATGAACGCCAGCAATGCCCCACCGACCACTCCGGGCAGGATCTGCGGCAGGGTCACCCGGCGGAAGGTGATCCAAGGCGAGGCGCCGAGGTCGGCCGAGGCCTCTTCCAGGCGTGTGTCCATGCCGGCCAGGCGCGCGCTGACGATGAGGAACACGTAGCTGATCAGGAAGGTGCAGTGGCCGATGATGATCGAAGTCTTGCCCAGCGGCAGTCCGACGCCGACGAAGAAGATCAGCAGGGCAATGCCGAGCACGATGTCGGGCATCAGCATCGGCATGAACAGCAGCACCCGGTAGAACGTCTGCAGGCGGAAGCGATGGCGCGCCAGGGCCAGCGCGGTGAGCGTACCGATCACGGTGGAGATCGCCGTGGTGGTCAGCGCCACCATCAGACTGGTGCGTAGCGCCGCCAGCAACTGGTCGGTGGACTCCACGTACAGCGCGTTCTCGCTGAGGCTGGTGGATAGGCCGAACAACGAGCGGTACCAGTCCAGGCTGAAACTGTCCCAGATCATCATGTTGATCGGGTTGCTGTTGAACGAGTAGGCGACGATCAGGCCGATCGGCAGGTACAGGAAGACGAAGAAGGCCAGGCTGTAGCCGCCCAGCAGGCGGCGGCCGAGCCATGCGAGCATCGTGTTCATCGGCTGGTCTCCTGCATGCTGTTGCGTCCCTGAACCACTACGTAGAGCACCAGGCAGATCAGTACCGCCGCCATCAGCAGCATCGCGAGGGCCGCGCCGAACGGCCAGTTGCGCGCGGCGAGGAACTGCTGCTCGACCAGGCTGCCGATCATCAGCACGCGCGCGCCGCCCAGCAGCGACGGCACGATGAAGTTGCCCAGGCTGGGGATGAACACGATGATCGAGCCGGCGGCGATACCCGGCAGGGTCATGGGGAAGATCACCTTCCAGAAGGTCTGCCAGCGGCTCGCGCCAAGATCGGCCGAGGCTTCCAGCAGGCGCCGGTCGAGCTTCTCGACACTGGCGTAGACCGGCATGAACATGAACGGGATGAAGATGTAGGTCATGCCGATCAGCACCGCCGTCTCGGTGTAGATCAGCTCCAGCGGATTGTGGATGCCCAGCGCCAGCAGCGTGGTGTTGATGACGCCGCTGGGGCGCAGGATCAGCAGCCAGGCGTACAAACGCACGATCAGGCTGGTGAAGAACGGCAGGGTGATCAGGAACAGGCAGAAGTTGCGCATGCGCTCGGGCTGGCGAGCCACCCAGAAGGCGGCCGGATAGCACAGCGCCAGGGTCGCCAGCACGGTCAGCCCGGCCAGCTTGAACGAGCGCAGGATGATCGCCAGGTAGACCGGGTCGAAGTCCTCAACGGTGCCATCGGCCCAGCCCAGCACGCGGCCGAAATTGTCCGGATAGAAATTCCATTCAACACCGCCATACAACCCCGGCTCGAGCAGGCTGTAGAGCGCCATGATCGCCAGCGGAGAGAGGAAGAACACGCCGATGACCAGCGTCACCGGGCCGAGCATGCCGATCAGGCGCAAGCGTTCGCCCAGCATCAGGCACCTCCCTGGATAAGGTGCGCGGCCTCCAGGCCATACCAGAGTTGCAGCGCGTCACCCGGGCGCAGGCGCTGCACGCCCTGCAGCGCGGCATCGCGCAGCACCGCCTTGATCTGCCGGCCATGGACGGTACGCAGCAGCAGCTCGAAATCCTTGCCGATGAACAGCACCTGTTCCAGCTTTCCGTCGAGCGCGGCGAAACCCTCGCCCGGACACTGCAGGTGGAACTGTTCCGGGCGCAGCATCAACTGGGCGTACTGACCGACGCGCAAATGGGGATTGCGGGCCAGCAGCAAGTCACCCTGGCTGTCCATCAGGTAGGCGGTGCCGTCATTGACTGAGCCGACATGCACGTCGAACAGGTTGCTCTCGCCGATGAAGCCGGCGACGAAGACATTGACGGGGCGATGGTAGATCTCCGCAGGGGCGCCGATCTGCTGGATATGGCCGCCATTGAGCACGACGATGCGGTCGCTCATGGTCAGCGCCTCTTCCTGGTCATGGGTGACGAAGACGAAGGCGATACCCAGTTCGTGCTGCAGGTTCTTCAGCTCGCGCTGCATGGCTTGGCGCAACTGCCGGTCGAGCGCCGACAGTGGCTCGTCGAGCAGCAGCAGCGCCGGGCGGTCGACGATGGCGCGGGCCAGCGCCACGCGCTGCTGCTGGCCGCCGGAAAGCTGGCCGGGCTTGCGCAGTTGCATGTCGGCCAGGCCGACCAGCTCCAGCGCTTCGCCGACACGTTGGCGTTGCTCGGCCTTGCCCACGCCACGCACATCCAGCGCATAGCCGACGTTGTCGCCGATGCTCATGTGCGGAAACAGCGCGTAGCTCTGGAACACCGTATGCACCGGACGGCGGTGCGGCGGCACGAGGTTCATCGACTGACCCTGGATCAGCAACTCGCCGCCGTCCAGTTGCTCGAAGCCGCTGATGGTGCGCAACAGCGTGGTCTTGCCACAGCCGGACGGCCCCAGCAGGGTGACGAATTCGTTGGCACCGACGGCCAGGTCGAGACCATCGAGGGCGCGCACCAGATGCCCTTCGGGGGCGCGGTAATGCTTCACGGCGGCGCGAATCTCGACCACCGGCGCGGTCTGGGTGAAGACAGTCATGACAACTCCCGGAAAGATGTAAAGCCGCCGCAGCTAAAGCCCTGCCCATACATCCGTAGGATGGGTTGAGCGAAGCGATACCCAGGCTACTTCGATACGATGCTTCAGCTGCGACCTGCCAGCACTCAGTTGGCGGTACGCACGCGCGTCCACACCCGGTCGTACTGACGCAGGCCCTTGCCCAGATCCTCGAAGATCTGCAGCTTGGCCATCACCTCGGCGGGCGGGTTGACCTGCGGGTTGTCGCGCAGCTCGGCCGGCAGCAGCTTGAGCGCTTCCTTGTTGGGCGTGCCGTTCATCTGCTGCGCGGTGTTCAGCGCGGCGATCTCCGGTTGCAGAAAGAAGCTCATGAAGCGCTTGGCGTTGGCCTTGTTCGGCGCGCTCCTGAGCACGCACATGTCTTCCTGGTACAGGGTCGCACCTTCTCTGGGGATGACGTAGGCGAGATTCTGCGGATCCTGCTTCACGTACATCATCGCGCCGACGAAATAATGCGCGGCCGCGGCATCGCCGGACTGCACCATCGGCACGCTATCGTAGGTGAAGGCGGAGATCAGCGGCTTGCGCTCGATCAGCCAGTCGGCGGCCTGCCTGAGCTCGGCGGCATCGCTGCTGTTGACCGACTTGCCGTCCTTGATCAGACCGACGCCGAGGGTTTCGCGCATGTCGTCGAGCATGATCACCTTCTTGCCGGCCTGCGCCTCGGCGAAGAAATCGTCCCAGCTCTCGATCGGCCTGGACACCTTGCTCTTGTTGTAGAAGATGCCCACCGTGCCCCAGGCGTAAGGCATGCAGTACTCGCCCTGGGGATCGGACTTGGCGCGCAGGAAGGCCGGATCGATGTTGGCGAAGCCCGGATCCTGGTTGATGTCGGTCTTCTCCAACAGGCCGAGCGCGGCCATGCTGTCGTGCATGTGTACCGAGGGGAAGACGATGTCGTAGCCTTTGGCGCCGGCCTGCAGCTTGGCGAGCATTTCCTCGTTGCTGCCGTAGGTGTCGAGCGACACCTTGATGCCGGTTTCGGCGCTGAAGCGGCTCAGCACCTCGGGGTTGATGTAATCCCCCCAGTTGTATAGCCGCAGTTCCTCGGCAGCCTGGGCGGCGCCGGAGACGAGACTGCCGCCGCAGGCGACGCACAGGGCGAGATGACGCAGGGGACGCGGGATGGGCATATTCCTGTTCTCCACTGTTATGACCGCTCGAAGGCGCGGCATTTGCTTGTTGCGGCAGGAATTGCGCAAGAGTCGAGCGCGGGGCGGAAAGGCTTCTGCTGGCTTTCTTCACCCGTATAGCGGCAGATCGAGGTCTCTTTGCGGTACGGTTGTAGCGTAGAATATATTTATTCCAAAGACCAACAATTTGACATTTAAATGTCATAACGATTTGGCATGGCAGGGGAAACGGACATGCTCGATGGCAAGATGCAACACCTGGAAGGCAAGCTGACGCCGGCCGAGCGCACCTTGTGGGCCTATATCCAGGCCAACCTGGAAACCCTGGCGTTCGAGAACGGCGCCAGCCTGGCGGCCAAGAGCGGGGTCAGCCCCAACACCGTCAGCCGCTTCCTGCGCCGGCTCGGCTACAAGGGCCTGAAGAGCCTCAAGGAAGAACTGCGCGACGAAGTCCGCGTGCAATCACTGCTCAACACCACGCTGATCGACCGCGTCGAACAGCAGCCCGACGACCTGCTGGCCCACCTCAACGAGGAGATCGAGGCGCTCAGCGCCTTCGCCAACCAGCTCGGCAGCCAGCACTGGCAGGACATCGTCGCCCGGGTCAGCGACGCCGAACGGGTGTTCGTCTGCGGCTTCCAGACCATCCGCGGGCTGGCCGAGGACTTCGCCAACCGCCTGGCCCTGGTGCGCTCGGGCGTGGAGTTCCTCGACCTCTACAGCGGCGTGCTCGGCCAGTGGATCGACAGCCACAACCAGCGCTGCTGCGTGATCCTGATCGACATCGCGCCCTATGCCGAGGCCGGCGTCGCCTTCGCCAACAACTGCCTGCAGCAGGGCACCGACCTGGTGGTGTTCACCGACGAGTACGGCATCGCCCGGCATATCGACACCCCCCACATCATCACCATGAAGACCAAGACCGGCCTGATCCTGGAGTCCACCGGCGGCCTGACCAGCGCCCTCAACGTGCTGCTGCACTGCGTGGCCAGTTCGCGCAAGGATCAGCTCAAGGAGCGCCTGGCGGCGTACCGCGCGCGGGTGGAAAGCCTGAAGCTGTACCGACCCTGAGCTCACCCCGGCCGGTACAGGCATCGCGAGCGTGGTGTGCCGCGTCTCCCCCCATACCTGCGGGTTACGCCGCCATGTGGATCGTGGCCGGAGTACGGCTCGACCCGAGCTACGGATAGCGTTCGACTCGCCAGATTCATGCAGGAGCCGCGACCCCCGCGGCGATTGGTGGCCGTGACACGGTTTGTGGAAAGGCCGCCAGCGCCTCGCGCCGGGGTCGACGCTCCTACGGGCGCCGAACGGCTCTGGCAGGCCATAAAAAATGTCCGGGAGCCATTTTTAACGTCGCTGGCGACAGCCCGCAGGGTGGCCGCCAGGGATGGCAGGCCATAAAAAAGCGCATGCCGGCATTAGTTATTGTTATGGCGAAACCCGCCTGCCGCTGAAAGCCGCTGGGTACACTCGAGGCTATTCAACGGGGAGGGTTCAACATGAAATCGACAAACCTGCTGCGTGGCGCCGGCCTGCTGCCCATGATCACGTTGTCCGCCGTGTGCCTGCTGGCATCGGGCCACAGCTGGGCGGAGCGCACATTGCGTGTCGCCCACGCCTCGAGCGGCGACAGCCTGGTCAACCAGGCGATGACGCGCTTCGCCGCCGAACTCGAGGCCAGAAGCGGCGGCGAGTTGAAAGCCAGGGTGTTCCCCGACGGACAGCTGGGCGATGAAGGCCCGATCGCCGAATCCGTGGGCATGGGCTCGATCGACATCGGCCTGGGTGGCGTGGTCGAACCCATCGACCCGAGGCTGAACGTGGTCACCCTGCCCTTCCTGTTCCAGGATGCGGCCAATGTCTATGCCTTCTTCGATACGGACGCCGGCAAGGAAGTACTGGGCTTCGGCCACGATCACGGTTACAAGGTGCTGGCCCCACTGGACTCGGGCTTCCGTCAGTTCGTCGGCAGCCGCAAGGCCATCGTCACACCCGCGGATCTGGCCGGCATGAAGGTGCGCACGCCGCCGATGCCGACCATCCTCGCCACCATGAAGCAGTTCGGCGCCCTGGCCCAGTCGATTCCCTACGGCGAGGTCTACACCTCGCTGCAATCCGGCGTGGTCGACGGCGCCGAACCGGAGGCCCGCGACTACTACGACCAGAAGTGGTACGAGCCGGCAGGCTACCTGTCGATCGCCAACTACCTGTGGTCGGCGAACTGGTGGTACATGAATCTCGACACCTACGAAAGCCTCGAGCCTGCCCAGCGCGACGCGCTCGATGCCGCCGTGGCCGATGTCACCGCCTGGTACCGCGGCCAGCTGGGCGCCGTGACCGAGCAGGTGATCGCCGAGCTGCAGACCAAGGGCGTCAAGGTCAACCAGGTCGATACCGCACCGTTCGGGGCCATGGCCGGCCCGGTGTACGACACCTTCGCCAGGGAATGGGGCGACGAACTCATCCAGCACGTGCGCAGCGCCGCCGCAGCCAGCGCCCAGCCCTGAAGGAGCCCGCATGAGTCAGTTGCCTGAAACCAGCGCCCGGCAAGGCTGGGGCGAGCGCGTGTTGTGCCTGATCGGTGGGTTGCTGTTTATCGCCACCTTCACCGCCATCGTGGCGGGCATGGCCGCGCGCAGCTTCAAGCTGTCGGGCTTCGAGTGGTCGTTCGAGATCGCCGGCATCGGCTTCATCTGGATCACCTTCATCGGCACCGCCATCGCCGAGCTGCGCGGTGAGAACGTCTGCTTCGACGGCCTGTTGAAGCTCATGCCGGCCCGCGCCCAGCACGCCATGACGGTGCTCTGCGCCGTGTTGCTGGCCGGCGTGTCCGGCTGGCTGCTGTACAGCGCACTGGCGGTGCTCAAGCGCTCGGCCTGGGTTCCCACGCCGGTGCTGCGCTGGCCCACCGGCATCACCACCCTGGCCCTGATCAGTTGTGCGGTGGTTCTGCTGCTGATCGCGGCCATCCGCCTGTTCAAGGTATTTTCCGGCCGCGGCCGCGTACTGGGAGCGACCCGATGATCATCGCCCTGCTGTTCGGTGGCTTCTTCCTGCTCCTCCTGCTGGGCGTGCCGGTGGTCTGGTCGATGGCCGCCGCCACCATCATCACCCTGATCTTCGGCGATGTCGGCGTACCGGTGGGCTGGCTGGCGCAGCAGACCATCCGCGGCGCCGACTCGATCTCGCTGATGGCCATTCCATTGTTCCTGTTCGCCGGCGAGCTGATGAACCGCGGCGGCCTGACCCGGCAGATCATGCGTATCGCCGAGCACATTTTCGGACGCTTTCGCGGCGGTCTCGGCCTGGTCAACGTGGCCACCTCGTTCGTCTACGGCGGCCTGACCGGCTCGGCCACCGCCGACACCGGCGCAGTGGCCAAGGTGATGATCCCGGCCATGGAGGAGCGGGGCTATCCCAAGGCCTTCGCCGCCGCGGTCACGGCGGCGTCCGGCACCCTGGGCATCATCCTGCCGCCGAGCGTGGTGTTCATCATCTACGGCGTGCTGACCAACACCTCCATCGGCGGCCTGTTCATGGCCGGCATCCTGCCGGGCGTGCTGCTGGCGCTGACCTTCATGGTCGCCGCCTACGTGGTCGGCGTGAAGGAGAACTTCCCGCGCCAGGACACCCGGCCGAGCTGGCGGCGCCTCTTCCTCGACCTGCGCGCGGCGCTGCCGGCGCTGCTGATGCCGCCGCTGATTCTCGGCTCGATCGTCAGCGGCCTGGCCACGGCCACCGAGGCAGCGGCGCTGTCAGTGATCTACGCCCTGCTGGTCGGCGCGCTGGTCTATCGCGAGCTGTCCTGGGACGTGCTCTGGCCCTCGATCATCGAAGCGGTCAGCACCACCGGGGCGATCATGATCATCATGGCCGTGGCGGTACCCTTCAGCTGGCTGCTGACCGTGGAGCAGGTGCCACAGACCATCGCCACCTGGATCACCAGCCTGCATGGCGGCGCGGTGGTGGACATCGTCCTGGTCATTCTCGCCCTGGTGGTGGTCGGCCTGTGGCTGGATCTGGGCCCGGCGCTGATCATCCTCGCGCCGATCCTGGTGCCGATCGCCCAGAGCGCGGGCCTGGAACCCTACCAGATCGGCGTGCTGTTCACCGTCACCCTCGGCGTCGGCCTGTTCACCCCACCGGTGGGCACCAACATCTTCGTCGTCTGTAACGTCGCCAAGCTGAGCATCGGCGCGGTATCGCGGCGCCTGGTGCCGTTCTGGATAGCCAGCGCCGTGGCCATCGTGCTGCTGGTGATCTTCCCCGAACTCACCGAGTGGCTGCCGAGAATGGCCGGTTACTGACCCCCCTTTATCACTGAACCGCTCTACCCGACTTCAAGGAAATCATGCGATGCACCATCTCGTTGGTGGAATATCCAGCGCCGGCCGCGCTTTGCCCGCTCTGGACGGAATCCCCTTTCTGGCACAGCGTGCCGCGGCCCATCAGGTCTGGGATACGAATGGCCGCGCCTATATCGATACGGCCATGGGCTTCGGCGCGGCCAAGCTCGGCCATGCCGACCCGGACGTGCTGGACGCGGTGACCGAGGCGCTGCGACGCGCGCCCATGCCATCCTACGCCCACGCCCTGGAGGAGCAGGCGGCCAGCGCGCTGGCGAGCTGTACTGGCGCGCTGGATCAGGTGATCTTCGTCAACACCGGCAGCGAAGCGGTGCACCTCGCCTGCCGTGCCGCCCGGGCCTATACCGGGCGCAAGCTGGTGGCCAAGTTCGCCGCCGGCTACGACGGCTGGTACGACCCGGTCGCCTTCGGCAACGCCGCCAGCGCTGACGCCGAGATGCCCGGCGCGCGGCCGGTGAAGGACGGCATGACCCTGCTGCGCTACAACGACTTCGACGACATCGAGCGACTGTTCGCGCAGCACCCCGACATCGCCGCGGTACTGCTCGAGCCGATGCTGGCCAACGCCGGCTGCGTGGTTCCGGCGCCCGGTTATCTGGAGCGACTGTGCAAGAGCGCCCACGCCCATGGCGCACTGGTGATCCTCGACGAAGTGCTGATGGGCTTCCAGGTGCGTGCCGGGCTGTTCAGCCAGGCCTTCGCGGTGGACGCCGATCTGGCCTGCGTCGGCAAGGCGATAGGCAGCGGTATTCCGGTCGCGGCGGTGCTGGGAACGGCAGAAGTCATGCGCGAATTCGAAACCGGCAAAGTCGTGCGCGCCGGCACTTACAGCGGCAACCCACCGGCCTGCGCGGCTGTCCTGGCGACGCTCGACAAGCTCAAGCGCTTCGACTACGCGGCGCACCAGGCCGACGGTAACTGGTTGCGTCAGGCGCTGGAACAGGTCTTCGCGCGCAACGGCCTGGCACTGAGCACCAGCGGCTATGGCAGTGTCTTCAGTTGCTGGCACGCGCCACGGGCACCGCGCGATTACAGCGAGGCCAGCGCCTGGCTGAAGCCGCAGCGCTCGCTGGATCTGCACCTGGCACTGCGCCGGCGCGGCCTGCTGACGATGCCCGCCGGATACGGGCGCATCTACCTTTCGGTCGCGCATACCCGTGCCGTGCTGGAGCAGATGCTGGAGATATTCAGCGAAGTGGCCGAAGCCTGGGCCTAGCCCCAAATGCCAGTCAGTCAAGCATTTGCCCCACAAAACGGCGGTTTGCCCTGGCTCTGTGGGAGCCGCGACCCCGCGGCGATGGGTGGTCGCACCGTGAATCCCGCTGTATGGCTGCCATCGCATCGCGCGGAGACAGCTTCGTTCGCGTTAGATAGAGCGCTCAGGCGATGGCGGCCTGGCAGCTATCGGCGTCGAATTGCTGCTCGATGAAGTGCGCCAGGCGGCGCACGGCCAGGCGCGCGCCACTCGGCATGACCAGGGCGAGCTCCTGGCTGGCGAGGGCGGGCAGGCCCTCTTCGGGGCCGAGAATGCGCCAGTCGGCGGGGACGGCCGTGGCGGGCAGCACGGTCAGCGCTTCGCCCATGCGGATGGCGGCCTGCACGCCCTGGATATGTGATGAGGTACAGACGATACGCCACTGGCACCCGGCCCGATCGAGGGCCGCGATGGCCTTGGGCCGCGCCCGGCAGCCCTCGGGAAACAGCACCAGTGGCAAGGGCGAGAGCAGTTCCGGTCGCCTGTCCGGATGCGTGCACCAGAGCAGGGCCTCGCGCTTGAGCAGCACTCCGATGGGGCGATCCTTCTCCCGGGAAATGATGGCCATGTCCAGGGTGCCATCCTGCAGCATCTGCTCCAGGCGGTAGGAGAAGTCACAGATTACCTCGACCTGGGCATCGGCCTGCCGTAGCGGGTAATCGCGCAGCAGCAGCGAGCCGATGCTTTCCAGGTAATCGTCGGGCATGCCCACCCGAATACGTGTCGCCTCGCTTTCTCCCAGCGCGAACAGCGCCTCGTCCTCCAGCTCGCGGATGCGCCGTGCATAGCCGATCAGCAGCTCACCGGCACGGGTCAGACTGACACCACGCCGCGAGCGTTCGACCAGCCGCTTGCCCAGGCGATCTTCCAGGCGCGAGATCATCAGGCTCACGGCGGCCTGGGTCTTGCCGATGTGCTCACCTGCCGCCGTGAAGCCGCCGTGGTCGATGACCGCGACGAAAGCGGCCAGGGCATCGGTATCGAGGTGGCGCATGGGGATGCTCCGAATACAGCCTGAAGGGTGCTAGGGTCTGTTGACGTTGCCGCGAATGCTGCGTTTCTCGACGCTCATTTGGAACGACCAAACTTCACGTCTCGTGCCTTGCCTCGCGGCAAAACGGGCTCCGGCGCGGTCGTGCTGAAACGTCAACAGACCCTAGGCAATGCAAGTTCCGTTCCCCGGCCAGCCAAGTACGGCACGCGCCATCGCGGTGCGCCGTGTTCAATCGGGCAGGATCATGTGCCCCGACTCGTCCAGCGGCGCGAAGGGGTTGTGGGCCAACTCCCACACATGTCCATCGGGGTCGGCGAAATAACCGGAGTAGCCACCCCAGAAGACCTTCTCCGGTGCCTTGAGCAGTGTGCCTCCGCAGGCGATGGCGTGGGCCATGGCGGCGTCCACCGCCTCCGGGCTTTCCAGGTTGTGCGCCAGGGTCACGCCGGAAAAGGCCGGCTTGCCCGGTTGCTCGTCGATGTTCGCGTCCCGGGCCAGTTCATCCCGGGCGAACAGCGTCAGCACGAGTCCCTTGAGCTTGATGAAAACGATCTGCTCCTGGGAGGCCGAGGAGCGTTTCCAGCCCAGTCTCTGGTAAAACGCCGCGCTGGCTTGAACGTCGTCGACGCCAAGGGTGATCAGGGAAATACCTCGGTCGAAGGACATGCCGGTCTCCAGTGGCAAATGCATATTGTCAGGGGGGGATCCATACGTCTTGGCCGCATCGAGGCCAGGGCCATGTCAACGATGCAGTATCGCACGCGTAGGAGCCCCGACCTCGGGGCGATGCGATGGCAGCCATACAACGGGATTCGCGGTGCGACCACCCATCGCCGCGGGGGCGCGGCTCCCACACACCTGAGCAACGCCATAGCCGCTTCCGAAACCTGGAAGCGGAGCCGGCTGGCCCCGCTCCCGGCTGGCTTCACGCCGCGCTGAAGGTCTTGTGCGGGTCGATGACGAATTTCTTCGGCACGCCGGCATCGAACTCGCCGTAACCGCGTGGCGCATCGTCCAGGCTGATGACCTGCACGCCGACCACCTCGGCGATGTTGATGCGATCCCACATGATCGCCTGCATCAGCGCGCGGTTGTACTTCATCACCGGGGTCTGGCCAGTGTGGAAGCTGTGCGACTTGGCCCAGCCGAGACCGAAGCGGATGCTCAGGCTGCCGATCTTCGCCGCCGCGTCCACCGCGCCCGGGTCTTCGGTGACGTAGAGGCCGGGAATGCCGATCTTGCCGGCCACCCGTACCACGCCCATCAACGAGTTGAGAACCGTGGCAGGTGCCTCGTGCTGAGCGCCGGCATGGCCATGCCCCCGGGCCTCGAAGCCCACCGCATCGACGGCGCAATCCACTTCCGGTTCACCGAGCAGGTCGGCGATCTGCTCGTGCAGCGGCGTGTCCTTGGACAGGTCGGCGATTTCGAACCCCTGTGCCTTGGCGTGTGCCAGGCGCACCGGATTGACGTCACCGATGATGACCACCGCCGCGCCGAGCAGCCGAGCCGAAGCCGCTGCCGCCAGGCCAACCGGGCCGGCACCCGCCACATAGACGGTGCTGCCAGGGCCGACGCCGGCCGTGACGGCACCGTGGTAACCGGTCGGCAGAATGTCGGAGAGGCAGGTCAGGTCGCGAATCTTCTCCATGGCCTTGTCGCGATCCGGCAGTTTCAGCAGGTTGAAGTCGGCGTAAGGTACCAGCACGTATTCGGCCTGACCGCCCGTCCAGTCGCCCATATCCACGTAGCCATAGGCACCACCGGCACGCGCCGGGTTGACGGTCAGGCAGACGCCGGTGTGCTGTTCCTTGCAGGAGCGGCAGCGGCCGCAGGCGACGTTGAAGGGCACGGACACCAGGTCGCCGATCTTCAGGTTCTCGACATCGCTGCCTTTCTCGATCACTTCACCGGTGATCTCGTGGCCGAGCACCAGGCCGACCTGGGCGGTGGTACGGCCACGTACCATATGCTGGTCGGAGCCACAGATATTGGTGGAGACCACCTTGAGGATGACACCGTGTTCGATCTTGCGACCACGCGGATCCTGCATTTTCGGGTAGTCGATCTTCTGTACTTCGACCTTGCCTGTGCCGAGATAGACGACACCGCGATTACCAGACATATGTCTCTCCTTTCTTCTTGTGGATACAAAGACGCGACGGCTGTCGCGCAGGCCTTGTAGCGGAGCGTTGAAGCGTCTGTATCGGCACGCGCCGTAAACTGGCAGGAGGCGCGCCGAATCGGCGTATCGACGATCGATCGTCGAACGCAGGTCTGGGGAGAGTAGCCAGCGGCTGTCGGTTGCGTGGGCGCAGAACCGACAGTCGACGTTCCATGTGCGGCAGATACAGCCGCCAGGATGTCGTTGGCGCTACAGCACCACGGTGCGGTTGGCGTTGAGGAACACCCGACGCTCGAGGAAATAACCGACGGCACGGGCCAGGGTCAGGCACTCGATATCACGGCCCTTGGCGACCAGATCCTCGGGGTAGTGCGCGTGATCGACGCTTTCCACGCCCTGGGTGATGATCGGGCCTTCGTCGAGATCGTTATTGATGAAGTGCGCCGTGGCACCGACCAGCTTCACGCCCTTCTGGTAAGCCTGGTGATAGGGCTTGGCGCCCTTGAAGCCGGGCAACAGCGAGTGATGGATGTTGATCGCCCGGCCGTCGAGCTTGCGGCACAGGTCGGCGGACAGTACCTGCATGTAGCGGGCGAGCACCACCAGCTCGGCGCCGGTTTCCTCGACCACCTGCATCACCCTGCGCTCTTGCGCCGGTTTGTCGTTGGGATCGAGGGGGAAGTGGTGATACGGGATGCCGTGCCAGTCGGCCAGCGGCTTGAGATCCGGATGGTTGGAGACGATGGCGGTGATGTCCATCGGCAACTGCCCGGTGCGCTGACGGTAGAGCAGATCGTTGAGGCAGTGATCGGCCTTGGAGACCATGATCACCACCTTGGCGCGATAGCCCGGCGGCGTCAGTTCGGTGTGCATATCGAACGGCGCGGTGCGCTCGCCGAGGCCGGCGAGGAAGGCCGATTCATCGAAATCGGCCTGGGCACGAAATTCGACGCGGATGAAGAATCGGCTGGCCAGCCGGTCATCGAAGCTGTGGTGTTCGGTGACGTAGCAGCCCTGTTCGAACAGGTAACGTGTGACCACATCCACCGTGCCAAGCAGGCTCGGGCAGTGGGCGGTAAGAATCCAGGTGTCGGGGGTGCGGCTCATAACAAACTCCGATGATGTTCACCCCTCCCCCCCCGGGAGAGGGGCCGGGGGTGAGGGTTCTCTGGGCTTGCTCAGTTTCATGCTCGAACTGCTGGTTCCTAGGGTGGACGACGCTTGCCTACGCGGCCCGATCCGTCCACCGCCCTGCAATCACAATGGTGGATGAAAAGAGCATCAGCTACGCGCCCCGATCCACCCTACGTCTGCTTACGCCTTGATACTACGACCGTCCGCTTGCGCCTTGATCCTGCCACTCACCGAAACGAGAGCCTAGGCCTCGACCGCCAGACCGTACTCGCCACTGGCGTCCTGCAGCCAGGCCCAGATGTAATCGGCGAAGCTGCGGCGCACCAGCAGTTCCCAGGTGTCTTCGCCGGTATGGCGGATATACAACTGGGTCTTGGCGAAGTTGCTGCCGACCGCCTTGCCCACCGGGAACTGGCTGGGATGAACGTCGTAGCTGGTGGATTTCATCAACACGTCGCGCACGTTCGGGCCGCTCAGTTCGAGGAGGGTCTGCCCGCCGCTGACGTTGACCACCTGAATGTGCTGGCCATCCAGCGCCTCACGTAGCCTCTGCTCGGTGGCGAGCTCCTCGCCACGCGGCACGATGACCAGGAACTCGTCCGGACTCATCCACTGCACCGAGCTGTCGCCCTTGGCCACCAGGCCCAGGGCCACCGGCAGTTCCAACCCCAGGGCCTTGTGCACACCTTCGGCGAAAGCCGCGTCCTTGCCGTCACCACGCAAGGTCAGGTGCCCCAGGAGCTTCTTCTCGCGCAGGGTCACGCCCGCACCACTTCTGCCCTTGCCGACCAGCTCGTTGAAGCCGGCATGGTGCAGCGGCGACTCGACTTTTACGCCGGAATCATCGGGACGCTGCTGGTAGACGTTTGCTGCTGTCATGTCGTCAGTCCTTCATAGGTGGGAGACGCCTTCGAGGACGCCACCCTTTCGCTCTTGCTTGCGGCTTGCAACTTGGAGCTTGCCGCTGCTCAAACCACGTTCTGCCGTTCGCCTTTCGGGTCGTAGAACACCGAGCTGACGATCTCCGCTTCGATCAACCGACCGTCGCGGGTCGGTGCGAACACCTTCTGGCCCATGCGCTTGATGCCGCCCTTGACCAATGCCAGGGCGATACCGTGGCCCAGAGTCGCGCTCATGTAGCTGGAGGTCACGTGGCCGGCCATCTTCATCGGCTTGGGCTGGTTCGGGTCGAATACCAGTTGGGTGCCCTCGGGCAGCACGTCATTGAGGTTCACCGGTTTGAGGCCGACCAGTTGCTTGCGGTCTTCCTTGAGGGTGTCCTCGCGGTTCATGCCGCGCCAGCCGATCCACGAGAACGGCTTGGTGCGGCCGACGCACCAGCCCATGTTGAGATCGTCCGGAGTGACGGTGGAGTCGGTGTCCTGGCCAACGATGATGAAGCCCTTCTCGGCACGCAGCACGTGCATGGTCTCGGTGCCGTACGGGGTCAGGTCGTATTGCTTGCCGGCTTCGGCGATCTTTTCCAGCACGCCCATGGCGTAGTCGGCCTGGATGTTCACCTCGTAGCTCAGCTCGCCGGTGAAGGAGATGCGGAACACCCTGGCCGGCACGCCGGCGACCAAGCCTTCCTGCCAGGTCATGAACGGGAAGGCTTCCGGCGACAGATCGATATCGGTGACCTCGGCCAGCAGTTTGCGGCTGTTGGGGCCGGACAGGGTCAGGGTCGCCCAGTGGTCGGTGACCGAGGTGAAGTACACCTTCAGCTCCGGCCATTCGGTCTGGTGGTACAGCTCCAGCCACTGCAGCACCCGAGCGGCGCCGCCCGTGGTGGTGGTCATCAGGAAGTGATTGTCGGCAAGGCAGGCGGTCACGCCGTCATCGAAGACCATGCCGTCTTCCTTGCACATCAGGCCATAGCGCGCCTTGCCCACGTCGAGCTTGGTCCAGGCGTTGGTGTAGACGCGGTTGAGGAACTCGCGGGCGTCCGGGCCCTGGATGTCGATCTTGCCGAGGGTCGAGGCGTCCAGCAGGCCGACGCTGGCACGCACCGCCTTGCACTCGCGGGCGACGGCGGCATGCAGGTCTTCGGCGCCACGCGGGAAGTACCACGGCCGCTTCCACTGGCCGACATCCTCGAACTTGGCGCCCTGCCGGACGTGCCAGGCCTGCAGCGCGGTGTAGCGCTTGGGCTCGAACAGCGCACCGGCGTTGCGCCCGGCTACCGCACCGAAGGAAACCGGTGTGTAATTGGGGCGGAACATCGTGGTGCCCATCTGCGCAATGCTCACGCCCAGGGCGCGGGCAGCGATGGCCAGACCATTGATATTGCCCAGCTTGCCCTGGTCGGTACCGAAGCCCAGCGCGGTGTAGCGCTTGACGTGCTCGACCGACTCGAAGCCCTCGCGCACGGCCAGCTCGATGCCAGCGGTGGTGACGTCGTTCTGCAGGTCGACGAACTGCTTGGGAGCACGCGCCGTGGGCTTGTCGTGGGGCACCTGATAAAGACCGATGGAGGCTTCCTCGACGCGCTTTTCGGCACGCGGCAGCTCACCGCTGACGGCTGCGAAGCCGCTCTCGGCCGCGGCCTTGGCGCCCGCTTCGAAACCGTCAGCCAGCACGTCACCGAGCTTGAACACGCCATTCACCGCACCGGCGCAAACCCGTGCCTGCATACCCAGGCCATCGCCGGGCACGAAGGCGAGGATGTCTTCCTGCCAGGTCGGGCGACCGCCCAGGTGCGACGCCAGGTGCACCACCGGGCTATAGCCGCCGGAGCTGGCGATCAGATCGCACTCCAGCCACTCGCCGGGGCTGGTGACCTTGAAGGATTGCGGATCGATGGCGGCGATGCGTGCGGCCTCCACGCGCTTGCTGCCCTTGACGTCGAGCACCGAGCTGCCGGTCAGTACGCGTACGCCCCGGGAGCGCGCCTCTTCGGCCCAGCTGCCGCGCGGGTTGCTGCGCGCATCGGCGATGGCCACCACCTTGAGACCGGCATCGAGCCAGTCCAGGGCCGTCTTGTAGGCGTAATCGTTGGTGGTGGCGAGCACCAGCTTCTTGCCGGGCGCCACGCCATAACGGCGCACGTAGGTGGAAACGGCCCCGGCCAGCATGTTGCCCGGCACATCGTTGTTGCCGTACACCAGCGGGCGCTCGTGGGCACCGACCGCCAGCACCACGCGCTTGGCACGTACGCGGTGCAGACGCTGGCGGGCCGGACGATGGGCGAATGCGCCAAGCGGCGCGCTGTCGCCGAGGTGATCGGTGCAGCGCTCGTGAATGGTCAGGAAGTTGTGGTCGTGGTAACCGTTGACCGTGGCACGCGGCAGCAGGACGACTTCCGGGAAGGTCTTCAGCTCGGCCACCACCTTGCTCACCCACTCGGTAGCGGGCAGGCCGTCGAGTTGCTCACGGGTATCCAGCAGGCTGCCGCCGAACTCTTCCTGCTCGTCGGCGAGAATCACCCGCGCACCACTGCGCGCGGCAGCCAGCGCTGCGGCCAGACCAGCCGCGCCCGCGCCGACCACCAGCACGTCACAGTGCCGGTTGACGTGATCGTAGGTGTCCACGTCATTCTCTTTCGGCGCACGGCCGAGCCCGGCGGCCTTGCGGATGTACTTCTCGTACGTCAGCCACATGTTCTGCGGATACATGAAGGTCTTGTAGTAGAAACCGGGCGGCATCATGCCGCCGCCGACCTTGCCGAGAATGCCCATCAGGTCGGTGTTCACGCTCGGCCAGCCGTTGGTGCTGCCGGCCACCAGACCGGCATAGAGCGCCTGCTGGGTCGCGCGAATGTTCGGTACCTGAGTGGCTTCGCGGGAGCCGACCTGCAGTACGGCGTTCGGCTCCTCGGCACCCGCGGCAACGATGCCGCGCGGGCGTGAGTATTTGAAGCTGCGGCCGATGATATCGACGCCATTGGCCAGCAACGCGGCAGCCAGGGTGTCGCCCGCATACCCGCTGTAGGACTGGCCGTTGAAGGTGAAGCTCAGCGGCTGGCTGCGGTCGATGCGACCGCCGTTGGCGAGGCGATTGATCTGGCTCATGCCGTGGCTCCTTGGGCGAGCGGTGCTGGCTCGGCGACTGCTTCGGTCACGCTGGGTTTCTCGCCGATCCGGTAGGTCTCGAGAATCTGGTAGCTGACGGTGTGGCGGGTGGCGTTGAAATACTTGCGGCAACCGGCAGCATGCAGCCATAGCTCATGACGCAGGCCACGGGGGTTGTCGCGGAACCACATGTACTCGCCCCATTCGGCATCGCTGCAGGCAGCCGGATCCAGCGGCCGCGGGATGTGGGCCTGGCCGGCCGGGCTGAATTCCTCTTCGGCGCGAAGTTCGCCGCAGTGCGGGCAGAAGATGTGCAGCATGGTTGGAGCCTCCGGTGAATCTTGTTACCTGCTCGAATCGTCGAGAAGGGCTCGTTCCGCTCCCTCTCCCCCTGGGAGAGGGCTGGGGAGAGGGGCTCCCGGGCCAATCGTGGCGCCTGAAACAACCCTCACCCGCCCTTCGGGCACCCTCTCCCAGAGGGAGAGGGGCATCAGTTGTTGCGCTGCGCGCAACCTTTCAATGTGCGACTGCCGCGGCGCCGTGCTCATCCACCAGCGCGCCGGTGTGAAAGCGCTCGATGGAGAACGGTTCAGCCAACGGATGGGGCTCGCCCTTGGCCAGGGTCGCGGCGAACACATGGCCGGAGCCCGGTGTGGCCTTGAAGCCGCCGGTTCCCCAACCGCAGTTGATGAACAGGTTCTTGACCGGTGTCTTGCCGATGATCGGGCAGGCGTCCGGCGTGGTGTCGACGATCCCGCCCCACTGACGGTTCATGCGCACCCGCGAGAGCACCGGGAACATCTCGACGATGGCCTCGATGGTGTGCTCGATGATCGGGTAGGAGCCGCGCTGGCCATAGCCGACCCAGCCGTCGATACCGGCACCGATGACCAGGTCGCCCTTGTCCGACTGGCTGATGTAGCCGTGCACGGCGTTGGACATGATCACGCTGTCGATGATCGGCTTGATCGGTTCGGAAACCAGGGCCTGCAACGGATGGGATTCGATCGGCAACCTGAAGCCGGCCTTGTGTGCCAGCGGCCCGGTGTTGCCCGCCACCACCATGCCGACGCGCTTGGCGCCGATGAAACCCTTGTTGGTTTCCACGCCGATCACCGCACCGTCCTGCTTGCGGAAGCCGGTGACTTCGGTCTGCTGGATCAGATCCACACCCAGGGCATCGGCGGCGCGCGCGTAGCCCCAGGCCACGGCATCGTGACGGGCATTGCCGGCACGGCGCTGTACCGAGGCGCCAAGCACCGGATAACGGGTATTGGCGCTGCAATCCAGGTAGGGGATTTCCTCGGCCACCTGCTTGGTGTCGAGCAATTCGTTGGGGATGCCGTTGAGGATGTTGGCGGTCACCAGACGTTCGGCGTCACGCAAGTCCTGAAGGGTATGGCACAAGTGGTAGCAACCGCGCTGGGAGAACATCACGTTGTAGTTCAGATCCTGGGACAGGCCTTCCCACAACTTCATGGCGTGTTCGTACAGCGCCGACGACTCGTCCAGCAGGTAGTTGGAGCGTACGATGGTGGTGTTGCGCGCGGTGTTGCCGCCGCCCAGCCAACCCTTCTCGATCACCGCGATATTCTTGATGCCATGCACTTTGGCCAAGTAATAGGCGGTGGCCAGGCCGTGACCGCCACCACCGATGATGACCACATCGTAGACCGGCTTGGGCGTCGGGTTGCGCCACATGCGCTGCCAGTTCTCGTGGTGGCTGAAGGAATGCTTGAACAGGCCGAAGCCGGAATAGCGCTGCATGGGGAACTCCTGAATTCTGCTTGCTTGTAGGAGCTCACCTGAACCGTAGGATGGGTGAAACTCATCAGTTTTCGATGGGTTTCACCCATCCTACGGTGTCAAAGCCTGCGGCCCCTACGTGACGACAATGCGTTAGCGATAGACCGGGTAATCGGCACACAACCCGGCAGCCAGCCCGGCCACCTGGGCCTCGACATCGGCGTCGCCGAGGTGCTCGAGGATGTCGCTGATCCAGCCCGCCAGCTCACGGCACTGGACTTCCTTGAAGCCGCGGGTGGTGACCGCCGGGGTACCGATACGCAGGCCGGACGTCACGAACGGCGATTGCGGATCGTTGGGCACGGCGTTCTTGTTCACCGTGATGCCGGCGCGGCCAAGAGCAGCGTCGGCATCCTTGCCGGTAATGCCCTGCTTGATCAGCGAGAGCAGGAACAGGTGGTTGTCGGTACCACCGGAGACCACGTCGAAACCGCGCTCGATGAATACCTCGGCCATGGCCTGGGCATTCTTGATCACCTGTGCCTGGTAGTCCTTGAAACTCGGCTCCAGAGCTTCCTTGAAACACACCGCCTTGCCAGCGATCACATGCATCAGCGGGCCGCCCTGGGCGCCCGGGAAAACCGCGGCGTTGAGTTTCTTCTCGATTTCTTCGTTGGCCTTGGCGAGGATCAGCCCGCCACGCGGCCCACGCAGGGTCTTGTGGGTGGTGGTGGTGACCACATCGGCGAAGGGAATCGGATTCGGGTACAGACCGGCCGCGACCAGCCCGGCAACGTGGGCCATGTCGACGAACAGGTATGCGCCGACCTTGTCGGCGATGGCACGAAAGCGTGGGAAATCCAGGGTCTTGGAGTAGGCGGAGAAACCGGCGACGACCATCTTCGGCTTGTGCTCGATGGCCAGGCGCTCGACTTCGTCGTAGTCGATCAGCCCGGTGTCGGTATCGATGCCGTACTGCACGGCGTTGTACAGCTTGCCGGACGAGCTGACCTTGGCGCCGTGGGTCAGGTGACCACCATGGGCCAGGCTCATGCCGAGGATAGTGTCGCCGGCCTGCAGCAGCGCCAGGTATACGGCGGAGTTGGCCGACGAACCGGAGTGCGGCTGCACGTTGGCGTAATCGGCACCGAACAGCTGCTTGGCGCGATCGATGGCCAACTGCTCGACTTTATCCACATGCTCGCAACCGCCGTAGTAGCGCTTGCCCGGATAGCCTTCGGCGTACTTGTTGGTCAGGCCGCTGCCCTGCGCCTCCATCACCCGCTTGCTGGTGTAGTTTTCCGAGGCGATCAGTTCGATGTGATGTTCCTGACGACGCTCCTCTGCATTCATCGCGCTGAGCAGTGCGTCATCGTAGCCCTGAATCCGGTCTTGCTTGCTGAACATCACGTATCTCCCCGAGGCGCCTGAAGGCGCCGCATCTGGCTCGGTTGCTCGATATGAGTCTTGTTGCAGCGATGGTATGACTCGCCCTCGAGAACCAGATGCCTATGCACGCCACGGGAGATTGCGTTTGCGACATGGGCGAGTGTCGCAATCACGCATGCGTGAAAGCCGGTCAGACGCTGCGCAGCGCCACCAGGACAAGAAAGTGCGCGGGGTAGAACAGGTAGGCCCAGCGCCGTACCGGCGGTATCGGGAACGGCGGGCGCTGACGCAACAGCAAGAGACCGATCAGCGGGGCGAGCAGGCAGATGCCGAGCACGCTCCAGGCGAACGGGTCGCCACGAGCGGCGTCGCGGTAGAACGGTGCCCAGTAGTTGGCCGCCAGGCAGCAGAGCATCGGCAGCAACCAAGCGATATAGGGTTTGCGCAGCGCCAGCAGGAAGGCGGCGGGCAACACGGCTCCAAAGGAGCCGAACATCAGCCAGTCATGGCCGAACACGGCGATCACCAGCGCAGCCGCACCCAGCAAGCAGGCCTGGAGCTGCGGCCGCTGCACGGCGTTGGCGATCAGCAGGCCAAGCACCAGGGTCGGCAGCACGTTGAGCGATTCCGCCGTAGGCACCAGCATGCGGTAAGGCCACTCGGACAGCAGCGAGAACAGCAGCAACCAGCCGAGATAGCTCAGGGACACGCCACTCGAAGCGCCGACTCTCGGCCGTGCGACATTGGCGGCGATCGCCAGACAGAACAGCGGAAAGGCCAGGCGGCCAGGCACGTAGAGAAAATACAGGGAGGGCCAGACATGGCGAAGGTGATCGATCAGCATGGTCAGCAGCGCCAGCCATTTGATCAGATCGAGGGCCGCGTCACGGCCAAAAGGCATTTGCAGGGAAGCAGGTGGGGCTGGAGGCATGCGCATGCGTCACGCTGGGGGATGAAGCTGCACGGTAGAGGCTGTCTGCGCCTCGGCGCAAATCAAAAGGCGGCGCAGGGCTGCACCCTGCGCCGTCCGTACGACACTGACTACTGCAATTGCGCGTTGCAACTGCTCGAGGCAGTGACCAGACGCTGTTGCAGCGCTGCATCCGGCGGAACCTGCTGGCTCATCTCGGCCATTTCCGCCTCGCTGAACTCCTCGCTGACCTTGGTCGCGGCGCAGTCGCAGAACGCGGTGAGTTTCTCCTGAGAGTGGCCGGACTGAGCGCCTTTCACGCACTCCTGAACGAAGGTCGCTTTGGCTTCTGGTGACCAGGGCTCGGCTGCCACGGCCGGTAGGGCGAAGGCGAGCGGTGCGAAAAGTGCGATCAGATGACGGTAGCTCATGGTGGGCTCCTGTAGCTTGGAATCGGCGAGTCCTTGAATACGACTCTCTGCTTTGTGAGCCCATCGGCGCCTGTGAGTTCAGAATGAATGCCCTGAACAATATGTCGCGCCAGCGAGTTCTATGCATACCCAAGGCGGGCTAAAGTAGCGGCATACGCCCGCACGGGGCGACGCAGACAAGGATTTTCCAATGCCCGACAACGCCCAGCAATTCGCCAGCGACAACTACTCTGGCATCTGCCCCGAGGCCTGGGAAGCCATGGCAGAGGCCAACCAGGGCCACCAGCGCGCCTACGGCGATGACGAATGGACAGCCCGCGCCGCCGACCATTTCCGCAGCCTGTTCGAAACCGACTGCGACGTGTTCTTCGCCTTCAATGGCACCGCCGCCAACTCCCTGGCTCTTTCCGCGCTGTGCCAGAGCTACCACAGCGTGATCTGCTCGGAGACCGCCCACGTCGAGACCGACGAATGCGGCGCGCCGGAATTCTTTTCCAACGGTTCCAAGCTGCTCATCGCACACACCGAGCAGGGCAAGCTGACCCCGGCCTCGATCCGCGAAATCGCCCTCAAGCGCAAGGACATCCATTACCCGAAACCTCGCGTGGTCACCCTGACCCAGGCCACCGAAGTCGGCACCGTCTACCGCCCCGAGGAAATCCAGGCGATCAGCCAGACCTGCGACGAACTCGGCCTGAACCTGCACATGGACGGCGCGCGCTTCTCCAATGCCTGCGCCTTCCTCAACTGCAGCCCGGCGGAGCTGACCTGGAAAGCCGGTGTCGATGTGCTCTGCTTCGGCGGCACCAAGAACGGCATGGCGGTCGGCGAGGCGATCCTGTTCTTCAACCGTGACCTAGCCGAAGACTTCGACTACCGCTGCAAGCAGGCCGGGCAGCTGGCCTCGAAGATGCGCTACCTGTCGGCGCCCTGGGTCGGCATTCTGCAGAACGACGCCTGGCTGCGCTATGCCAATCACGCCAACCACTGTGCGCAACTGCTCGCCAAGCTGGTGGAGGACGTGCCCGGTGTCAGCCTGATGTTTCCGGTGGAGGCCAACGGCGTGTTCCTGCAGATGTCCGAACCCGCCATCGCCGCCCTGACCGCCCGCGGCTGGCGCTTCTATACCTTTATCGGTGCTGGCGGCGCCCGCTTCATGTGCTCCTGGGACACCGAAGAGGCCCGTGTCCGCCAACTGGCAGCGGATATTCGCGAGGTGATGGCCGGCTGAAACCGGCCACCTGACGCAGAGCATCAGCAAGACCCTCAATCAAGGTGGGGTCAAGACGCTCATCTCACCCACCCTCGCCTACCGGGTATCTCCAGCCCCGTAGTCCGGGCTTCATTCCATCCCTCCTCGCGTATCGATCTCTGCCACCCGCCCGGCGTGCTGTGGGTAAAATCCCGGCTCCCTCAGCGCTGGCTCAGTCCCAACAGCGACACCGCCAGATAGCGTAATGGGACTCGTGCAGCTCACCACCTCAACACCCGAGCCATCGATAACGGCTGATAAGGGTCGGCTCGAGCGCCCATTTTCAGCGACTGGGGATAACCGATGACACAATCCCCAGATAAGGTGGGCGACGCTGTGGATAAGCTGTCGGCAACGGGCTACAGGCCACACAGTTTGGCGCCTTTGGCGGTTCGTACAAAAAACGTTCTATTTCAATAGGTTGAGCTTAGGGTTACACACACTCGCTGTGCAGCAGCCTTTGCACAAGCTGTGCATATGTACTCACAGGCCAGGTATTACTTGGCTTGTAGCGGACTGATTGTTTTTTGATCACTCCCGCCAGAGACAATTTCGTCCACAGCTATCAGGAAGTGTCATCCAAGCCTTGTGGACAGCCGTCCCCATAATCCGTGGACGATGACGTGGATAAACTGTAGGTAAACCCCTACAGCCATTGCCAGACAAGGGTCTCAGCGATTTGAGCGAAAAACGTTCTATTTCAAAAGGTTGGAGAGTTATCTACACACAGAAGCTGTGCGCTTACCTGTGCATAAGGTGTTCAGTACAGGCTACAGGCCAGTGAATACGGCGGCTGCAGCGTACTGATCATTTTTTGTTCGACGCGTGTTTCGCTGCGCCTAGCGTTCACCAAGAGCATGCAAGCACCGTCGGGGCTGGCTACAGGTGAATAACCCTGCGGCTGCCTTTCCCCAAAGTCCGTGGATCAAGCTGTGAATAACCTGTCGTCACTCGGCCGCAGGCCTTTATCCATCATGCCTGTAGGGAAACGATCAAAAATCGAACGATTTCATAAGGTTGACTTATCACTCAAAACACCTGCACGGGAGTGACTCACTCTGTTTTACACACAATAACTGTGTATACAGCTGTGGATAACCTGTCCAACAATCCACCACCTCCAACGCCCGTGGCTTCTGCAGGCGTGTGCTGCATTTTCGTTCAATACCTGCACCGCGCAGCCGAACGGTGCGTGTCCCATTGGATGACAGACGAATCAGCAGCAAGGCTTGCACACAATTACTGTGCGCCTGACTGTGGACAAGCTGTTCGACACTGGCTGCAGCCCACGAACAGCAAGCCCTGCAGGCCGTTGGCTACTTTCTAGCCAACGGCTCGATATCAGTAATCGATGCTCACATCGCTACGCGGTACGCTGCAGCAGGACAGGATGTACCCCTCGGCCACGTCTTCGTCGGTGATCCCGCCGTTGTGTTCCATATCCACTTCCCCGGCGGTCTTGAGCACCTTGCAGGTACCGCAGATGCCCATACCGCAGGCCTTGGGGATATGCAGGCCGAGTTTCGCCGCCGCCGCATGCACGGTTTCGCCTGGGCCGACCTGAATGCTCTTGCCCGTGCTGGTGAACTGCACCTGATTGAGGTCGGCCGCCGGCACCCGTGGCGCATCGGCGGCCTGCTCGGCAAGCTCCCGGACATCCTGACGCACCTCCGCCGGCACCGGGCCAAAGGCTTCCTCATGGTAGCGGCTCATATCGAAGCCCTTGGCTTCGAGCAGCCGCTTGACTGCCGCCATATAGGGCGTAGGCCCACAGCAGAAGATTTCCCGTTGCAGATAGTCCGGCGCCATCAGTTGCAACATGGACTCGTTGAGGTATCCGCGGTAGCCGGACCAGGCCTCGCCCAGGCCGTGCTTCTCGCAGATCACATGCAAGTTGAAGTTGCTGATCCGCGCCGCCATGTGCTCCAGCTCGCGGTGATAGATGATGTCCTTCGGCGAGCGCGCGCTGTGCACGAAGACCATATCGACGTTGGCGTTGGTGTCATAGAACCAGCGGGCCATCGACATGACCGGGGTGATGCCGACCCCACCGCTGAGAAACAGTACCTTGTCCGCCGGAAAGTCGATGGCGTTGAACAACCCCACCGGGCCATGCACCGCCAGTTCCTGCCCTTCGGCGAGATTGTCGTGCAGCCAGTTGGAAACCTTGCCGCCCGGCACCCGCTTGATGGTGATGGAAAAACTGTAAGGCACCGAGGGCGCGCTGGAAATGGTGTAGGAGCGCATCACCGGCAGGCCGTCGATCTCCAGCTCCAGGGTGACGAACTGCCCCGGCTTGAAGAAGAACAGCACCGGCTGGTCGGCCATGAAGCAGAAGGTGCGGACATCCCATGTTTCCTGGATGACCTTGACGCAACGCACCACGTGGCGGCCATTGCTCCAGGTCTGGGTAGTGACGGGATAGAGGAAGTCGTTCGACATGGTCGTTTCTCTCGCGCACGCAGGCCGCTCACCGGCCCTGTCTTTGCCGCGATTGTGCGCAACGCACCTGTCGCCCATTTACCTGCCAGCGACATCGGCATGCTAACGGCGACCTGCCCCGTAGACACTGGCGTACCGAGTCGGGAAATGATTCGAGCATGTCGCCCATGGATAAGGTTCGCGCCGCGCCCGGCTCCACACTCGCCCCCAAGCCGAACAGGATAAGAGCGCCAGCCGCAGCCCCTAAGCAAAACGCCATTCGGCAGGCGATCAGGGAGCGACGCGCCACCTTGCGTACCACCGCAATAGCCACTTTTACGGCGTGCGCAGCGCGCTCGCCACGAGGAGTTTTCCGATGACCGTCACCTCTACGCTGAGCCTTGGCGATCCACTGGAACCGGCACGCGCCGCTACCGCCGAGATGCTGCAGAACCGCGAGCGCACCTTTTCCCTGCCGCAGCCGTTCTACAACGACGAACGCGTGTTCCAGCTCGACATGCAGGAGATCTTCCACAAGGAATGGCTGATCGCCGGCATGACCTGCGAAATCCCCACCAAGGGCAACTATCTGACCCTGCAAATCGGCGACAACCCGATCCTCGTCATCCGCGGTGCCGATGGCATCGTGCATGCTTTCCACAACGTCTGCCGGCATCGCGGCTCGCGCCTGTGCACCAGCGACAAGGGCAAGGTGGCCAAGCTGGTCTGTCCCTACCACCAGTGGACGTACGAACTGGATGGCCGGCTGCTGTTCGCAGGCACCGAAATGGGCGCCGACTTCGACATGCAGCAGTTCGGCCTCAAGCCGGTTAGCTGCAAGACGGCGGGCGGTTACATCTTCATCTCACTGGCCGAGAATCCACCGGCTATCGACGAGTTCCTCTCCACGCTGGCCCATTACATGGAGCCCTACGATATGGAGAACACCAAGGTGGCGGTGCAGACCACCCTGATGGAAAAGGCCAACTGGAAGCTGGTGCTGGAAAACAACCGCGAGTGCTATCACTGCAACGGCTCGCACCCGGAGCTGCTCAACACCTTGCTGGAGTGGGACGACGTTACCGACCCTCGGGCCAGTCAGTCATTCAAGGATCATGTCGCCGAATCGGCGGCCAAGTGGGAAGCCGAGAAAATTCCCTTCGCCCACGCCAGCTTCGGCCTGCGCAACCGCATCGTGCGCATGCCGCTGCTCAAGGGCACGGTATCCATGACCATGGATGGCAAACAGGGCAGCAAAAAGCTCATGGGCCGCATCCAGAACCCGGATCTGGGCTCCATGCGCATCCTGCACCTGCCGCACTCGTGGAACCACTGCATGGGTGATCACCTCATCGTCTTCACGGTGTGGCCGATCAGCGCCCAGGAAACCATGGTCTCCACCAAGTGGCTGGTACACAAGGACGCCGTCGAAGGCGTGGACTACGACGTGGCACGCCTGCGTGAAGTATGGGACGCCACCAACAACCAGGATCGGCGCCTGGCCGAAGAGAACCAGCGCGGCATCAACTCCACCGCCTACCAGCCCGGCCCCTACTCCAAGACCTATGAGTTCGGCGTGGTCAACTTCATCGACTGGTACAGCGAACGCATGCTCAACAACCTCGGCGCTGCACCCGCTCCCTACCTGCGCGACGTCACCGCGCAGTAAGCGACATACGGCTGCAGAGTGGCGTAAGCAGCCATTGAGCTGCAAGCCACAAGCTTCAAGCTACAAGATAGAAGCAAGAGCAATGGAGCGCTCCGAGCCGCTTTTAACTTGCCGCTTGAAGCTTGCAGCTTGTGGCTGCTTTCGCCTTTGACCGGCCTGCCACCCCGAAAATGGCCCCGCAGCCCCGCCGGACTCAACACCGGCGGGGCTTCTCTTTGCCCGCTCGGTTTATGAACGGGATGTTTCACAGCATTTCACGCCGGTAAGCGAAACAATCGAGGCAGTCCCGGCCATAGACGCACACGCGGCTCCCTCTGCGAAGCGGCTCGGCCACCAGCTTCCACTTCGCGAGGAATCTACCGTGAGCGTGAAACCACTGAGCAAAGGCCCCAACGAACAGACAGGCGGTGATGGCCTGCGATTCGATAGCCTCATGCGCCTGAGCCTGAAGGCCAAGGGTGACACGAAGCCCAAGGAAGACCGCATCGCCACCGATAACGAGAAGTGGCCACCCGTGGACAAGACCCAGGTCGAAGCAGCCAAGGACGGCAAGATCCGTTACGAGCTGAACGGCCAGGGCGTGGTGGTCGAGCGTTCGGTCAACCCGGAGCTGTACAAGTTTCTGGTCAACCTGCACGCCCTCAACCAGTCGCCCGGACAGAAAGCTCAAGTGGTTGCAGCGATGGGCGACGAACACCTTATCGCCGACCGTAACACCGAGGTGCAGGACTGGGGCGACTACGCCCAGTTCAAGTGGCAGGGCAACCTGGAAGACGCCGAAGTGATCACCTACATCACCGCCGACGGCGAAACCGTCAGCGTCTCCAAGGCGCTGACCCCCGAGCTGTTCGCCTCGGTGCAGCAGATCGGCCTGTCACGCTACACACTCGAGCAGCGCGTGGCCGATGGACGTGAGGTCGCTGGTGCCGACACCTATGTGGCCGAGCATGACATTGCCCTTTGGGGCGGCCCGGACGAGTTCGGCAATGGGGTCATCCAGTTCGAGACCAAGGACGGCAAGAAGTACGTCGTATCCCAGCACGAAAACAAGGAGATGTACGACCGTGTCGCGGGGATGTGGAGTGATCACGTCAAAGGCGGCGACTCGATCCAGGAACTTCGTGAAAAGTACGATCTGCCCGACCTCGATGCTCTGGATCTGCTCGGCCAGAGCAGTGGCGAGAAAGCCAACAAGGACGACAAGGATGAGATGACGGTGGTCGAGCTGGCCACCAAGAACCTGCTCGACAAGTACAAGAAGCTCATCGACGACGGCGAGGTCGGCAAGGACAGCGACATCTACAAGTTGGTCAAGGCCATCGAGGCCAAGGCCGCCATGGAGAGCGGCCACCAGATCACCCCCTACATAGAAGACCCGCGTGGCGGCGACACCACCTGGCGAAAGTTCGACACCGATGGCGAAACCCTCAGCGAAGAGGACATGCAGGACATCCTCAACGGCAACTCGGTGGATAAGCTGCTCAGCGAGATGTTCACCAGCGGTGACGGCGAGAAAGACAAGATCGGCAAGGAATTCCAGGCCGAGCTGGACAGCGCCATCGAGAAGGTCAGCGGCGAAGACAAGACCAAGCTGGCGGACGAAATCTACGAAACCCTGACCAGCCTGGACTTCGTCAGATACCTGGCGGACATGAAGAAACAGGGCCTGAACAGCGAAGGCCAAGCGGAAGTCGCCCGCCTCGCTTCGAGCCTGGAACTGCTCGACCCGGAGCGCGCCCGCCAGGCTGAATCGGCGCTCAAGCAGAACGGCATTCTGATCGAGATCGACACCCTGGTCGGCGACCCCGGTGCGATTCCCGACGAATACAAGGAAATGGCCTACAAGGACATGGGCGCGCTGATCAAGACCGTGCTCAAGTCCGCCGACATCCCGCGTCGAGTGCAGGAGACCATCGAGAAGTTCTACAACGAGCTGCTCAACGACAAGACCAAGATGGCCGACTTCGTCGAGCTCAGCAACCAACTGAACAATGGCACCATCACCCAGGCCGAGTTCGACCAGCAGATGCAGGGCAAGTACGTGCCCATGGATGTCAGCAAGGACGACTTCGCCAAGGCCTTGGGCACCCTCAACAAATACGGCGTGCTCGGCACCATCTCCGCCTTCGGCTCACTGGGCGGCGCCATCTACATGCTCTCGGCGAAGAACGGCCAGCTGGCCGACGAGCCGCTGGAGCGCCTGGCCATCGCCAAGGACTTCATCACCTTCCTCGGTGGCGGCGCGCAGTTCGAGAAGACCGGCATATTCGACCTGTTCACCAAAACCAACACCGCCGAGCTGCTGGGCCTGAGCAAGACCGTGCCGGAAATCTGGGGCAAGGAAAGCGCGCTCGGCAAGAAGATCGAAGGATTCCTGCGCGACAAGGGCATCTCTGGCATTCCCGAAGCGGTGCAGGATCGCGCCAACAGCATGATCGAGCTGGGCTCATTGAACAGCGGCGGCGGCAGCGACGCACTCGACCAGGTCAGGCTCTCGGCCGAAGCGTCGGGCATCGGCTCCCTGGACGACGCCGGCAGTCGCGCCCTGCTCGACGACATCATCACCCGCGCTGGCGGCAACCCGCCCGAGGACTGGTCTCGCTACAACAGCCTCAACCAGATCGCCAAAGAACAGAACCTGACCATCAGCGAAGAGCACATCAATGACGCTATCGCCGAACGCCGTGCGGCCAACGGTCTGGGCGACATTCCCGACGATGCCTCGGTCAACGAGTTCGCCAACCATCTGGACGACGCCGCCAACCGTGCGCTGCCACCGTCCATCACCTCCTCCGGCTATTCCACCTACACCGACGCCCTGTCTTCGATCTACGAAGACGCCGTGGAGTATTTCGAAGAGCGCAACATCACCCCACCGAGCCGCGAGTCCTTCGATCGGGTGGTCAACGAACGGCTGGAAGAGTCAGGCCGCAGCACGCCGGCCGGCAGCGATCCGTTCGACGGCAACCTGGAGCTCGATCGTCAATCGATCAACGAGATGTTCGAGCACGAAAATCGCACGCCTCCGGCCGCCGACGTCGTCGATGATGCCATCGAACGGGTCAACGCCTCCGTGCGCAGCAATACCTCGGTACAGGGCATCGTCGACACGCGCACCATCCAGGATGCGCTGAGCACCACCGATACACCATCGATCAAACCTGGCCTGGCGGCGAAAATTGGCGGCACGCTGACCAAGGTGCTGGGCGTGGCCCCGGATATCCTCAGCGTCGCCGATATCGTGATGGGCGGCTTCGCGATCAAGGACGCCATCGCCAACAACAGCGACCTGGGCAAGGCTGCCGGTGCCTTGCAAATCATCAGTGGCGTGGCCGGCACAACGGCCGGCGTGATCGGCACCGTCGGCCTGTTCGCCAGCATCGGTGCACTGGCGGGCGCCACCGGACCGCTGTTCCTGATCACCGCAGGCCTCGGGCTGATCGCCGGGATCATCGGCATTTTCGTCGATCACGAGAAAAAGCAGAAAGCCACCGACAAGGAAGGCCAGTGGTTCAAGGATCTCGCCGAACTCGGCCTGACCCAGGAAGACTGGGGCGACAAGCTCGAATACGCACGTTACAGCTTCTACGAATACGACGGCCGCGACGCCCCGGCCGGGCAAAGCATCTACGACTATCAGAAGGACGAGTGGGAGCATTTCAAGGACACGCCCCAGGAAGGGGGCTCGTCTATCAATCGCCTCGACGATGACCTGCACCTGGCCAAGTACGACAGGGCCTTCTACCAGGAGAATCGCGAGGTCATCCACACCATCCGTGAGCGCTGGGATGACTGGAACGGCAAGGACGCCATCGTCAGCAAGAAGGATCTGGAAAAGATCGCCAATGGCGATGGCAGCGACGAGGAGAAAGCGGCCGCGCAGTTCCTGCTCGACAACAACGACTTCTTCGACCAGCTCGACACCCAATGGGGCAAGGGCGGCCAGGATGGCAAGGTAAGCACCAACGACCTCAACACCTGGCTGAAAATGGTCGGTGCCCATGAGGAGAAGTTCGACCGGGCCTTCTTCGACGAGCACCAGAGCATCATCGATACCATCCGCGACCGTTGGGATGACTGGAACGGCAAGGACGACATCGTCAGCAAGAAGGATCTGGAGAAGATCGCGGATGGCGACGGCAGCGACGCCGAGAAAGAGGCCGCGCGCTTCCTGCTCGACAACCAGGGCTTCTTCGACCAGCTCGACAACCTGGCCAAGAACGACCGCCGCGACGGCAAAATCAGCACTGGCGACCTGGAAACCTGGCTGAAAGCCATCGGCGTAGAGAAGACCGACAAAAGCGAGCTGACCTACAACCCCAACGACAATACGCCGGCCTGGCGGGTGATGCGCGGATAATCTGCAGAAGCAAACTTACCGACTCCGACAGGGAGGATCGATTGGCAACAGGGTTCAGTAGGAGCCCGCTTGCGGGCGACCCGCAGCTCGGCGCGTTACCCCCTGCGGCTGATCGAGCACCTAATGATCGCCGGCAAGCCGGCTCCTACAGAAGAGCCCCGGTTGGCAGCAGGCTCGGTAGGAGCCCGCTTGCGGGCGATTGTGGCTGCACACGTACGGGTCAGTTGCGCACCTGTAGAAGCCTTGTCTTGAAGCGCTACCTCACCGGCAACCCGATCACTCGACCGACATGGACGGAGCGCGGCACGCCCTGTTGCGAGTCAGCCAGTTCGGCAACCCGTTGCGCCACCTGCACATCGAACGGCGCAGAGCGGCCGCTTGGCGTGTCGATGTTCATCAGCATCTGCTCGCTTTCGGCCAGCAGTCGCTCGCCCTCGACGGTCTCCAGGCGGTGAAGGATATGCAGGCGCTTGCGGTCATGGTCGAGCAGTTGGGTGCGCACCTGAACGCCCACACCGAGTTTCACCTCGGCGAGGAAATTGATGTGGCATTCCAGGGTATAGAGCGTGTGCCCGGTACGTGCCCTGCCCGCCTCGTCCAGGCCGACAAGATCCATCAGCCCATCGGTGGCGAAGCTGCAGATCAGCAGGTAATAGGCATCGCGCAGATGGCCGTTGTAATCCACCCAATCGGCTTGCACGGCGGTACGGTAGGTGACGGGCAACATGCTCATTCCTCGAAGGCGAAACCGTGGCGCGCCTTGGTCTGGCGCACGGCATCGAGCACCGCTAGCAGGCAGTCGTCACGATAGCGTTCCAGCTCGGCAATGCTGCGCTGGCCCTGCTGCACACTGGTGCCGGCGACCACGTCATCGATCAGCGATTCGGTCAGTTCGGGTGCCTGCAGATAGGTCCAGGGCAGCTTCAGAGCGGGGCCGAACTGGGCCATGAAATGGCGCATGCCGGCGTCGCCGCCAGCCAGGGTGTAGGTCATGAAGGTACCCATGAACGACCAGCGCAGCCCGGCGCCAAAGCGGATCGCATCGTCGATCTCGTCGGTGCTGGCCACGCCATCGTTGACCAGGTGCAGCGCCTCACGCCATAGCGCTTCGAGCAGGCGGTCGGCGATAAAGCCCGGCACTTCCTTGCGCACGTGCAACGGGCGCATACCCAAAGCGCCGTAGATGGCGATGGCGGCCTGCACCGCGTCAGGCGCGGTGCGTTCGCCACCGACCACTTCCACCAGCGGCAGCAGGTACACCGGGTTGAAGGGATGGCCGACCACGCAGCGCTCCGGGTGCTGCGCTTCGGCATAGAACTCGCTGGGCAGCAGGCCCGAGGTACTGGAACCGATGATCACATCCGGCCGCGCAGCCACACTGATCCGACCGTGCAGTTCGAGCTTGAGGTCGAGCCGCTCGGGCGCGCTCTCCTGGATGAAATCGGCATCGGCCACGCAGGCCTCGAGGTCGTCGAAAAAGCGCAAGCGCTCCATCGCGGCGCCCGGCGCCAGTCCCTGCTTCTGCAGCGCCGGCCAGGCGTTGGCAATGCGTGTCCGCAGCGCGGCCTCGGCGCCGGGCGCCGGATCCCAGGCATGCACGTCGAGGCCGTGGGCCAGGGCGCGGGCGACCCAACCGGCGCCAATTACGCCAGTGCCAAGGGCGGCGAAGGTTTTGACAGTGGTAACGAAAGACATATCAGGCTCCAGATCGCAGGCTCAACGAGGTTTGAGGCTCATCTTTTCGCGTCCTTCGGCCGGGCTCAGCACCCGCCCGCCAAGACGTTCGATGATCTCTACCGCACGCTCGACCAGCGAGCCGTTACTGGCCGGCACGCCCTTGTCCAGCCAGATGTTGTCTTCCAGGCCGACCCGCACGTTGCCGCCTAGCAACATGGCCTGGGCAGCCATGGGCATCTGCATGCGACCGATACCGAAGCCGGCCCAGGTCAGACCCGCCGGCAGGTTGTCGACCATGGCCTTCATGGTCGCGGTATCCGCTGGTGCGCCCCAGGGAATGCCCAGGCATAGCTGGATCAGTGGGTCGTCCAGCAAGCCCTCCTTGATCATCTGCTTGGCGAACCACAGGTGGCCGGTGTCGAAGATTTCCAGCTCGGCCTTCACACCCAGCTCGGTGATGCGCTTGGCACCCGCACGCAGTTGTGCCGGAGTGGAGACGTAGATGAAGTCGCCATCACCGAAATTCAGGGTGCCGCAATCCAGGGTGCAGATCTCCGGCAGCAGCTCCTCGATATGGGCCAGCCTAGTCAACGGCCCGACCAGATCGGTGCCGGCACCGAACTCCAGCGGCTGCTCGCCCCGACCGATCTCCAGGTCGCCGCCCATGCCGGCGGTCAGGTTGATGATCACATCGGTGTCGCTCTCGCGGATGCGCTCGACCAACTCGCGATACAGCGCCACGTCGCGGCTCGGCTTGCCGGTCTGCGGGTCACGCACGTGACAGTGGGCAACGGTGGCGCCGGCCTTGGCGGCTTCGATGGCGGCATCGGCGATCTGCTTCGGCGTCACCGGAATGGCCGGATGGCGGCCCACGGTATCGCCAGCGCCGGTGACCGCGCAGGTGACGATGATTTCATGGTTCACGGTCGATCTCCTTTGTTCGGGACGAACGCCGCCCCCGCGCGCAGGCACGGTCACGGCAAGTTGAGTATTAGTTTGCTAGCGCTTCGCTGGCCGGTTTGCCGTCGA
Source organism: Phytopseudomonas daroniae (assembly GCF_004327275.1). Classification (NCBI taxonomy): domain Bacteria; kingdom Pseudomonadati; phylum Pseudomonadota; class Gammaproteobacteria; order Pseudomonadales; family Pseudomonadaceae; genus Phytopseudomonas; species Phytopseudomonas daroniae. Next base: position 55,972 of record NZ_QJUJ01000015.1, read on the forward strand.
AGGTGGTGACGCCTTCCAGCCAGCCGACGACTACCTGTGGATTGGCGGCAATCCACTCGCGGGCCACCTTGGCAGCCGGCTGACGATCCATGATCGGCTGCATAAGCTCCGCCTCCTGCTCGCTGGTAAAGCGCAGGCTGGTCAGCAAGCGGTTGGCATTCGGACAACGCTGGGCATAGTCCGGCGCAGTGACCGTGGATACGGTAGCGGCGCCGTCATTGGGGCCGAACACATCCTCGGTGCCGGTCAGGTAGGTGATCGGCATCTGCAGGTTCATCGGGTGTGGTTTCCAGCCAAAGAACACCACCGGTTTCTCATTCCTCACCGCGCGCCCGACGGCAGCGAGCATGCCGGCTTCGCTGGACTCCACCAATTTGAAATCACCGAGACCGAACTGGTTGCCGTCGATCATCTTCTGGATCGCCGTGTTGGCTCCGGAACCCGCCTCGATACCGTAGATCTTGCCATCCAGCTCGTCCTTGAAGCGGGCGATGTCGGCCAGGGTTTTCAGGCCCTTCTCGGCCGCGTAACCGGGTACGGCCAGCACTGCCACGGCATCGTCCAGCGAGGGCTGATCGGCCACCTTCACCGCGCCGGAGGCGAGGAAAGGCTTGATGTTGTCGTCCATGATCGGCTTCCAGTAGCCGAGAAAGGCGTCGACCTGGCCTTTCTGGATGCCGGCGAAGATGATCTGCTGCGACGCCTGCGTCTGGGTGGTCTGGTAACCAAGACCCTGCAGCAATTCGCTGGCTACGGCGGTGGTAGCAACCACATCCGTCCAGCCAACGGCGCCGAGGCGGACGGTCTTGCAACTCTCCTCGTCGGCGGCCAGCAAGGGTGAGCTGAATAAGGTAAAGGTGCAGCAAGCTGCGAACGCAGTGAGCGCTTTCATAATGGGGCTCCTCAACGGTTTCGTGTCGTTTTTAGTACCGTGTGACCGGAACAACGAGGTTCCGATGAGTCCACCTTACGCAGTTGCCGGGCAAGCAATTCGAACTATATCGACATAAAAAAGGATCATAACGACTTGATCCATCGGCGTACCTGCCGTTAGATGCGGACTCCACACGCGGGGGATTCCGCCATGTCGCATAGCTTCTGCTTTCTCCTGCTGCCCGGTTTTTCGATGATGGGGCTGATGTCTGCCATCGAGCCGTTGCGGGTCGCCAATCGCTTTCACGCCCCGCACTACAGCTGGCGCCTGCTCAGTGACGATGGCCAGGCCGTGCAGGCCAGCAACGGCATGTCGCTCAATGTCGACGGCGCCCTGGACGGCGCCTTGACGGACACCAGCCTGTTCGTGGTTGCCGGCTTCGACCCGCTGGCAGGTTTCACGGCGCAGCTGGCGAGCCGCCTGCGTCGGGCGGAGCGAGAATGCCGGGTATTGGGCGGCATCGACACCGGCAGCTTCGTGCTGGCCGAAGCCGGGCTGCTGGAACCACGCCAACGCTTCACCCTGCACTGGGAAGCACTGGATGCCTTTCGCGAACGTTATCCACAGCTGCAACCGACCCAGGAGCTGTTCGAGATCGATGGCCAGCGCATCACCAGTGCCGGCGGCACCAGCAGCCTCGACCTGATGCTCGGGCTGATCGGCCGCGACCATGGCGAGCCGCTTTCGATCCAGGTGTCCGAGCAGTTCGTGCTTGGGCGCATTCGCACGCGCCTCGATCACCAGCGCATGCAGATCACCAGCCGCTACGGTATTCATAACCGCAAGCTGGTACAGGTAGTTGGTGAGATGGAACGCAGTACCGAAGCGCCCCGCTCGCCGGGTGAACTGGCCGGCGCGGTCGGTATCACTCCACGGCAGCTGGAGCGCCTGTTTCGTCAGCACCTGAGCACCACGCCCGTCACCTTCTATCTTGGCGTGCGCCTGGACAAGGCGCGCCAGCTGCTGCGCCAGAGCGACATGAGCGTGCTCGAGGTGGCGTTGGCCTGCGGTTTCGAGTCGGCGTCCTACTTCGCCCGCCGCTACCGCACCCGCTTCGCCGTCAGCCCCCGTGAGGACAGACACGAAGCGGCACCACCCACCCTACAACCGTAAAAAGGCGAAAGCGGACGGTCGCAGGATGGGTGAACCCCATCGGTAATTGATGGGTTTCACCCATCCTGCCGAGGTCGCGGCGGGCTGTGGACGGCGCTTCACCTACTACGCGGCCCGACCCGTCCACCGCTCTACGATCGCATGGTGATGAAAAGAGCGTCAGCTACGCGCCCCGATCCACCCTACGTCTGCTTACGCCTTGCTCCAGCCACCCGTCACGAAACGGCGGCCAGCCAAGTCCAGCCATCAGGCAGGGTCGTTTTCCTACCGTTCATGCCACCCGGCTTGAACCTCACGCAATCTATCCCCATATAACAGGTCAACCCCGGAGCTGCCGAAGGAGCACGCCCTTGACTACCATCGTTTCAGTCCGCCGCCACGGTAAAGTCGTCATGGGTGGCGACGGCCAGGTTTCCCTCGGCAATACCGTGATGAAAGGCAATGCGAAAAAAGTTCGCCGCCTGTACCACGGTCAGGTCATCGCCGGTTTCGCCGGTGCCACCGCCGATGCCTTCACCCTGTTCGAACGTTTCGAGTCGCAACTGGAAAGACACCAGGGCCATCTGGTACGCGCCGCCGTCGAACTGGCCAAGGACTGGCGTACCGACCGCTCCCTGAGCCGTCTGGAAGCCATGCTGGCCGTGGCCAACAAGGACGCCTCACTGATCATCACCGGCAATGGTGACGTGGTCGAACCCGAGCACGGTTTGATCGCCATGGGCTCCGGTGGCGGCTTCGCCCAGGCCGCGGCCCTGGCGCTGCTGCAGAAAGGCAGCGACGAGCTCGACGCGCGCGAGATCGCCGAAACCGCCTTGAAAATCGCCGGTTCCATCTGCGTCTTCACCAATCAGAATCTGACCATCGAGGAGCTGGACTCGGCTATCTGAGCCCAGTCCTGATCGGAGCCCGCTCATGTCCATGACACCCCGCGAGATCGTCCACGAACTCAACCGCCACATCATCGGCCAGGATGACGCCAAGCGCGCCGTAGCCATCGCCCTGCGCAACCGCTGGCGGCGCATGCAGCTGCCGCTGGAACTGCGCGCCGAAGTGACGCCCAAGAACATCCTGATGATCGGCCCGACCGGGGTCGGCAAGACCGAGATCGCCCGGCGCCTGGCCAAACTGGCCAATGCGCCCTTCCTGAAAGTGGAAGCCACCAAGTTCACCGAGGTCGGCTACGTCGGCCGTGACGTGGAATCGATCATCCGCGACCTGGCCGACGCCGCCGTGAAGATGCTCCGCGAGCAGGAAATCCTGCGCGTGCGTCATCGCGCCGAAGACGCCGCCGAAGACCGTATTCTCGATGCCCTGCTGCCGCCGGCACGCAATGGCTTTGCCGAGGAAGCGGCGTCGGGCGACTCCAATACCCGTCAGCTGTTCCGCAAGCGCCTGCGTGAAGGCCAGCTGGATGACAAGGAAATCGAGATCGAAGTGGCCGACAGCCCCGCCGGCATCGAAATCATGACCCCGCCCGGCATGGAAGAAATGACCAGCCAGTTGCAGAACCTGTTCTCCAACATGGGCAAAGGCAAGAAAAAGAGCCGCAAGCTCAAGGTCAAGGACGCGCTGAAGCTGGTGCGCGAAGAAGAAGCCGGGCGCCTGGTCAACGAGGAAGAACTCAAGGCCAAGGCCCTTGAGGCGGTCGAGCAACACGGCATCGTGTTCATCGACGAAATCGACAAGGTGGCCAAGCGCGCCAATGCCGGCGGTGCCGACGTTTCCCGCGAAGGGGTACAGCGCGACCTGCTGCCGCTGATCGAGGGCTGCACCGTCAACACCAAGCTGGGCATGGTCAAGACCGACCATATCCTGTTCATCGCATCCGGTGCTTTCCATCTCAGCAAGCCGAGCGATCTGGTGCCGGAACTGCAGGGACGCCTGCCGATCCGTGTCGAGCTCAAGGCGCTGTCGCCGGAAGATTTCGAGCGCATCCTCAGCGAACCCCACGCCTCGCTCACCGAGCAGTATGTGGCACTGCTGCAGACCGAAGGCCTGGGCGTGGAATTCGCCGAAGACGGCATCAAGCGTCTGGCCGAGATCGCCTGGCAGGTCAACGAGAAGACCGAGAACATCGGCGCCCGTCGCCTGCACACCCTGCTGGAACGTCTGCTGGAGGAGGTATCCTTCAGTGCCGGCGATCTGGCTGGCCAGCAGAATGGCGAGGTCATCCGTATCGATGCGGCCTACGTCAACAGCCACCTCGGCGAGCTGGCGGAAGACGAAGACCTGTCGCGCTATATCCTCTGAGAGCAGCGGCAAGCGGCAAGCTCCAAGTCAGAAGCCCCTTTGCTTCGGCTCTTCTTGCGGCTTGGAGCTTGCAGCTTGGAGCTTCCGTCATGCTTATCCCCACCTCGATCAAGCTGCACAAGGCGTCTCGCACGCTGGAACTGCAATACGGCAACGACAGCTACAAGCTGCCGGCCGAGTTTCTGCGCGTGCATTCGCCGTCGGCCGAGGTGCAGGGGCATGGCAAACCGATTCTGCAGACGGGAAAACTCAATGTCGCGCTGATCGGCATCGAACCCGCCGGCAATTATGCCCTCAAGCTGACCTTCGACGACGGCCACGACAGTGGGCTGTTCAGTTGGGACTACCTCCATCAACTGGCGCTACGCCAGGACGACCTGTGGCGTGACTATCTAGCCGCCCTCGCTGCCGCCGGCAAATCCCGCGACCCCAACGAATCGATAGTGCGCCTGATGCTCTGACGCACCCGCGATCAACGCTACTCTCTCATCGCTACTGGCCCAACTTGCGCTAACGTCTAAACTCGGGTGAGCAAAGTAATTCAGGTTCGCCCGCCATCCTCTGGATGCCGCAAACGCCACTAGCACTGCCAACCGCAAACCTCGACAGCTACAGCGCCGTTGCCCGCAACGAACGCCTGCCCGTCGTGGGGAAAAGGGAGCGTTGTCGATGAGTGAAAAGCAGAACGATGACCTGAAGTACAAGCCGTCGAAAAGCACGCTGGGGCTCAACCCGGTCATCGGCATACGCGGCAGGGATCTGCTCACTTCCGCCCGCCTGGTACTGACCCAGGCCATCCGCCAGCCCCTGCACAGCGCCCGCCATGTAGCGCACCTCGGCGTCGAGATGAAGAATGTGCTGCTCGGCCAGTCGCAGCTGCAACCCGATGACAATGACCGCCGCTTCAACGATCCGGCATGGAGCCAGAATCCGCTCTACCGCCGCTACCTGCAAACCTACCTGGCCTGGCGCAAGGAGTTGCACGACTGGGTCGAACACAGCTCGCTGTCCGAGCAGGATGTCAGTCGCGGCCACTTCGTCATCAACCTGATGACCGAAGCCATGGCACCGAGCAACACCATGGCCAATCCGGCAGCGGTCAAACGCTTCTTCGAAACCGGCGGCAAGAGTCTGCTCGACGGTCTCTCGCACATGGCCAAGGATCTGGTGAACAACGGCGGCATGCCCAGCCAGGTCAACATGAAGGCCTTCGAGGTTGGCAAGAACGTCGCCACCACCGAAGGCGCCGTGGTATTTCGCAACGATGTGCTGGAGCTGATCCAGTATCGTCCGGTTACCGAGCAGGTCTTCAAGCGGCCGTTGCTGGTGGTACCACCACAGATCAACAAATACTACGTGTTCGACCTGTCGCCCGAAAAAAGCCTGGCGCGCTTTCTGCTGCGCAACCATGTGCAGACCTTCATCGTCAGTTGGCGCAACCCGACCAAGGCACAGCGCGAATGGGGTCTGTCGACCTATATCGAGGCGCTCAAGGAAGCCGTCGAGGTAGTCTGCGCGATTACCGGCAGCACCGACCTGAACGTGCTCGGCGCCTGCTCCGGCGGCGCCACCACCGCCTCGTTGCTGGGCCATTACGCAGCTCTGGGCGAACACAGGATTCATGCCCAGACGCTGCTGGTCAGCGTGCTGGATACCCGGCTCGACAGCCAGTTCGCGCTGTTCGCCGACGAGCAGACTCTGGAAGCGGCCAAGCGCCGCTCCTATCAGGCCGGCGTGCTGGAAGGCAGCGACATGGCCAAGGTATTCGCCTGGATGCGCCCCAATGACCTGATCTGGAATTACTGGGTCAACAACTACCTGCTCGGCAACGAGCCGCCGGTGTTCGACATCCTCTACTGGAACAACGACACCACGCGCCTGCCAGCCGCCTTGCACGGCGAATTCATCGAGATGTTCCAGACCAATCCGCTGACCCGCGCGGGTGGCCTCGAAGTGTGCGGCACGCCGGTCGACCTCGGCCAGGTGACCTGCGACGCTTACGTGGTGGCGGGCAGCAACGACCACATCACCCCGTGGACATCCTGCTACAAGTCGGCCCGGCTGTTCGGCGGCCAGTGCGAATTCGTGCTGTCCAGCAGCGGCCACATCCAGAGTATCCTCAACCCGCCAGGCAATCCCAAGGCGCGTTACATGACCAATCCCGACATGCCGACCGACCCCAAGGCCTGGCAGGAAGACGCGACCAAGCACACCGATTCCTGGTGGCTGCATTGGCAGAAATGGCTGGTCGCTCGCTCCGGGGAAAGCAAGAAGGCACCGAGCAAGCTGGGCAACAAGCGTTATCCCTCCGGCGAGGCCGCGCCTGGCACCTATGTCCACGAACGCTGAACGATAGGTTATCGCGATGGCCTACCCGGGCGAGGTCACCGGCGACGATCACTGACAGAGGTTGCCACATGTCACTATCCTTCGTGTTCCGCACCATCGCCCTGGATGGTCAGACCATCCGTACCGCCGTGCGGGCCGGCAGCCCCGACAAGGTGCCGCTGCTGATCTTCAACGGCATCGGTGCCAACCTCGAGTTGGTGATGCCCTTCGTCCGCGCGCTGGACAAGGATCTGGAAATCATCGCCTTCGACGTTCCCGGCGTAGGCGGTTCCTCTACACCGAGCATCCCCTACCGGTTCCCCGGCCTGGCCAAGCTGGCCGCCCGCATGCTCGATTACCTGGACTACGGCCAGGTCAATGTCATCGGTGTGTCCTGGGGTGGCGCCCTGGCTCAGCAATTCGCCCGCGATTACCCGGAACGCTGCAAGAAGCTGGTGCTGGCGGCGACGTCCGCCGGCGCGGTGATGATTCCGGGCAAGCCCAGGGTGCTCTGGCGTATGGCAAGCCCTCGCCGCTACCTGCAACCGTCCTATGGCGTGCATATCGCCGCAGACATTTACGGCGGCGCTTTCCGCCGCGATCCCAAGCTCGCCCTGGCCCATGCCAGCAAGGTGCGCTCGGGCGGCAAGCTGGGTTACTACTGGCAACTGTTCGCCGGCATGGGCTGGACCAGCATCCACTGGCTGCACAAGATCCGCCAACCGACGCTGGTGCTGGCCGGCGACGATGACCCGATCATTCCGCTGCTCAACATGCGCCTGCTGGCCTGGCGCATTCCCAACTCCGAACTGCACGTGATCGACGACGGCCACTTGTTTCTGGTGACCCGGGCCGAGGTGGTGGCGCCGATCATCATGAAATTTCTCGCCGAGGAACGGCAACCCGCCGTGATGCACCCGCAAAACGTCACGGTGGTTCGCGGCCAGCCGTAACGCCCAGGGCAGGAAAGGTAACGCGTCGGCATTCCTGTACTACTGTGAAGAGTCGAATGGTGCCATTGATCAATCAGCAGAGCCCAGACAACGGAGTGTTGCCATGCCAGACAAGCGTCGTACCGAGGGTCTGCCCCATTCGCCCCGTGCGCTGAATGCACAGAATGCCGTGGTCGGCCTGCGCGGTCGCGACCTGTTCTCCACCGTGCGCACGCTTGCCTTGCAAGGCCTCAGGCAGCCAGTGCACAGCGCACGTCACGTCCTGCAACTGGGCGGGCAGATCGGGCGCATCCTGCTCGGCGACGACCTGCATAGCGTCAATCCCAAGGATGCGCGTTTCGCCGACCCGACCTGGCAGCACAACCCCTTCTACCGGCGCAGCCTGCAAGCCTACCTGGCCTGGCAGAAACAGCTGGATAGCTGGATCGATGAAAGCGATCTGAGCGCGGATGAGCGCAGTCGTGCACGCTTCATCTCCTCGCTGATCGGTGATGCCTTCTCACCCTCCAACAGCCTGCTCAATCCACTGGCGCTCAAGGAGCTGTTCAACACCGGTGGCGGTAGTGTGATCAAAGGCCTCGGCCATCTGTTCGATGACCTGCTGAACAACGACGGGCTGCCCAGCCAGGTCACCAGGCAAGCTTTCGAAATCGGCCGCAACATCGCCAGCACACCCGGCGCGGTGGTATATCGCAACGAAATGCTGGAGTTGATCCAGTATCGCCCCATGAGCGAAAAGCAGTACGCCAAGCCGCTGCTGATCGTGCCGCCGCAAATCAACAAGTACTACGTATTCGACCTGAGCCCGGACAAGAGCTTCGTCCAGTACGCGCTGAAAAATGGCCTGCGCACATTCATCATCAGTTGGCGCAACCCGGATGTACGCCACCGCGACTGGGGATTGTCGAGTTACGCCGAAGCCATCGAGCAAGCCATGCAAGCCTGCCAAGCCATCAGCGGCAGCAAATCGGTCAACCTGCTCGGCGCCTGCGCAGGCGGCCTGAGCATCGCCGCGCTACAGGGCCACCTGCAGGCGAAAAAGCAGTTGCGCAAGGTTGGCTGCAGCACCTACCTGGTTAGTCTGCTGGACAGTCGGATCGATGGCCCCGCGATGCTTTTCGCCGATGAGCAGACCCTGGAGAATGCCAAGCGTCGCTCCTACCAGAAAGGCGTGCTGGACGGCCGGGAAATGGCCAGGATATTCGCCTGGATGCGCCCCAACGACCTGATCTGGAACTACTGGGTCAACAACTACCTGCTGGGCAAACAGCCGCCTGCCTTCGATATTCTCTACTGGAACAACGACAGCACACGCCTGCCTGCGGCGTTTCACGGCGATCTGATCGACTTTTTCAAAGACAACCCGATGGTGCGCAGCGGTGGGCTCGACGTCTGCGGAACTCCCATCGACCTGCGCAAGATCACGGTCGACAGCTTCAGTGTCGCCGGCCGCAACGATCACATCACTCCCTGGGACGCGGTCTACCGTTCGGTACTGCTGCTCGGTGGTGAGCGCCAGTTCGTGCTCTCCAACGCAGGTCACATCCAGAGCATCCTCAACCCGCCGGGCAACCAAAAATCCAATTACCTGAAGAACAGCGAACTCAGCCTGGATCCACGCGCCTGGCACCATGATGCCGAACAGACCCAGGGCAGTTGGTGGCCACGGTGGCTGGAGTGGATTCAGCAACGCTCCGGCGCTCAGCGCGACACCCAGATGCCCCTGGGCAATGCCGATTACCCGCCGCTGGACGCCGCACCCGGCACTTACGTGCGGGTGCGCTGATCGGGATGAAGACCCGTGAGCGCATCCTGGAAACCACTCTGCAGCTGTTCAACGAGCGGGGCGAGCCGAACGTATCGACGCTGGAAATCGCCAACGAGCTGGGCATCAGCCCTGGCAACCTGTACTACCACTTTCATGGCAAGGAGCCGCTGATCCTGACGCTGTTCGAACAGTTCCAGGCGACGCTTTCAACACTGCTCGCGCCGCCTGCCGAGGCCGATCTCGACGCCCAGGACTACTGGCTGTTTCTGCATCTGATTGCCGAGGGCATGTCGGCCTATCGCTTTCTCTTCCAGGATCTTTCCCACCTCAGCGGCCGCCTGCCCAAACTGGCCCACGGCATGCGCCTGTGGCTTGGCAAGCTCAGACGCACGCTCACCACCCTGCTGATGCGTCTCAAGCAGCAGAACGAGCTCGACAGCGATGACTACGCCCTGGAACAACTGGTAGAGCAGATCGTACTGACCCTGTTGTTCTCTCAAGATTACCAACGCATCGTCGCCCAGCATGCCGACAGCAGGCTGGTGGTTTACCAGGTGATGATGCTGGTCGCGCCGCACCTACAGGACGGGGCCCGTCAAACCACCGAGTTATTGGCACGCAGCTATCTGAGAGATGCCTCGGCCTGAAATGAAAACGCCCGACACAGGGTCGGGCGTTTTCGTCACGCAGTGCAGCCTCAGGACTGATTGCTCGAGGTTGGTGTTGCGGCGGCAGACGGCGCTGCATTCGGCAGCGGAGTGCTGACAGGCGTTGCAGGCGCAACCGGTGCGGCCTTGGCTGCCGCAGGTTTCTTCACAGCGGGTTTCGTCGCAGCGGGTTTGCTCACAGCCTTGGCGGCTGGTTTCGACGCCGATTTCAGCGCTGGCTTGGCCGCAGGTTTGGAAGGGCTCTTGCTGGTCGCCGCAGGCTTGGCCGCTGCTGTTTTACCTGCCGTGGCTTTCTTCGCCGCCGCGGGTTTGGCTGCTACCGCTTTGGCGGCAGGTTTGGCAGCCGGTTTTGCCGCAGGCTTGCTTGCAGCTTTGCTGGCGGCTGCAGGTTTAGCGGCAACCTTGGTAGCAGCGGGTTTACTGGCAGCTTTGGCAGCGGTGCTTTTTGCAGCGGGCTTCGCAGCCGGCTTGGCAACCACCTTGGTGGAAACGCCCGTCAGGGCTTCAAGCTGCTTGGTCAGCAGATCGACCTTGTCGTTTAGCGACTTGACCTCGTTACGGCTCGGCACACCCAAGCGCGAAATCGCGTTGTTCAGGCGCTTGTCGAATGCCTCTTCAAGCTCGCCCCACTTGCCAATCGCCTTGCCCTTGACCTCATCGACGCGGGACTTGGCACTGCCGACCGTGGAATCAACCGACGACTTCACCGCATCGGCCTGCTTATCCACGTTGCCCTTGGCCGTCTTCTCGGCCTTCTCGCCATCCTTGACCAGAGTGTCGAACAGCTTGGTGCCGTCCTTGCTGACCTTGGAGTATGCGCCCAAGCCCGCCAACCAGATCTGTCGCGAGTACTTTTCAACCTCGCCGATCCACGAGCTGGTCTGTTTCTCGGATTTCTTTTTGACAGCCATCCTGCTCTCCTTATTTGGTACGCGCGACATGCTCGAGCAACGCACTCAGCTCATCCAGCTTAGCAGACAGGGCTTCGATATCCTGTCGAGCGGGAATGCCGAGCCGGTTGAGGGCGCCTGCCACGCGAGAGTCGAAGGCCTGCTCGATCTTCTCGATGCGCGCGGCGACCTTATTCTTCACGACGGACACTCTGCTTTTGACTCCGTCGATTTGGCCATTGGCCGCCTCGACTTGTTCATTGACCTGCTTCTTGCCTCGCTGTTCCGCTTCTGCGCCGAGGCGGATCAGTTCTCGAAGGTAATCGAGGCCTTCCTGCCCCGCCTTGGCGTACACGCCCAAACCGGCCAACCACACCTTTCGGGCATAGGACGGCGCGTCGCTCACGACAACGAGTGTGGTATCGGCAAGCGTTTTCTTCCTGACGGTAGCGTTCGACATGGTGCACCTCGCAGTTACATGAGAGATGGCCTGTGCAGCACAGGCTTGCAAAACACCCTAACGAGGAAAACTAGAATACACATACTAATCGGCGCGACCGTATGACACCCGGGTTGCCGCAAAGAAGAAGGGAACGGAGCAGTCGAATCGACACGAGCCTTGCACTCGCTGAAGACAGTCTGCGGGCACTCCATTCAGGAGTGTCCGCAGACTTCATAGCGCCTGGATCAGTTGGCGCTAGGCGGTGTCACACCATTGGTAGGACTAGCGGCAGGAGTCGGTGTCGCGGTCGGCTCATTGGCTGGCTTGCTCGCGGCAGGGGATGCTGCGACGGCAGGCTTTTCGGCCGCAGCAGGTTTGCTGGCAGCAGGCTTCGGTGCAGCTTTAGGGGCTGACTTGGCGGCAGTGGTAGTAGCCGGTTTAGTGGCTGCTGGCTTCGCGGCGGCTTTGGCAGCTGGCTTGGCGGCAGTGGGTTTTGCTGCAGCTTTAGCGGCTGGTTTGGCGGCAGCGGTAGCAGTCGGTTTGGTGGCTGCTGGCTTCGCGGCGGCTTTGGCAGCTGGCTTGGCGGCAGCGGGTTTCGCTGTGGCTTTAGCGGCTGGTTTGGCGGCAGCGGTAGCAGCCGATTTGGCGGCTGCCGGCTTCGCGGCGGCTTTGGCGGCCGGCTTGGCGGCAGCGGGTTTCGCTACGGCTTTAGTGGCTGGTTTGGCGGCAGCGGTAGCAGCCGGTTTGGCGGCTGCTGGCTTCGCGGCGGCTTTGGCAGCTGGCTTGGCGGCAGCGGGTTTTGCTGCAGTTTTAGCGGCTGGTTTGACGGCAGCGGTAGCAGCCGGTTTAGTGGCTGCTGGCTTCGCGGCGGCTTTGGCGGCTGGCTTGGCGGCAGCGGGTTTCGCTGTGGCTTTAGCGGCTGGTTTGGCGGCAGCGGTAGCAGCCGATTTGGCGGCTGCCGGCTTCGCGGCGGTTTTCGCGGCCGGTTTGGCGGCAGCGGATTTCGCAGCGGCTTTAGTGGCTGGTTTGGCGGCAGCGGCTTTGGCAACTGACTTGGCAGCTGCAGGTTTCGCGACGGCTTTAGCGGCTGGTTTGGCGGCAGTCTTGCTGCGGCTGGACAGAACCTTGCCGGCAGCCTCGCGAACCTTACCGACGCCCTGCGCCAGTTTCAGGCTCTCTTGCGCATCACGTTTGAGCTGAACGATGTACTGACGGGTTTCGCTCTGGCGAGCCTGCAGTGCATCCAGCACACCTTCCAGTTCGTCGACAACGGACTTGGCCTTGGACTGCGCCTTGGCCTTGCCTGCAGCAGCCGCAGCTTGCAGTTTACCGCGAGCCTTGTGCAGTTTTTCCTGCGCACCACCGCGCTGTTTCTCCAGTTTGGCGAGCACTTTTTCGGCATCGACCAAGGCCTGCGAGCAAGCACTTTCGAGATGCTCGAGCAAACTTCCGGACAGTTGTTGAAGCAAATGCAAAGGAGTGGTGACCGATTTCTTTTTCACGTTTTTCGTGGCCGACATGACGCGCCTCCTGGCGGATGAGTTGAAGCCATACTAGACGTGTGAATTTGCGCCCGCTAGAGGCGCTTTGCAAGCACATGCGTAACGTGCTCGTAACGCACATCTGCATACAGATGAGGGAGACAACAGCGCCGCGACAAGTCGCGGCGCCGAATGTCATACAGCGGCGGCGGTAGCCTGCTGCTTGTGGGCGGTGTGCAACACTTCGATCAGACAGTCTTCGAGCTCGAAACGCTCGTGCAGCATCTGACCAAGACGCTTGAGTTCGGCACTGACTGCCTCGATGTCACCACAATCGCCTTCATCGCAGCGATCATTGAACGTCAGTGCGGCTTCAGTGATCACTTCAAGGCGCGGATAGATCTGTTTGGCCAGCTCAAGACCGCGCTGGTCACCGAACGCTCGAGCCTCTTCGGTGAGCTGCTGGTAAACCTCGAAATGCCCGGCGGAAACGTAGTCGACGAGGATTTCGCAGAAACGCTGCATGACGGCCTTGTCGCTGACATCATCGATGGCTGCGTAGGCCTTGATCAGTTCCGCGCGTTCCTGCAACCAGCGATCGATCAACAGGTGTACGCCGCCCCATCGCTCCTGTGCATTCTGGCAACTTTCGAGCATGGTGATCTTCCTCCCTTATCGGTATTTCCTGTAGGCATTCGGGCAACGACTATCGTTCAGCAAATTGTCGCCACTGCGAATCGGAAGTTGGCTGACCGCCCTATCGGCAGTATTCCTCTGCTGCCGTTTTGATGTGAGCCCTGCTCGTACACCGATAACGACGAAAGCATCACGCCTCGATCCCTGAACGCGCAGCCGAGTCTGGACACTAGCATGATTCGCATGGCAGTCCGACCACTCATTTCGACTCAGGTTATGCTCGACCACCCAAGCCTTCAAGACAGCTCGTCATAAACGCCGACCAGGGGCCGGCGCAGGGAAAAACGACTAGCTGCCGGCACCCGCGTACTGCGGATCAGCGGGCGGTACGGCGGGAACGCTGGCGACCTGACCGCTCAGGCGACGGTCGAGCAGACCAAGGCCTTCCTGAAACAAACGGTTACTGCGTTCTACCTCACCCAACTGCGCGAGCAGTCGTGCCAGCTCGGCACAGGTTTCCGGATGACGCTCGAACGTCAGGCTGCTCTCGAAGTACTCCCGGGCCTTGCCCCACAGCTGGTTTTGCAAACTCAGCCGGCCCAGAGTCAGCAGCAGCCCAGCATCATCGGGATGCTGTTTCAGCCAGCCCTCGGCAGCCTGCAGTTGCCTGGCCGGGTCGCGACCGTGCAGCAGACCATAAAGGCGCGCCAGGCGGCTGTCGTACTCACGATTCAGCGCTTTGTTGAGCAGTTCCTCGGCACCGGGCTCGGCCCCCAGCATGCGCAGGCGATCGGCATACACGGCAAGCAGCTCGGGCTCACCGCGCAGGTTGGGAGACAGTCGCTCCCAGGCCTGTGCCAGAGAAGGCAGTGCGCTTTCATCGGCAGCGTTCAGGTCGATGTCCGTCAGATACTCGCGCCAGGCACGGCGCTCCAGCGCCATCAGCTCGGCGGGGCCCAGGGCTTTTTCCTTGCGCAGTACCGGCAGCAATTTCAACAGCGCGTGCCAATCACCGCGCAGCACATACAACTGCTGCAATTGGCGCAGAACCTGCGGGTTGCGTGGATGACGCTCATGCATCACCAGCAGGGTCTCCTGGGCCGTTTCGACGTGCCCACGCGCCAACTGCAGTTCGGCATGGGTCAGAGCGATGGCCAGCTCGGCGTTCGGCTGACGTTCCAGCGCCTCGGCCAGCAACGCATCGCTCTCTTCGTAGTGCTCAAGATTGTGGGCAGCGCGCGCGGCGCCGAGGTAGTGAATCAGTGGTCGTGGCTCGTTCCGTGCAATCCGGCTCAGGTGTGTCTGGGCCTTGGCCCAGCGACCCTCGATCAACTCCTGAAAGCCATGCTCGGATGCACTGCGCACACGCCGTTCACGGTGCAGGCGCGACCATGGATTGACCAGCCCGAGCGAAGTCAGCAACGCGCGAACGACCAGGCGCAACAGCCAGAGCGCCAGCCAGACCGCCACGATCAGCAGCACGAATGCCCACAGGGTCGATTCGTAGCGGAAACCCTGGTAGGCGAACAGCACATAGCCCTTGTGCTCGGAGATGGCCAGGCCAAGCAGCGCCAGCCCACCGATCACCACCAGGGCGAGCAGCAGCAGGTAAACGCGCTTCATGGACGCCCCTCCTCGTTGCCGAGCGCCTCATCGCTCGGCGCATCCTTCAGACGCTCACGTGCCGAGTGCTTGTGCTCGATGTAGGCCTGCACCGCATTGAGCGACTGGGTCAGCTCGGGCACCTCGATTTCGATGGGCTTGTCGACCAACTCGCCGACCCGCGTGCGCAGGGCACGGCTGTCCGGGTTGTCACGATTGAAGTTGGCGTCCAGCACCTCGCCAGCCTGTTGCAGCGCCTGACGATAGACCTGGGTCTCGCCATGCAGCGCCGCCCATTGCGCCTGCTCGAGCGCGAGGCTCAGGGCCAGGCGCACCTGGGTCAGACTCTGTCCGGCGAGCAGCGGGCGCACGTTCTGATCGGCATTGAAATCCAGGCGGAAGTACTGCGACAGCGTCTGCAGCCCGTGGCTCCACCAGGTGCCTGGCTCGCTGTCTGCAGCCAGTTCGCCGAGCACACCGCCATCGGCGACGAACTTGGGGTTCAGCGAGTTCAGTTGCGATGCCTGCTCGCGCAGGGCACCCAGTTGCAGGAACAGCCCGGTACGATCCGGGTTGTCGGTCGAGCGCAGCGCCTCCAGGCTCTTGGCCAACTGCTCGCGGGCTGCGAACGCCGCCGGGTCATCCTGGTCGCGGAGAATCTCGTCGGCCGCCTGCACCAGCGCGGTGGCGCTGTTGGTGTCCTGCAGCGCCGACAACCGCAGACTGGCCAGGCGCAGCAGGTGCTCGGCTTCGGCCAGGCGCCAGTCCTGACGGCTGGCGCCGAGCACGGTTTCCAGACGCTGGTTGAGCAATTGCTGGTCACCCTGCAACTGGGCGACCAGACGGCGACGTTCTTCGAGCTCCTGCACCGTCGGCAGTTGTTCGAAACGCTCGCTCAGGCTGTTGGTACGTTGCGACAGCGCCTGAGTCTGGCTGCGTGCCTCTTCTAGCTGGCCTGACTGCTGCT
Source organism: Phytopseudomonas daroniae (assembly GCF_004327275.1). Taxonomy (NCBI): domain Bacteria; kingdom Pseudomonadati; phylum Pseudomonadota; class Gammaproteobacteria; order Pseudomonadales; family Pseudomonadaceae; genus Phytopseudomonas; species Phytopseudomonas daroniae. Next base: position 72,004 of record NZ_QJUJ01000015.1, read on the forward strand.
GCGCTCCGGTCTCCAGGGTTCGCAGTTGCCAGACACTCCAGCCACCGACAGCGACGCCGATCGCACCGACCAACAGGGCCACCGCCGCCAGTGCAGAGCCCCGTGAGGCGGGCCTGGCTTCACCGGCAACCGGAGAAGATTCGAGGGCGGGTTGTACAGGCTGCTCCTGCTCTTTCGGGGTAGTCGCTTCGCTCACGTATCCATCCTTTGCTTCACAAGTCGGGCGAAGCCTGCGCACGCAAGGCCGCCAACAACGCCGCGGTATCAGCACCACGACAATCCACAACATTCAGCGCACCCAGTTCGCGGGCCATGCTGGCAACTCGCGGACTCGGTACGAACAAGGGTAGTTGCGCCAGCTGTAACCAGTCATCCATCGCCAGTTGGCGCAGATGCATCAGGCCCTGCCCACTGCTGACCACCAGCCCATTCAGGCGTTCCACCTGTAATAGTCTCTGCAGGGTACCGGCAGGGTAATCCGGCAGCACGCGACGATAGACTGGCAGATAGTCGACCTCGACGCCCTGGCTCTGCAAGCGCTCGGCGAGCAATGTGCGGCCATCTTCGCCACGAATGATCAGCACCCGCGGAAACAGGGCTTCCTGCAGAGCCGCCTGCAGCGCGGGCAACGCCAGCAAGGCCTCGCTGTCGTCCCCGCCGCTCGGCCAGGATACCGGTAGCCCGTAATCAGCGAGAATCTGCCCGGTTCCCGCGCCAACGCTGAACCAGGGCTGATCGGAAAGGGGCTGCGGCCAGTAACGATCGAGCAGGTCGAGGCCGAAACGGGCAGCCGGTTTGCTCACCACGATCACCGCCGTGTAGCGGTGCAGTTCACAGATGATTGCGCTTTGCTGCGGGGTTTCCGGCAGAGGTTCGATGCTCAACAGCGGCAGGCAGACGCCACGGATGCCGTCTTTGCCGAGAGCCGCGGCCAGCGCCTGGCATTCCTGCTCAGGACGTGTCAGCAGCAGGCGCCAGCCACTCACTCGACAGCGGCCTCGCCGTAAATGGCCTGCAGGATCGTGCCTGCACCTTGAACCAGCAAGGCTTCGGCCACTTCGACGCCCAGGCGCTCGGCATCCTCTGCGACACCGCGCTGCTCGGCACGCAGCAAACGGCTGCCATCCGGTTCGCCGACCAGGCCGCGCAACCACAGCTGCTCGCCTTCGAGAATCGCATAGCAGGCAATAGGCACCTGGCAGCCGCCGTTCAGGCGCTTGTTCATGGCCCGTTCGGCGCTGACCCGCAGCGCGGTTTCGCTGTGATTGAGCGGCGCCAGCAACGCCTGCAGTTCGATATCATCGACCCGGCACTCGATACCGACCGCTCCCTGACCGCCCGCTGGCAGGCTCTGTTCGACGCTGATGGAGTCGCGGATACGCGCTTCGAAGCCCAGACGAATCAGCCCGGCAGCGGCGAGAATGATGGCGTCGTACTCACCGGCATCCAGCTTGGCCAGACGGGTGTTGACGTTGCCGCGCAGGAACTGGATTTTCAGATCGGGACGACGAGCCAGCAGTTGCGCCTGGCGGCGCAGACTGGAAGTGCCGACCACACTGCCGACAGGGAGCGTATCGAGGCTGTCGAAATGGTTGGAGACGAAGGCATCGCGCGGGTCTTCGCGCTCGCAGATGCAGTACAGGCCCAGGCCTTCGGGGAAATCCATGGGCACGTCCTTCATCGAATGCACGGCGATGTCGGCCTGGTTTTCCAGCAGCGCGGTTTCCAGTTCCTTGACGAACAATCCCTTGCCACCGATCTTCGCCAGCGGCGCGTCGAGCAGTTTGTCGCCGCGGCTGACCATCGGCACCAGGCTCACCTGTAGCCCCGGATGGGCCTGTTCGAGACGTGCCTTGACGTGTTCGGCCTGCCACAGGGCCAGGGCGCTCTTGCGAGTAGCGATGCGGATTTCGCGGGGCATGGGACAATTCCAGAAAACCAATTGCCACCGATGATAACAGGCAACTACAGCTGCAAGCTGCAAGCTGCAAGCTGCAAGCTAGCGTGGCCGGAACCTCATGATCGCAGCAAGCTTCTGCTTTTGCGCTCTTACTTGAAGCTTGTGGCTTGAAGCTTGCCGCTCAAAGGTGGTTCATCAGCTTACGCACCCCCGCCACATGACGGCGGCTGACCACGAGCGCATCGCCATTGAGCCCCTTGAGGTAGAGCTGGAAGTGCCCGAGCGGCGTGCGCTGCAGCCGCTCGATGCGCTCACGGGCCACCAGAGCGTTGCGGTGGATGCGCACGAAGCGATCACCAAATTCGTCCTCCAGCGCCTTGAGCGGCTCGTCCAGCAGCACCTCGCCACCCTCGTGACGCAGGGTCACGTACTTGTGGTCGGCGATGAAGTAGATCACGTGATCCAACGGGATCAGCTCGATACCTTTGCGGGTGCGGGCGCTGATATGGCTGCGCGGGCCGACACCGCTTTCCGCGGCAGGGCGGGTGAGCGCAGCCAGTTGCACGCGGTTGAGGCGCTCGGCCTTTTTCAGCGCTTTCTCGAGGTGCTCGGGGCGTACCGGTTTGACCAGATAGCCTACGGCACTGACCTCGAACGCCTCTATGGCAAACTCATCATGAGCCGTGCAGAAGATCACTGCAGGCGGTGCTTCGCGCTCGCAGAGCCGGGCAGCGGCTTGCAGGCCATCGAGGCCCGGCATGCGGATATCGAGCAGCACGACATCGGGTTTGAGGCTCTCGACCAGAGCGAGTGCCTCTTCACCATTGCTCGCAGAGGGCTCGACAACACGATAACCCTCCAGCGCGGCAACCATGCGGCTCAAGCGCTCTCGGGCAAGGGGTTCGTCATCGACGATCAAGACATTCATAATGATCTGGCTTCCTGCATGGGTCTTGCACATGGGTAGCGTAGACGGGTGTAGTGACGGCCATCACGACGCTCCACACTGAGATTGGCTTGCGAACCGAAAAGTGCCGCAAGACGTGCGTCGATATTGGCCAGCGCCTGATGGGTTCCGCGCGAGGCCAGAGGCATGCCACCGTCCTCGTATGGGTTGCTGACGCTGAGATGGAATACGCCATCGATGTAATTGGCTGATATCTGCACCAGTCCCCCTTCGATACGTGGCTGGATACCGTAGATCAAGGCATTCTCCAGCAGCGGCTGCAGAGTCAGCTGGGGAATGGGTAAATCAGCGGGTACATCATCAACTTCCCACTGCAACTGTAGTCGCTCGCCGAGCCGATAGTGCTCGATCGACAGGTAGCGCTGCGCCAGCTCCAGTTCCTCGTTCCAGCTTACGAGACTACCGGGCCTGGCCAGGCTTGCCCGGAACAGGTCGGAAAGATCCAGCACCGCCTGTTCTGCCCTAGCAGAATCTGTGACAACCAGGCTGGCGATGCTGTTCAAACTGTTGAACAGGAAATGCGGGCGGATCCTCGCCTGCAGCGATTCGATGCGCGCACGCAATTCGGCCTGCTCCTGGCGCCGCCACTGGCTCTGCAGGTAGAAATAGCGCAGCAACAGCGCCGACATGATCAGGCTGATCAAGGCATGCCGCAGGTACAGGTTCACCTCGCCATCGTGAGGCAGCGGTCCGCCGAGGTCGTAGTAATCGGCGACTGCCGTACAGCCCAGGGTAAGACCGACGACCAGGGCGCAGCATGCCGCTCCGGCCCACATCGCCTGCAACCGTGCGAGCAGCGGCCGCAAGCGGCACAGCAGCGCCGACGACAACAGTACGATCCACTGCACGAACAGCGAGGTCAGCGCCAGGCGCACCCAGTCGAAACCGGGCAGCATCGGCTCGGCGAGCACCAGCACGAGCACCAGCAGCTCCGCGAGCAGCACGGTGCTGAGCAGCGCTTCGGGCTGACACAGTTCCGGCACGAAGAAATCGTCGGGGGCGGAGGGGGGCGAGGTCTTGCGATTCCTGTTCATCGCCGCAGTTTCCGCGCGCGCCCCGGAACCGGCAAGAGACCCCATCGCAAGCGGGCGAAATAACCCACCCAAATGCGTTGCGACTGATGAAATTGTGACCTGCCCGACACTCCTCCAGGCCACTGCGCACGGCTTAGGGTCTGTTATCATCAACGCAATTTTCCGTCGAGCCGGAAGCTTCCGGCCCGTCCGCACCTGCATACAGCCGAGCCAAACTCATGAGCAACGAAAAAACCAATCAGTCCTGGGGCGGCCGCTTCAGTGAACCCGTCGATGCCTTCGTCGCCCGCTTCACCGCCTCGGTGGAATTCGACAAACGCCTGTACCGCCACGACATCATGGGCTCCATCGCCCACGCCACCATGCTGGCCAAGGCGGGCGTGCTGACCGATGCCGAGCGCGATGCGATCATCGACGGCCTCAAGCAGATCCAGGGTGAAATCGAAGCAGGCAGCTTCGACTGGCGCGTCGATCTGGAAGACGTGCACATGAACATCGAGGCGCGCCTGACCGACCGCATCGGCGTGACCGGCAAGAAGTTGCACACCGGCCGCTCGCGCAACGATCAGGTAGCCACCGACATCCGCCTGTGGCTGCGTGATGAAATCGACCTGATCCTCGCTGAGATCACCCGCCTGCAGCAGGGCCTGCTGGAGCAGGCCGAGCGCGAAGCCGAAACCATCATGCCTGGCTTCACTCACTTGCAGACCGCCCAGCCGGTGACCTTCGGCCACCACCTGCTGGCCTGGTTCGAAATGCTCAGCCGCGACTACGAGCGCCTGGTCGACTGCCGCAAGCGCACCAACCGCATGCCGCTGGGCAGCGCCGCGCTGGCGGGCACCACTTACCCGATCCAGCGTGAAATCACCGCCGAGCTGCTGGGTTTCGACGCCGTGGGCGGCAACTCCCTGGACGGTGTGTCGGATCGCGATTTCGCCATCGAATTCTGCGCCGCTGCCGCCGTGGCGATGATGCACCTGTCGCGCTTCTCGGAAGAGCTGGTGCTATGGACCAGCGCCCAGTTCCAGTTCATCGATCTGCCGGATCGTTTCTGCACCGGCTCCTCGATCATGCCGCAGAAGAAGAACCCGGACGTACCCGAGCTGGTGCGTGGCAAGACCGGCCGCGTATTCGGTGCGCTGACCGGCCTGCTGACCCTGATGAAGGGCCAGCCGCTGGCCTACAACAAGGACAACCAGGAAGACAAGGAACCACTGTTCGACGCCGCCGACACCCTGCGCGACTCGCTGCGTGCCTTCGCCGACATGATTCCGGCGATCAAGCCCAGGCACGCCATCATGCGCGAGGCGGCGCTGCGTGGTTTCTCCACCGCCACCGATCTGGCCGACTACCTGGTGCGCAAGGGCCTGCCCTTCCGCGACTGCCACGAAATCGTCGGCCATGCGGTGAAGTACGGCGTGGACAGCGGTAAGGATCTGGCCGAGATGAGCCTCGAAGAGCTGCGCCAGTTCAGCGACCAGATCGAGCAGGACGTGTTCGCCGTACTGACCCTGGAAGGCTCGGTCAACGCCCGTGACCATATCGGCGGCACCGCACCGCGCCAGGTACGCCTGGCCGTGGAGCGTGGCAAAGCCTTGCTCGCTTCGCGCTGAATGCAAACCTGGACACCCGGCCGGCGTATCTCGGTGGTCGGCTGCTCCGGTGCGGGCAAGACCACGCTGTCGCGCCGGTTAGCGCAGCGCCTGGGCTATCGCCATGTGGAATTGGATGCGCTGTTTCACCAGCCTGGCTGGCAACCATTGCCCGCGGAGCAGTTCCAGCAGGCGGTGGCCGATGCCCTGCAAGGTGACGGCTGGGTGGTGGAAGGTAATTATTCCGTGGTACGCCCGCAGATCCTCGAGCAGGCGGACACGGTGATCTGGCTTGACCTGCCCAGAGCCGCGGTGATGCGTCAGTTGCTGCCACGTACCCTGAAGCGCATCGCGTTGCGCAAGCCGCTCTGGAACGGCAACCGCGAACGCTGGAGCAATCTGTTCAGCGTCAAACCCGAGCAGTCGATTCTGGCCTGGGCCTGGACGCGCCATGCCACCTACCGGCAGCGTTACGGTGACGAAATGCGCAACGCACCGGCTCACCGCCATTATCTGCGCCTGGATTCACGCGAGGCCGTCGAGCGCTTTCTGACGAGCCTGCCAGCTGACGCAACAACTCGATAAAACGATCCATTCCCTCTGGAAGACCTAGATGCCACTCAACATTCGCCCCACGGTGCGTGAAGACGCCGCCCTGATCCTGCGCTTCATCACCGATCTGGCCATCTACGAAAAGGCCGAGCACGAGGTCAAGACCGACGTCGCCGGTATCGAGAACAGCCTGTTCGCGGAGGGCAGCAGCGCCCACGGCCTGATCTGCGAGCGGGACGGCGAGCCCATCGGCTACGCAGTGTACTTCTTCAATTACTCGACCTGGCTGGGCAAGCACGGCCTGTACCTGGAAGACCTCTACGTCACCCCGCAGCAACGCGGCGTCGGCGCCGGCAAGGCGCTGTTGCGCCACCTGGCCAAACTGGCGGTGGCGCGTGGCTGCGGTCGCTTCGAGTGGTCGGTGCTGGACTGGAATCAGCCAGCCATCGACTTCTACGACTCCATCGGCGCCAAACCCCAGAGCGAGTGGATCGGCTACCGCCTCACCGGCGAAGCACTGACCCGTTTCGCCGCTGGCTGATCAGCCCTTCAAGCGCGCCTGCATGTGGGCCATGAAAGGGCCCACCGCCGCTTCCTTGTCGGCAGCGATGCGCTGTACGTTGGGGCTGCTGGCAAAGCGCTCGAGCAGCGCCCTGGCTTGCGGGAGTTTCGCCAGCAGGTCGACCTCGAACAGTTTGTGCGCAACGGCAGCAGCCAGGTCGATGCTGTACAGGAAGTACAGATCGGCCAGGGTCAGTCTGTCGCCCGCCACATAGGGCGAGAACGCCCCCAGGCGCCTGAGCGAATCGATACCGCCCAGCAGTTCGTCGCGGCTTTTCTTGAGGATCGCCGCGTCTACCTGCATACCGAAGAAGGCCTGGGCATAGCAGGCACGGGCCGGTAACTCGATGTACAGCTCGATGTGCTTGGCCAGGGCACGAACCCGGGCCTGGGCGAAAGCACCTTCAGGCAACAGTGCGACGCCCTGCCCCAATGCTTCGAGGTATTCGAGGATCGCCGAGGTCTCGCTGATATAGCCCTCGTCGGTCTGCAATACCGGCACCTTGCCGCGCGGGCTGATGGAGAGGAAGGATTCATCACGGGATGCGTAGACCTCCACCTCCTCGAACGGCAGGCCCTTTTCCAGCAGGGCGAGCTTGACCATGTTGTAGTAATTGCTGACCGCGAAACCATGAAGCCTGAGCATGGATTGGTATCCTCTGATAGACAGCCGGGATGAGCACGCTAACAGGCCGTTGAAAAACGTGAGCGAGGCAGCCAGCGCAATACCGATGGCGGCCCCACAAAAATAGGCGAAAAAGCGCAGTGTACAAGTAGTACATGAGCATTTTGAGCCTGTTTTTAACGCCGCGATGGCAACGCAGGTAGTTTTTCAACAGCCTGCTAACGCCCTTCACGATGCTTTGCCACGGCTACTTCCCGCTAACTGGCTGCAGCCGCTCTGGCCTGCTACTCTGCCGCCTCGAGCGCTCGCTGCGCCGCATGCGGGCACCGATACCGCCCGCCCCCCCCCACCATGGACTGGAGTTACACCATGAAGAATCTGTTCTTCTTCGACGCGATGCTCACCCCGAAAATCATCACTTTCGTCTACTGGCTATTGCTGCTCAGCGTGGCGATCAGCGGCCTGACGATGATGTTCAGCAGTTACGGCAGCTTCCTCGGCGGCCTCGGCACGCTGATCGGTGGCGCCATCGCCGCGCGTATCTGGTGCGAGCTGATGATCGTGCTGTTCAAGATCCACGAAAACCTGCAGAAGATCGCCAACCGCGACTAGAGTCTGTTGACGTATCAGTACGCCCGCGCACCTTGCATGCGCGGGCGCTGCGACTATTCCAGCGCGGCAGCTCCCGCCAGCGCCACCTGCCCGTCCTGGGTCGGGTGCATGCCCGATACCCCGATAGCGCCGATGACCTTGCCGCCCTGCACCAGCGGCACGCCACCTTCCAGCAGAATGGCGTTGTGCATCGACAACAGGCGCAATGCCGCACCGCCGGTGGCCAGGGTCTCTTCGAAACCCTTGGTCGAACGCTTGAACAGCGCAGCGGTGGACGCCTTCTTGATCGCCACCTCGACACTGCCCAGGGCAGCCTCATCGAGCTTGTGCAACAGCACCAGGTGCCCGCCGCTATCGGCCACGGCGATCACCATCGGCCAGCCATTGGCACGCGCCTCCCACTCCGCCGCCGCCGCGATATGCCTCGCCTGCTCCAGGCCGATAGGCGCGCCATAGCTCAGCACCCCTGGGGCGAAAGCGACCGGCGCGCTCATGGCATGGCCTGCCCGCCGTTGACATCGAGCACCTGGCCGGTGATGTAGCCACTGCAGGCGTGCGAGGCAAGAAACAGATACGACGGCGCCATTTCCTCCGGTGTGCCGAAACGGCCCATGGGGATGGTGGTGCTGACCGCAGCGCGCGCGGCGTCGTCCTTGTCGGCGTGGAAGGCGGTATCCACGGTGCCCGGCGAGACGATGTTGAAGCGGATATTGGCCGGGGTGAATTCACGCACCCAGTTGCGCTGGATGTTGTGCAGCCAGGCCTTGGCCGCCGCGTAAAGGCTGGCGCCTGGGCCTCCACCGCCATGAGCGGCGATCGAACCGGTGGTGATCACCGCAGCGCTCTGCCCACTGGCCTTGGCCGAGGCACGCAGATGGGGAATGGCTTCGCGGGTGACCATCAGTGCCGAGCGCAGGTTGACGTCGGTCATGGCATCGAAGAAGGCGTCGTCGATGCTTTCCAGGCCACGGCGCTCGAGCAGCGCACCGGCGTTGTTGATCAGCACGTCGATGCCGCCGAAGCGTTCGACGAAAGCCGCGACGGTAGCCACGCAGACGTCGGTCTTGCCAAGGTCGCCAGCAAAGAACGCGGCCTGGCCGCCATCGGCCGACAGTTCGCTGAGCAGAGCGTCGAGATTGGCCGGCGTGTTGCGTGCGGTGATGCCGACATGGGCGCCGAGTTTGGCGAAGGCACGGGCAGTGGCCAGGCCGATACCCAGCGTGGAGCCGGTGATCAGTACGCGCTTGCCGCGCAGGTCGTTGAAGTTCATTGGGTGCATTCCTCTTTGGGAGTGGCTGGAGATTGAGGGGTGAGGCCGGCGCGACGCTTCAACAGGCGCAGCAGCAGCGGCAACATCCACAGCGACAGGGTGATGATGGCCAGCGTCAGGGAAACCGGGCGTTCGAAGAACACCATCAGGTCGCCTTGGGCGCGCATCATCGAAGTGATAAAGGTTTCTTCGAACATGGGCCCGAGGACGATGCCGAGAATCATCGGCGCCAGCGGGAAACCGTTCTCCTCCATAAGGAAACCGACGATGCCAAAGGCCAGGATGGTGACGATGGCGAACAGGGTGTTTTCCACGGCGAAGGCGCCGACGATGGAGAACGCCAGGATCACCGGCATGAGGATGCTCTGCGGTACCTGTAGCACGCGCTTGAACAGCTTGATGGCGAGAAAGCCGAAGGGGATCAGCATGATGTTGGCCAGCAGGAACGCCAGGAACACCGCGTTGATCATGTCGGCGTTCTCGGTGAAGATCGTCGGCCCCGGATTCAGCCCCTTCATGAACAACACGCCGATGACGATGGCGGTCAGCGAATCACCGGGAATGCCGAACACCGTGGCCGGGATGAAACTGCCACCCACCGCCGCGTTGTTGGCCGCCGTGGCCGGGACGATCTTGGCCATGCTGACCTCGTCCGGCGTGGTGCGCTTGGCCGCCGCGCGCTTCGACATGGCGTAGGAAATG
>NZ_QJUJ01000016.1:0-57242 GCF_004327275.1 Phytopseudomonas daroniae
TGTCGCCGACCTTGACCTTGTCATCCAGGGTAACCAACGCCGGAACACTGCCGTCCGGGCCGATCTCAACTTCGTTGTACACCCCGTCCGGGCCGGCGCCCTGCAATTCGACGGTGACGCCAGGGACATCGTTGTCCACCGGTTTGTCATCGCGGCTCGAACCGCTGAAGCCTTGCGGCGTGGTGATGATGGCCTCGACCCTCACTTCGCTCTGCCCCGGCACGACCGGCACCTCGACCGGTACGCCATCGCGCAGATCCACGGCGGTTACCGGCCGGTCGAGCAGCACATTTCCGTCGCCATCCTTGATCACCAGTCGATCGCCTTCGCGAACCTTGTCGTCGAGGCTGACGACGGCCGTTACCGTACCATCAGGGCCGATCTCGGCCTCGTTGTAGACACCGTCCGAACCGGCCCCTTGCAGTTCGATGGTCAACCCCGGAGCACGCGAGGCTGGGCCACTTTCATCGTGGTCTCCGCCACGATGTTCACGCCATTCGTCATTCCCGAACTCGCGATCCGGCAGGCTCATGCCCAGCGGCCGCAACACTTCGCGGATACGCGCCAGGGTCAGCGGGGTGACGCCATCTGCCTCGATGATCTCGCCGATGCGCACCAGTTGCACGAAGCCGTGACCTTCCGCAACAGGCTCAGCGCCAATCTCGCCCTGACCTGCGGTCGCCTGCGTTTGCACGCGTGATTGCTCCAGCGGCTGGACTGGCTGCGCCGCACGAACCTCGGCGACCGACTCGTCGAGCGTTACATCCTGTTCGCCGACCAGGCTCAATACGCGGTTGTCACCGAAGTCCAGGTCAACCTGGACGCCAGGTGCGGTGATCAGGATTTCATCGCCCTGCAGGCGGTCGCCCGCATGCAGTTCGCGACGCTCGCCATTGGCGCTCTGCGCCCAGGCCTGGCCTGTCAGGGCTACAACGGTTGCCGAAGTGTTCATGTCGACCTCGCTATGAGATTGCATGCCGCCGGGCCGGAACCCTGGGCGACTCCAAAAGTATCAGCGCTCGCTCAGGGCATTGCCCTTGGCGCGCAGGATGGGTTTGAGCAGGTAGGCCAGCACAGTCTTCTTGCCGGTCAGGATGTCCAGTTGCGCGGTCATGCCGGGGATCACCGCCAGCTTGCGGGCGAACTCGGTATCGGTGGTCATGGCACGAACCAGGTAATAGGTGTTGTCGCGCTCATCAGTGATGGTGTCGGCGCTGATGTGCTGCAATGTCGCCGACATGCCGCCGTAGATGGAAAAATCGTAGGCATGCAGCTTGATGGTGGCCGGCAGTCCTGGATGCAGGAAGGCAATATCCTTCGGCGAAATCTTCGCCTCGACCAGCAGACGGTCGTCGGCCGGGACGATCTCCAACACCGCATGGCCGGGCTGCACCACACCGCCGATGGTGTTGTAGAGCATGCGCTGCACGGTGCCCTTTACCGGCGAGCGAATCTCCGAATACTTGACCCGGTCGGCCAGGCCGAGCACGTTGCGATCCAGGCTGTTGAGCTGGGCGCTCGCCTCGCCGAGCTCCGAACGCCACTGGTTGCGCATACTGTGCGCCACCTCGGCGATACGGGCTTCGGCTTCCTGCACACCGGCCTGGATCTGCCGAACCCGGGCCGACGCCTGGCGGCGCTCGCCATCGGCGGCGGACTGGTCACGCTCCAGGCGCAGGATGTCCACCTCGGACACCGCACCCGAGCGCAGCAACGGCCGGGTGACTTCCAGCTCGCGGGAGGACAGGATATAAGCCTGATCCGCCGCGTGCAGGCGCGCTCGCGTCTCGTCCAGTTCGCGCTGGCGCTGGCTGTGCTGCTCGCGGGCAATGGACAGACGTTGCTCCAGTTCCTTGACACTTTCCTGGTAGAAGCCACGCTCCTGGGCAACCACGGCCAGTTCTTCGCTGTTCAGCGACTGCTCGTACTTCGGTGCATAGACCGTCTCGTCAATCAGTGCATTGAGCCGTTCGACCTTGGCACGCAGGGCGAAGGCCTTGACACTGCCTTCCTGGAAGCTGGCGACGAAGCGGGTCGGGTCGATGCGCACCAGCAGGGCATCCTTCTCCACCTTGTCGCCCTCGCGGACGAACACTTCCTCGACCACTCCACCGTCCACCGACTGGATCACCTGCAACTGCTGCGAGGGAATCACCTTGCCCTCACCCCGAGTCACTTCGTCGATACTGGCAAAAGCCGCCCAGACCAACAGCAGCAAGAAGATCAAGACGATGGCGTACAGCAGAGCGCGGGCACGCAGCTCACGCTGGCCCTCGACAGTCTGCGCGGCCTCCATCCGCCAATCCCTGCTGGAGCCGGAGAAAGCGGCGAAGAAACGCCGAAACAGGCGGTCGATGAACGACCCGTCCGCCGACAACAGGCTCAGGCGCTCGAAGGCCTTACGTTCGAGCATGGTCTCTTCGCTCGGTGGAGTCCGCGGCGCGCTGCTCATACGGCGCTCCTTTTGATGCTGCCACGCTCTAGGGCCTGCAGTACGCTCTGCTTGGGCCCGTCGGCAATGATCCGCCCGGCATCGACTATCACTAACCGCTCAACCATGTGCAGCAGGCTGGTGCGATGAGTGACCAGCAAGAGCGTACGCCCCTGGCTAAAATGGCTGAGGGCCTGGCTGACATGCGCCTCCAACTGGCTGTCCATGGCGCTGGTCGGCTCGTCGAAGAGCAGGATCGAGCTATCAGGCATCACCGCCCGGGCCACCGCGACGGCCTGGCGCTGGCCGCCGGACAACCGCCGGCCCCCCTCGCCCACCGGCATCGCCAGGCCATCGGCATGTTCGCCGACCAGATTCTTCAGCCCGGAGATATGGATCGCCTGGTGCAGTCGCTCCCGCTCGGGGTGGTCGATGCCCAGAGTGACGTTGTCGTACACACTGCCGCTGAGCAGTTGGATGTCCTGGGGGATGTAGCCGATGTTGCGGCGCAGTTCGGCGATATCCAGTTGCTCCAGGTGCAGACCGTCGATCAGCACGCTGCCGGCAGTGGGTCGGTAGAGACCGAGAATGAGCTTCTCCAGGGTGCTCTTGCCGGAGCCGACGCAGCCGAGGATGCCAACTCGCTCGCCAGCACGGATATGCAGGGAAACCCCGTCCAGCGCCGGGCGCTGCTCGCCCGGGTAGGCGAAAGTGAGGTTACGCAGTTCGATCTCGCCGCGCAGCTTTGGCCGGCTCACCAACTGCTTGCCAGGCTGGCGCTCCTGCTCGTTGTCCATGATCTGCTCCAGTGAACCGAGGGCGGTGGCTGCCTGGTGGTACTGGGTCAACAGCGAGGCGGTCTGCGATACCGGTGCCATGGCCCGTGACGACAGCATGTAGGCAGCGATCAGCGCCCCCTGGCTCATCTGCCCGTCGATCACCAGGTAGACGCCGACGATCAGCATGCTGACGGCCACCACCTGCTGAACCCAGGAGGCTCCGGCACCAACCGAGCCACCGAGCAGGCGTTGCTTGCCGGTGCAACCGGAAAGGAACTGAGTGGCCTGCTCCCAGCGGGTCTGCATGCGGCTGGTGGCGTTGAAGCTCTTCAGTGTCTGCGCCGCACCGAGACTTTCGATCAGCCCCGAACTGCGCTGCGCGCTGGCCTGGCTGGAAATTTCCGAGAGTTTGCGCAGCCGGCCCTGTACCGACAGTGCATAGCCGATCACCAGTAACGCGCCGACCAGCACCGGCACCGCCATCGGCAGCGAGATGATGGCGATGATCAGGATGAACAGCAGGAAGAACGGCAGGTCGATCAACGCGGCGATCACCATCGAGCCGATGAACGAGCGCACTGACTCGAAGGCGTTGACACTGGAGGCGAACGAGCCCACCGACTGCGGGCTGTGCTCCAGGCGCATGCCGAGGATGCGTTCCATGATCCGTGCTGACAACAGGATGTCGGCACGCTGCGCCGCCAGCTCGACGAACCAGCTGCGCAACAGGCGCAGCACCAGGTCGGCACAGATCACCAGCAGTGCACCGATGGCCAGTACCCACAAGGTATCGGTGGCCTGGTTGGGCACCACCCGGTCGTACACGTTCATCACGAACAATGGCATGACCAGGGCAAACAGGTTGATGCAAAACGCCGCAGCCAGCACATCACGGTAAACCCGCCGGTTGGCCTTGATCGCACTCCAGAACCAGTGTTCGCGCAGCGGATCGTCTCCCTTGTCACCGCGCTCGGCCTGGTTCAGGCTGAACGCCCGGCGGCAGTATATGGCCAGCCCGCTGTAGCGCGCCGCCAGCTCCTCCAGTGCCAGCTCCTCGCCCTGCATGCCCAGTTCCGGAAGCAGGACATGAGCCGTACCCGCCTGCAGATCCAGCGACTGCAACAGGCAAGCACGGTTGCCGTCCAGCAGCAGGATGCACGGCAAAAGAGTCGGGGTGATTCGTCCCAGTACCACCCGCGCCAGGCTGGCACTCATGCCGACGCGCTCGGCCGCTCTCGCGACATAGGCCGGTGAGAGACACCCGGCCACCAGTGGCAGGCCATCCACCAAGGCATCGCGGGAAGTGGCCATGCCATGAGCGTCGGCCAACCACAGCAGGCAGGCACTCAAGGGATCATCGGAAAGTACGTCCATGACATCCTGGCAATCGAAGGAAATGGCGCGGAAAGGCCGGTCGCCTCCCCACTTAATCTATGGGTTACTCGGCACGCTTGACGTGCAGCGCCACCCGGCGGTTGGCCGAACGCCCCTCAGCAGTGGCGTTACTGGCGATCGGCTGGTCGGCGGCGACACCCGAGGTGGAGATGATCTGTGCACGTACCCCGTTTTCCACCAGAAAATCGCGTACCGCCGTAGCGCGGGCCAGCGACAACTCGCGGTTCAGCACATCGCTGCCGGTATCGTCGGTGTGCCCAACGACGCTGATCGCACGCAGCTCGGTGCCACCCAGGGTGTCGACGAAGCGCTGCAAACGCGCCCGCGAGTCGACCTTTATCATCGGACTGCCGACATCAAACAGGGCGTCGCCGGACAGCTCGATGGTTTCCTCGGCCATACTCTCCTGGGTGTAGCGGCCGATGTTCAACTGCGCATCGGCAACCGTCGCGCAGTAGCGGCTGGAAGCGACCGCGACATCGCCGGAGAGGCTGTCCTCCAGGGTCGGGATACTGGCACTGGACACCGACAAGCTCTGCAGCAGTTGTCCCATGCTGTGCAGGGTACGAATCTTGGCGATCTGCAGGTCAAAGTCGCCATTCACGCCAGCGCGCTCGGCCTGGAAGGCCTCGTTCTCGGAGTCGAGCACGTCGAGCAGCGAACGGCGGCCGATATCGAACTGCTCGCGATAGGCCTGCACCACACTTGCCGAGGCTTTACGATGGGCCTCCAGGGAGGTTCGCTGCTGGTTCAGGTTGAGCACATCGGTATAGGCAATGGTCGCGGTCTGCCGCAGGTCGACACAGGCTTTGTCACGCAGGCTCTCGGCCTGGTTGATACGGCGGTAGGCAGCACGCTCGGCGGCGCGATCGCTGCCGCCCCGGAACAGGTTGTAGCGCGCGCGCACTTCGATGATGTTCTCGCTGCCGTACGAATCGGGGTCGGTACGATTATCGAAACTGTTGTTGTTCTTGTAGATGCCCTGGCGCATGCCCAGCTCGAAGGTCGGGTAGCGGCTGGACTTGGTTTCCTCTAGGGCCGACTCGGCGGCCTGGGTATTCTCAAACGCCGCATACAACGCCGGGTTGTTGGAGTAACCAGTGCGCAGCACGTTCTCCAGAGCGGCCGGAATCCGCCCCTCGGGCAGCGACACCGATTCGAGATTCTCGCCCGGGGCCTGCCCGACCAAGCGCTGGAAGCGCGCGGTGACGCCCTGCAGATTGGCGATCTCGGTCATTAGGTTGGTTCGCGCCAGCGACAGGCGCCCTTCGATCTGCTGCAGGTCAGCGCGGTTGCCGACGCCAGAACCGGCGCGCTGCTCGACGTGCTCGCTGGTGCGCAGGTGGTTGGCCACGTTTTTTTGCGCCAGAACCACCAGTTCGCGGTGGCGCAGCACGCCGAGATAGGCCTCGCTGGCTTCCAGGGTCTTGTTCTCGACCTCGTCCAGCAGTTCGTAGTAGCGCACCCGACTGGTGTGCTCAAAACGGTTCAGGCGATTGCGCACACGAAAACCGTCGAACAGCATCTGGGTCAGGGAGATTTCCGCATAGTTGCGCGAATAATCGCTACGGCGGTCGAACTGCCGATTGGCCTGGCCAGCCGAGGCGCTCAGATCGACCGAGGGCAGATAACCACCGAACACCTCACGACGGTCTTCGGTCGACGCATAGAAGGCCTCCAGGCGCGACTGCAGCTCGGGATTTAACTCGAGGGTCTCCTGCACCACGGCGAGCAGGTTGTCCTGCCGTTCGGCAGCGGTTACCGCCACGGGCGCAAGCCCGATGCAGATGGCGAGGGCAAGTTTGGCGAACGGGGATTCTATGTGCATGACGTCCTCTAAGCGGTCTGAGTGCTCGATGATGTGTTCCCGGCACTGGGCTGGGGCGTTGGGTATGGGCGATGTCGCCAGGCCGGCCCGGGGCGCCGTACGGCCACCGGAGGTGGGCATCAGGCGCCCGCGAAAAACGGCAAGAAGGGTGAGTGGCGGCAGGCCAGGACAATTGGCAGAGGCAAGTGACCGAGCGGAGCGCGGCAGCCTTTCCCTGGCCCATGGGCCCTCTCCCTCACAATGCCAGCCACACCGCAGGAACCCTCCTGAACGGCAGGCAATGTAGGGAGCGCCGCGCGGCAGAAGAAGAGCTTCGGCCGGGAATCTGCGTCTCGCTCAGGCAACGAAATGGCGCCCCGGCAAAGGTCGGCCATCGCCGGGCCGGGCTGAAACGCAGAAGGAAGCAGGCCCCGGCGCAACGAGCACCTTTGCCGCAGCGGATGGCAAAAGCCTGGCGCGCACGTGCTGGACGCCGCGCGATCGAGTGGAGGAAGGGAACTTTCCCCAAGCGTTCGATGCCGCCGGGGCGAACAGTCCCGGGATCACCTCAGCGTGGCTACGGGCGCGAACGCGGCGCCGTCCGGGGTTTGCCCCAACGGGCGGTTCGAGCCTGCACCGCGGCCGGGGCGGAAGCGGCGTGGCCCGATCAGTAACGCCCGCGCCAGGTCACGCCGAGGGTGCGCGCGTCGCCCGGCAGCACGGCGTAGTCGCCAGAGCCCAGGGTGGCGTAGACGGCACTGACATAACGCTGATCGAACAGGTTGCGAGCCCACAGATCGACGGCCCAGCGCTGATCCGCACGGCCCATGCCGAGGCGCAGATCGCTCACCCCGTAAGCCGACTGGTAACTGCCGGCGCCCCTTTCCAGCACGCCGTAGTAGCCGCTGCGCCAGCTGTGATCCAGCGCCGCGAGCAGCTCCAGGCCGTGTTCCAGCGGACGCCGGTAATCCAGCCCCGCCGTGGTGCTCCAGCGTGGCGCGTTGAACAAGCGCTTGCCCGCCAGGTCGCACGACCACTGCCCGCTTTCCGGGGCACAGGGGGCGTTGTCGAACGAGCGATAGCGGGCATCGCTCCAGGCGATGCCCAGGCGCAACTGCACCCGCTCACTGGCCCGCAGACGCCCGTCGAGTTCCACGCCACGCAAGCGCACCCGACCGACGTTGATCAGGTTATCGCGCAGGGGTGGGGAGAGATCGTTGGCCGGCGCGCTGTTGCTCAGCGCCTGGTAGTCATCGACGTCGGTCTGATAGAGCGCCACGTCGAGCGCCAGCCGCTCCTGCCACCAGAGACTCTTGAGGCCGACCTCGAGCGAAGTCGCCCGCTCGCTGCCGAACACCGGGGCGACATGCGCGCTGGTCACGTCGAGGTTGATGCCGCCGGCCTTGTAGCCCCGCGACCAGCTGGCATAGCCGACCACGCCCTCGCTCAATGCATAGCTGAACGCCAGCTGGCCGGACAGATTGTGCTCTTCGAGCCGATTGCGGCGGGCATAGTCCCTGCCAAGGGTGATATCGCGCAGCAGCGCGCCCCCGAGCTGCGACACCGGATCCGGCCCCAGCGGCGCCAGGCCTGACACCGCACGGGTAATGCTGGCGCGCTTGCGCTCGCGGGTGTAACGCAGGCCCGGGGTGATGGCCAGGCGCTCGCTGGGGCGCCAGGTGAACTGGCCGAACAACGCCTGACTGTCGCTATGCTGCTCGCCCTCGAAGCGCTGGCGCGCGCCCTGCAACAGCGATGGCGGAATCATCGCCGGCGTGATGCCGAGCTGGGCGGTCTCCGGGCGATCGCCGAGAAAGTACGCCGCCGCATCACCGCCAAAAGCCACATTGACCTGGCGCTGCAGGCGCTGACGCAGGTAGTACAGGCCCAGCACGTAATCGAACCGCTCGCCGAACGCCTGCGCCAGGCGCAGCTCCTGGCTGAACTGGTGATGATCGAGCCGGGCCGCGGAACGGGCCACGGACAATGCCGTGCCGTCGGCGTCCTGCTCGCCATCGTAGACCCAGTCGCGATAACCGCTGATGCTGGTCAGAGTCATGCCGTTGTCCAGTTCGCCATCGAGTTGCAGGGTCAGCGCGCGCTGCAGCGTTTCCAGGTCGTTGGCCTCGTTGTGCTGTACACGCCGGGCATAGGGGGCGACCGGCAACAGCGGGTAACCGAGGTAAGCCGCGCGCTGGCGGGTCGCCGTACTGAACTGGCTGGCGGTGAGCACGGCGCTTTCGTCCTGGCCGGCGTACTCAGCGATCAGCCGGGCGCTGAAACGCTCGCCGGGCTTCCACAGCAACTGGCCACGCAACCCCTGGCGATCCTCCTCGCCGAGGGTTTCGCCGTTGTAGCGATTGTCGATGGCGCCGTCACGCACGAGGTCATAAGCACTCAGGCGTGCCGCCAGCACGCCCTCGACCAACGGACCGGAGATGCTGGCGCGATACTGACGCAGACCGTCCTGGCCCAGGCTCACCTCAGCGCGCCCTTCGCTGACGAAGCTCGGTACCCGGCTCAGCAGATTGATGGCGCCGGCGGTGGAGTTCTTGCCATACAGCGTCCCCTGCGGCCCGCGCAGCACCTCGACCCGCTCGATATCGCCGAAATCGAGCAGCGACATGCCCTGGCGTCCCAGGTACACGCCATCGGCGAACACCGCCACGCTACCGTCGAGCCCGTCGTTCGCCGAACTCGATCCCAGGCCCCGGATACCGTAAGCGGCATAGCGCGGATTGAGCGCCGTCAACATCAGACCGGGGATGCGCTGCGCCAGCGTCTCGGCCCGGTACAGGCCGGCGCCGCCGAGTTGCTCGTCATCCAGCACATCGATGGCGATCGGCACCTGCTGCGCCGGCTCTTCACGATGGCGGGCGCTGACGTTGATCGCGTCGAGCAGCCAGACGGAATCGTCGGGCAATGGCGTCGCCAATGTCGGCCCGGCCAGGGACAACAGCCAGAGCGAACCTGCGCGGCAGATGCTCCGGCGTACGATGATGAACAGCACGGCTGACCTCGTTGTTCTTATACGAATCGAACGCTCCCGGGTAGATCGGAGGCTCGCTGTCGTCGACTTTTCCCGCCTTTCATCCGTGCCGGCCAAAACACCGTCCGCCCCAGCAAAGGCCGAGGACGCACAGGCTCCATAAGATAACGCAATCACCCTGTCGGAACATGGGCACCATGAGCTCGGGTCTGTTGACGTTTCAGCGCACGCCGCAGGGCTCCGGCGCGGTCGTGCGGAAACCTCAACAGATCCTGGCAGCCGGTTTGGCGCCCGCCGCTTCATCGCCGCCGCCCGGCGCATTCGCGGGCAGCAAAGCACCGATACGATCCAGCAGTTGGCCGGTATTGGCCGGTTTGAGTATCTCGCCATCGAATGCCAGATCGGCCGGCAGGTGCGCCGGATGCCGTGCCGGCGTTGCCGAATAGAGCAGCACGGGTAACCCCGGCCGCTCGCTGCGCAAGCGCTGCAACAGGATCCAGCCATCCATGACCGGCATCATCTGATCGGTCATCACCAGATCGACCGCCTGCTGTTCGAGCAACTCGAGCGCCTGTTGACCGTCCGCGGCCAGCAGCACATCGAAACCATAGCCACTCAACAGGTCGTACAGCCACTCACGGTTCAAGGCGACGTCGTCGACCAGCAGGATGCAGTGGCTCTCCTGCGGTGCGACCCCGGCATGACTGTCGCGCAGCCCAATGTCCAGCTCGTGCTCGCTGGCCGGCGTGAGGCGCAGGCGGAAACCGATACGGCTGCCGCCCTGCTCCAGGCTGTCGATCTCCAGTTCGCTGCCCATATGGCCCAGCAGCTGCGCCACGATCGACAGGCCCAGGCCGCTACCCTGGATCTGGCCGACGTTGCTGCCGCGGCGGAAGGGTTGCAACAGGTTGTCCCGCTCGCTCGGGGCGAAGCCGATACCGTTGTCGCTGACCCGGAAACACAGCTCCACGCATTCGCCGACCGCCCCGGGCACGCTGCTGACCTCCAGGGTGATGCGCCCATGGCGGGTGAACTTGGCGGCATTGCCCAGCAGATTGAGCAATACCTGGCGCAAGCGGCGGAAATCCGCCTGCACGATAGCCGGTAGATCCGCGGCGAACAGGCATTCGAAATGGTTGTCCTGGCGCGTGGCGAGAAAACGCCCCTCCTCCTCCACCTCGCGCAGGAAGCCATAGAGGTAGCCCGGCGCCAGGGTGAGCTCCAGTTGCTGCAACTCACCCCGGGAAAACTCCAGCAGCTCGTCGATCAATTCCAGTTGCTGGCGTGCGCTGCGCTCGATCTTGTGCGGGTAGTCGGGTTGCGGCTGGCTGCGCAGCAGGCGCGCGTAGTCGATGATGCTGACCAGTGGCGAACGCAGATCGTGACTGATCCGCGCCATCAGCGAACTGCGCGCTCGCAGCGATTCGCGCAGCTGCGCGGTGCGCGTCGCCACCGTGCTTTCCAGGCGCTCGTGCTCGGCCTGACGCTGCTCGTCGAGCTCGCTCAGGGCGCGCTGCTCCCGGCGCCGGACGAGAACGACCTCGGTGACCAGGGTGCAGACCAGCAGCAACACGCCGGGCAGGGTCGACGCCAGGCTGAGGAAACTGTCCCGAGACTGCCAGGGCACGAGCCGATCCAGCGACAGCAGATGGCGCACGGCGAACTGCACCAGGAACAGCGCCGGTACCACCCAGGCCATCCAGCGCAACTTCACGCCATGCAACCAGGCCGCCAGCAGCGAGGCCGGCAGCACCAGGTAGAGGGTCAGGCGCAAGGTCCACTCGACATGGATGCGTCCATCGGGGGCGTGACCCAGCCAGTCCCAGACTCGCCCGCCGATGTAACTGAGCAGGATCAGGCCGAACAGAAGCCCCCAGCCCCTGGGAAGATGACGAACGCCGAGCAGCAGCCTGACATAACCGAGAAAACAGGCGAACGCGAGGATGCTGAGCCATGTGCTGATCGTCTGCGTCCAGGGCACCGCCGCGGGCCAGAGGATCAGGTAACCGTTGACCACGCAGGTGAACAGGATATAGGTCAGTACCGCCGCGGCATGGGCGATGAGCAATGGCGTCGCCATGATCCGGCCGAGGATCAGGCTGAAGGGCACCACCAGCAGCACGATGCCAAGGGTGATGCCGTCGGCCAGGTAGAGGGACTGGCGCCGTTCCAGCAGCAGCTCGTCCGACCACAGCCGCGGTTCGAGGATGATCAGCGAGTCGCTGGCCACCCGTACCAGCACATCGACCCGCTCGCCCTCGGCCAGCGTCATGGGAAAACGTGGCTGGCGATCCACCACCGTCCATTGCTCCAGCGGGTAGGCACTGCCGCCGCGCAGCGTCTGCCAGGCGTCGCCACGGCGGATATGCACCTGGATGTCCTGCAGGCGCGGCTCGCCCACCGTGAACCAGCGCAGGCATTCGTGCTCGCCGGGATTGTCCAGTTCGAAGCGCAACCAGTAGGCGGAGCGGCTGTATTCGAGGGTCAGGCGCTGTGCGCTCGCGGCGTCGAAGGCCGACGCCGGCAACGCCAGCACCTGGTCGGCGGTCAAGCCCGCCGCAGGATCCTCGAAGAGGCGCATGGGAGGATCCAGCTCGGCATCGCAGGTCGCGGCCGAGGCGAGATTGACGGGCGACAGTCCCAGCAACAGCACGGCGAGCAGCACCGAGCGACTCATGACCTCGGCACCGCGCCCGCGACGTCCATTCATCGATACCCAGGCGCAAACGACATCACGTCTGCGCCCGTTCTTGCTGGCGGAACTGGCTGGGCGTCATGCCCATGCGCTCGCGAAAAGCCGTGGTGAAATTGCAGGCGCTGCGAAAGCCGACCAGTTCGGCGATGTCCTGAATGCTCATGCCGCTATTGGCCAGCAATTCCAGCCCCTGCTTCAGACGTACTTCGCGGATATAGGCGAATACCGTCATCCCCAGGTGCTCGCGGAAGATACCCGACAGGCGCTTGTCGTGGGTGCCGACCTTACGGGCGATCTCGGCCAGCGAGGGCATATCGTCGAGGTGCTGGGCGATCAGACGCATGGCGGCGCGCAACAGCACCTCAGCGTCAGTGGCGGGTTCCACGTCGGCAGAGGGAACGGCGCCGAGCGACGTTTCGCGCCAGGCCAGTTGCAGGTGAATGCGGATACGCGCCAGCACTTCCTGGGGCTCGCAACTCTTGAGTACGTAATCGACACCGCCCAGCGTCAGGCCTTCGAGCCGTTCGTCGACCGCGCCGGCGGACGTCAGGAAGATCACCGGTACCCGACGTGTAGCCGGCGCCTCACGCAACAGGCGGCACAAGGTGAAGCCGTCCATGCCGGGCATGCGCACATCGAGCAGGATCAGGTCTGGTTTCAGGGCCAGGGCACGCTGATAGCCCTGGTGGGCATCACTGGCCAGGGACAGGCGCCAGGACTGTTGACGCAGTAATCCGATCAGGCCTCGAAGCTCTTCTGGAGAGTCGTCGATGACCAGAATATGCGGTGCAGTAATAAAGCCGTTCTGCATGACTACGCCTACCCCCGACATTGATCGGCATACGCTCGATCATTAATCCGCCCATCCGCCCCGCTGGAAAAAGCCGCATCCGCTGCAGCAAAGGCCGCTCTGTCAAGCGGGCAATACGATAGCGCAAAGTCATGTAGGTAAATACGATGCAACGTTCCACCCACGACAACACTGCGTCCCACAAACCCCAACTCAAGGCCGCAACCCAAGCCAGCATCCTCGGCGAGCTCTACTGGCTGATCTGCGTGGTCGAAGCAGGTAGCTTCTCGGCTGCAGCCGAGCGCACCGGCATCGCCAAATCCAGCCTCAGCCGGCGCATCATCCTGCTGGAGAAACGCCTGCAGGTGCAGTTGCTTAACCGCAGCACCCGTTCGTTCAGCATGACCGCCTTGGGCGAGCGTATCTATCGTCACGCCCTGGATATGCTCAGCGCCGCCGAAGCGGCCGAAGCTACGGCCCAGGAAGCCAACGGCACACCGAGCGGGCTGCTCCAGCTGTGCGCCCCCGCCATCTTCAGTGACTGGCTGCTCGAGCGGCTCGGCCGCTTTCAGGCCAGACACCCGAAAGTCAGCTTCGCCCTGATCAACAGGGACGGGCAGACCGAGTTGAGCGCCCAGCGCCTGGATCTGTCACTGAGCCTGGACGAAGCACCGAGCAACAGCAGCGATATCGTCGCCCGCCCTCTCGCCCGCCTGCAAAACGTGATCGTCGGCAATGCCGCGTTGCTGGAACGCCTCGGCCACCCCTTGCGCCTGGACAGTGTCGACGACCAGCACCTGCTGGCCTTCGGTACGCCCCAGTCGCCACGTCCCTGGCTGCTGGCCGACGGCCAACGACCGCTGCACAACTCGGCGTTCAGCTCACCGAGCCTGCAAACGCTGCTCAACGCCGCCCGTGCCGGCATCGGCCTGGCCTGCCTGCCCTTGCACGCCTGTCACGACGACCTGCAGCGTGGCAGCCTGCAGGCGTCCTGCCCGCAGGAGCGTCCGGCCTCAGGCACTCTGTACGCCTTGACTCCCGCCCACCGCGGAATCACACCCGCCGTACGCGGTCTTATCCAGTACATCCGCCACGACTTGAGCCAGGCACAGCATCCGGGAATGCAACCAGTAGCCGACTGAGAGAGTCCAACCTCACATCGCCAGGGCACACGGCCTGCCCCATGGGCTTGCCCAACGGCTTGTGTCATGATGGCCAAAACCGCAGGTTAGTCGCATTTCCCCTTATGAATAGACCCATCGCGTTGCTGACCGCCCTTGCCTTTTTGGGTGGTTGCCAGACTTTTGCGCCGTCCGTACCGGACGGTAACGTACCCGTGGAAGAGCCGGGCAACGAAGCACAGGCCGAGGCGCCTGAGGCGTACGGTTCGTTCAGCCAGGAAACCCTGCTGGCACTGCTGACCGCCGAGCTGGCCGGCCAGCGCAATCGCTTCGATATCGCCCTGAGCAATTACGTCCAGCAGGCCAATTCGACTCAGGATGCGGGCGTCGCCGAGCGCGGCTTCCGTATCGCCGAATACCTGGGCGCCGATCAGGAAGCGCTGGACACCTCACTGGTCTGGGCCAAGAACGCGCCAGCCAACGTCGATGCGCAACGCGCCGCCGCCGTGCAACTGGCGCGCGCCGGTCGCTACGACGAATCCATGACGTATATGGAGCGCGTACTTCAGCGTCAGGGCAATACGCACTTCGATTTCCTCGCCCTGTCGGCGGCGGAAACCGATCCGGACACCCGCGCCGGCCTGCTGCAGAGTTTCGACCGCCTGCTCGGCAAATACCCGAACGACGGTCAGTTGCTGTTCGGCAAGGCCCTGCTCCTGCAGCAGGATGACCGCCCCGAAGAAGCCCTGAAGCTGCTCGAGAACAGTGACGCCAAGCATGACCAGGCGGCTCCTCTGCTGCTGCACGCGCGCCTGCTGCAAAGCCTGGGGCGTGGCGAAGAAGCGCTGCCGCTGCTCAAGAAAGGCATCGAGCAGAGCCCCAACGACAAGCGCCTGCGCCTGACCTACGCCCGCCAGTTGGTCGAGCTGGGGCGCATGGACGACGCCCGCAGCGAATTCTCCTCGCTGCTGCAACAGTTTCCCGAAGACGACGACCTGCGTTTCTCCCTGGCGCTGGTCTGCCTGGAAGCCGAAGCCTGGCGCGAAGCCATCGTCTACCTGGAAGAACTGGTCGCGCGCGACGCTCACGTTGACCCGGCCCAATACAATCTGGGCCGTGCCCACGAAGCACTGGGCGAAGTGGACGAAGCCCTGCTCGCCTACTCCATGGTCGGGGGCGGCAACGATTACTTGCCAGCCCAGGCACGCATGACCGATCTGCTCGTCGCCAATGGCCGTGGCGCCGAAGCCTCCAGGCACCTGGCCGAAGCGCGCGACAGCGAGCCGGAGTACGCGCTGCAGCTATACCTGATCGAGGCCGAGTCGCTGTCCAAGCAGAACCAGCCCGACCAGGCCTGGACGCTGATCCAGCAGGCGCTCAAGCAATATCCGGGCGACCTGAACCTGCTCTACACCCGCGCCATGCTGGCCGAACCGCGTAACGACCTGAAGCAGCTGGAGCAGGATCTACGCACCATTCTCGACCGTGAGCCGGACAATGCCATGGCGCTCAACGCCCTCGGCTACACCCTGGTCGACCGTACCGATCGCCACCAGGAAGGTCTGGAGCTGATCGAACAGGCTCACACCCTCAACCCCAACGATCCGGCGATTCTCGACAGCCTGGGCTGGGCGAACTTCCGCCTGGGCAATCTGGCCGAAGCGGAAAAACTGCTGCGCCAGGCATTCGAGCGCTTCCCGGATCATGAAGTCGCCGCCCACCTGGGCGAAACCCTGTGGGCTCAGAACAAGCAGCGCGAGGCCAGAAAGATCTGGCGCGACGCGCTGAAGGAACAGCCCGACAGTGAAATTCTGCGCAGCACCGTGCTGCGCCTGACCGGATCAGAGAGGCCCTGATGCAGTTTCGCCCCTTACTCGCACTCGCCCTGGTAACCCTGCTCGCCGGCTGCTCCGGCCTGTCCACCCGTGAAGCGGTGGAACAGGGCCAGGGCGATCCGGCTCGCTGGCAGGCGCACAAGCAGCAGATCAGCACCCTCGATGGCTGGCAGATCAACGGCAAGGTCGGCATCCGCGCCCCCCGCGACTCCGGCAGCGGCACGCTGTTCTGGCTGCAACGCCAGGACTACGCGGACATTCGCCTGTCCGGTCCACTGGGCCGCGGCGCCGCACGCCTGACCGGGCGCCCAGGTGACGTGCAGCTGGAAGTGGCCAACCAGGGCCGCTACCAGGCCGAATCGCCGGAAGAACTCCTGCAACAACAACTGGGCCTCAACCTGCCGGTGTCCCACCTGCTCTGGTGGATTCGCGGCCTGCCCGCACCGGACAGTAAAAGCCGCCTGACGCTGGACAGCGACAGTCGCCTGGCGCAACTGAGCCAGGATGGCTGGGAAGTCAGCTACACACGCTACGCCGAGCAGAACGGCTACTGGCTACCCGAGCGCCTGCGCCTGGAGGGTCACGACATCCAGGTGACTCTGGTGATCAAGGACTGGCAGCCGCGCCAGCTCGGCCAGTAACCCACCCCGCTCCCTCCGATTGGGCACGGTGTCAGGTTGCCGGGTGGTTGGTAGGCTTCATGGTGGATGGGTGGAGCGTCATTCACCCTACGAACCATCGCCATCCACCTGAAGTTGCCCCCCCCAACAAAACACCAGAACCTGCAGCATCATCTGCCGCGGCAACGCATAATCAGCGTAATTTCACCGTTATCAGTACAGCCCCATGACGACCCATGCCATCCCCGATCACGCCGAACTGATCCTGCCGGCTCCGGCCAAGCTCAACCTGATGCTGCACATCCTCGGCCGTCGCGAAGACGGTTATCACGAGCTGCAGACCCTGTTTCAATTTCTCGATCACGGTGACGAGCTGGGTTTTGCCCTGCGCGACGATGGCGTCATTCACCTGCACACCGCGGTCGATGGCGTACCCCACGATAGCAACCTGATTGTGCGCGCCGCTCGGCAACTGCAGGAACAGAGCGACACGCGTCTCGGCGCGGACATCTGGCTGGATAAACGCCTGCCCATGGGCGGCGGCATCGGCGGCGGCAGTTCGGATGCCGCCACCACCCTGCTCGGCCTCGCTCACCTCTGGCAACTGGATTGGAGCGAGGATCGCCTGGCAGGGCTGGGTCTGAGCCTGGGCGCCGACGTGCCGGTATTCGTACGCGGCCGCGCAGCATTCGCCGAGGGCGTTGGCGAGAAACTCACACCGGTCGAGCTGGCAGAGCCATGGTTTCTCGTCGCCGTACCGCAAGTGCTTGTCAGCACAGCAGAAGTTTTCTCCGACCCTGAGTTGACACGCGATACGCCGCCCATTAAAGTTCGCAGCCTTCTTGAGGGGGGTGGTCGTAATGACTGCCAGTCGGTCGTCGAGAAGCGTTACAGTGAAGTTCGTAACGCCCTGATCTTGCTGAACAAATTTGTTCCAACAAGATTGACCGGCACTGGAGCTTGTGTGTTTGGGAGCTTCCCAAACAGGGACGATGCTGATAAAGTCGCCCGCCAACTTCCAGCCACACTGCCAAGTTTTGTTGCGCAAGGTGCCAACGTTTCGATGTTGCATCGCAGGCTTCAGGAACTGGTCAGGAAGTAAATGCGTAGCATCGGTTATACGTTACAGGGGCGTCGCCAAGCGGTAAGGCACCAGGTTTTGATCCTGGCATGCGTTGGTTCGAATCCAGCCGCCCCTGCCATAACCACCCAAGGGTGGCTCGTAATACCGAATTGAGCAGCATTGCGTCACACACGATACAGGGGCGTCGCCAAGCGGTAAGGCACCAGGTTTTGATCCTGGCATGCGTTGGTTCGAATCCAGCCGCCCCTGCCATTTTTATACTCATCCAGGTTACCCTCAGCCGGCAGGTACTGCGCGTGTCCAAGATGATGGTCTTTACGGGGAACGCTAACCCCGATCTGGCGCGACGTATCGTTCGTCAGCTGCACATCCCCCTCGGCGATGCCTCTGTCGGAAAATTCTCCGACGGCGAAATCATGATCGAAATCAACGAAAACGTCCGCGGTAAAGACGTCTTCCTGATTCAGCCGACGTGCGCGCCAACCAATGACAACCTGATGGAACTGGTAGTGATGGCCGACGCCTTCCGCCGCTCCTCAGCTACCCGAATCACCGCAGTCATCCCCTACTTCGGCTATGCCCGCCAGGATCGCCGCCCGCGTTCCGCCCGCGTGGCAATCAGCGCCAAGGTCGTGGCCGACATGCTCGCCAACGTAGGCATCGACCGTGTTCTCACCGTCGACCTGCACGCGGATCAGATTCAAGGCTTCTTCGATATCCCGGTAGATAACATCTACGGTTCGCCAGTACTGGTGGACGACATCGAAGATCAGCGTTTCGACAACCTGATGATCGTCTCCCCGGACATTGGCGGTGTGGTGCGTGCTCGCGCCGTGGCCAAGTCCCTGGGCGTGGATCTGGCGATCATCGACAAGCGTCGTGAGAAAGCCAACCACTCCGAAGTGATGCACATCATCGGTGACGTGGAAGGCCGTACCTGCATCCTGGTCGACGACATGGTCGACACCGCCGGCACCCTGTGCCACGCGGCCAAGGCTCTGAAGGAACACGGCGCCGCCAAGGTGTTCGCTTACGCGACTCACCCGGTACTGTCGGGCCGCGCCATCGAGAACATCGAGAACTCGGTACTGGACGAACTGGTGGTGACCAACACCATCCCGCTGTCCGCCGCCGCGCAATCCTGTTCGCGTATTCGTCAACTGGACATCGCGCCGGTTGTCGCTGAAGCGGTACGCCGCATCAGCAATGAGGAATCGATCAGCGCGATGTTCCGCTAGGAGCATGCTCACGATTTAGCGAGCTAGAGCCATGCAAGGCAGAAAGCGGCGAAGAAGCGGAGTTTACGAGTCTGTAAATGAGCATTCCGAGCCGCTTTCTAACGCAGCAGGGCCAACGCGCAGCAAATCGTGCCGCTGATGAAAACGCCTGGCCATTTGGCCAGGCATACCACTGAACCGCCCCGTCGCTGGTCGCAAGCGTAACGGGCGGTTTGGTTATTCTGGAGAAGTGAAATGACTGTTGAATTTACCCTGAATGCCGAAGCGCGTTCCGACCTGGGGAAAGGTGCGAGCCGCCGCCTGCGTCGTAACGCCAGCCTGGTTCCAGCCGTGATTTACGGTGGCGAGAAAGCCCCCCTGTCCATCAGCCTGGTCGCCAAAGATTTCGCCAAGCTGCTGGAAAACGAAGCAGCATTCAGCCACGTGCTGAACCTGACCGTTGACGGCAAGAAAGAAAACGTCCTGATCAAAGCCCTGCAGCGCCACCCGGCCAAAGGCTTCGTTCTGCACGCTGACTTCATCCGCGTCGTTGCCGGCCAGAAACTGACCGCCCACGTACCGTTGCACTTCATCAACGAAGCCACCTCGGTTGGCGTCAAGAAAGGCGGCGGCGAAGTCCTGCACAGCCTGAACGAAGTCGAAGTTTCCTGCCTGCCGAAAGACCTGCCGGAATTCATCGAAGTCGACATCGCCAACGTCGAAATCGACCAGACCGTTCACCTGTCCGACATCAAACTGCCGAAAGGCGTTGAGCTGGTCGCTCTGGCCCACGGTAGCGATCTGCCGGTTGCCAGCATCCACCTGCCGCGCGTTCGTGTAGAAGACGCAGCTGAAGGCGAAGGCGAAAGCACCGCCGAGTAATTGGCGAGCTCCATACCTCGGTGTGGAACTGCTTTTAGGAAAGGGCTCCTGTATGACTGCCGTACAACTGATCGTTGGCCTGGGTAACCCGGGCCCCGAATACGACCAGACCCGGCACAATGCAGGGGCCCTTTTCGTTGAGCGCCTGGCAGACAGCCAGCGCGTCAATCTCAGCGTCGATCGCAAGTATTTCGGCCTGGTGGGCAAGTTTGTCCATCAGGGTCGCGAAGTTCGTCTGCTCATCCCCACCACCTTCATGAACCGCAGCGGCCAGTCCGTGGCGGCGTTGGCGAATTTCTTCAAGATCAAACCCGAAGAAATCCTGGTGGCCCACGACGAACTCGACATGCCTCCCGGCGTCGCCAAACTCAAACAGGGTGGCGGGCACGGTGGGCATAACGGGTTGCGTGACATCATCGCGCAACTCGGCAACCAGAATAATTTCCACCGCCTGCGGCTTGGCATCGGTCACCCCGGGCACGCCAGCATGGTCTCCAACTTCGTGCTCGGCCGCGCTCCGCGTGGCGAGCAGGAACTGCTGGATACCAGCATCGGCTTCGCCCTCGACGTCCTCCCGGAAATACTCGCCGGTGACTGGCCGGTAGCGATGCGCAAGCTGCACAGCCAGAAAGCCACTCTCTAAACTTTATCTACCGCCTTTGGCGCGAGGGACACACCATGGGATTCAATTGCGGCATCGTCGGCCTACCCAACGTCGGCAAGTCCACCCTGTTCAATGCCCTCACCAAATCCGGTATCGCGGCCGAGAACTTCCCGTTCTGCACCATCGAGCCGAACAGCGGCATCGTGCCGATGCCCGATCCGCGCCTCGACGCCCTGGCGGAAATCGTCAAGCCCGAGCGCGTGATCCCCACCACCATGGAATTCGTCGACATCGCCGGCCTGGTAGCGGGCGCGTCCAAGGGTGAAGGCCTGGGCAACAAGTTCCTCGCCAACATCCGCGAGACCGATGCCATCGCCCACGTGGTGCGCTGCTTCGAAGACGAGAACGTCATCCACGTCGCCAACAGCGTCGACCCCAAGCGTGACATCGAGATCATCGACCTCGAACTGATCATGGCCGACCTCGACAGCTGCGAGAAACAACTGCAGCGCGTCACCCGTACCGCCAAGGGCGGCGACAAGGAAGCCGTGGCGCAGAAAGCTCTGCTGGAAAAGCTCATCCCTCACTTCACCGAAGGCAAGCCGGCGCGCAGCCTGCTGAAAAGCCTGGGTGACGACGAGAAGCGCCTGGCCAAGACCTTCCACCTGCTGACCACCAAGCCGGTGATGTACATCGCCAACGTGGCCGAAGACGGTTTCGAGAACAACCCGCTGCTCGATGTGGTACAGGCCATCGCCGACGAAGAAGGTGCCATCGTGGTACCGGTGTGCAACAAGATCGAGGCCGAGATCGCCGAGCTGGACGATCTGGAAGAAATGCAGATGTTCCTCGAGACCATGGGCATGACCGAGCCAGGCCTGAACCGCGTGATCCGCGCCGGTTACTCGCTGCTCAACCTGCAGACCTACTTCACCGCGGGCGTAAAGGAAGTCCGCGCCTGGACCGTCAAGGTCGGCGCCACCGCGCCACAGTCCGCCGCCGCGATCCACACCGACTTCGAGAAAGGCTTCATCCGTGCCGAAGTCGTCGCCTATGACGACTTCATCCAGTTCAAGGGCGAAGCCGGTGCCAAGGAAGCGGGTAAATGGCGCCTGGAAGGCAAGGAATACATCGTCAAGGACGGCGACGTGATGCACTTCCGCTTCAACGTCTGACCTCCCCCCAGGCCCGCCCACGAAGCCCCTCGAGCGCCCGCCCGAGGGGCTTCGTATTTCGCGGGCACCCACTTCCCAGCGATAACCGCAACACCTGCGCAACATTGCCCTCTATAAGATGAAGCCATTGCCTCGAGAGGGCTCGTCATGGACACGTTTTCCCGCCGCCTGATCCTCCACTACCTCGCCAGCCTCGGTGAGGCATCGAGCGCTACCGGAGCAACATCCGCCCCAGTTCCCGTCACGGCGAAAGTGGAAAAACTGCTGCTTCTGCGCAACGACTGGGTGCCGAACAACGGCAAGCACCCGGTGCTCGTCTATCGCCAGGCATTGAAGGACGAGGGGCTGCCGGCGCCATCCGGCACGCAGCGTCTGTTCGGTAAAAATGCCTGGCCCGCGCAATGGGTTGATGGCATCTATGACTATCACCACTACCACAGCAATGCCCACGAAGTGCTCGGCGTCATCCAGGGCGAAGCCCGGGTCATGCTGGGCGGCCCGGGCGGCCGGGAACTCAGCCTGCACAGCGGTGATGTATTGGTACTGCCGGCTGGCACCGGTCATTGCAACCTGGCCAGCAGCGACGACTTCCTCGTCGTGGGCGGATATCCGCAGGGCCAGCAGCCGGATCTCTGCCGTGCGGCACCGACGCCGGAACAGCAGCGCGCCATCGAACGGACGCCCTACCCGCATCGTGATCCCGTCTTCGGCTAGACAGCCCGAGCCTGCAAGGCCCCGCCTCGACACAGCGGCTATCAGCATGGCGCGCCTTGCCAAAAAACGGCTAAACGGTTGAAAGTGCGTAAATTATTATGCCCACTGGGGTTGACACGACACTGACGGATGCGGAAAATGCGCGCCACTCGGCTACGTAGCTCAGCTGGTTAGAGCATAGCATTCATAATGCTGGGGTCCGGGGTTCAAGTCCCTGCGTAGCCACCAAACAAAACAAGGGTTTACCGAAAGGTAAGCCCTTTTTTGTTTCTGGGGCAGACTACAAACAGACTACACCCAGACCACCGGGCCTCATGCCTGGGCACGCAGAGGCTCAATCTCGTGCTCAATCTCTTCGCCATTGGCGGCAAAAGTCGTTGCTAACGAATAGTCGGTTTGCAGGTTCATCCAGAACTGAGCAGACGTATCAAAATAGCGCCCAAGGCGAATAGCCATATCTGCAGTCACCCCACGTCGCTCACGAACGATTTCATTCACCGTGGGAGCAGATACATGGAGCGCACGCGCCAGTGCAGCCGGGGAAATATCCAGCGGCTCTAGAAACTCTTCGCGAAGGATTTCGCCCGGATGGATGGGGCGCATACCGTTAATTGCCATGGTGCGACCTCCCTAGTGATAGTCGACTATTTCAACATTCGTCGGGCCGGCGTCCGACCACTCGAAACAAACACGGAATTGATCATTGATTCTAATGCTGTACTGACCCATCCGATTTCCCTGTAACGCCTCAAGTCGATTACCGGGTGGAGAACGCAGGTCTCGAAGCTCAGTGGCCGCGTGCAGCATGGTTAACTTCCGCGTGGCGACATTGAGGATATTCTTCCACCGCCGCGAATCACCGGTTTCGAACAGAGCCCGAGTCTCTGGACACTTAAAGCTCAAAATCACGCTTTAATCCTTAACGTTAAGCGTTATAGACATACTACATCATTGCTCTGGATATTCAAGTGAACGCGTGGCCGCTCTGCTGCAGCGGCGAGAGCCTCAGCGCTGATTCCAGATGATCAGGCGATAGATGCGCATAACGCATGGTCATTGTGATAGACGAGTGACCCAG
The DNA here is from genome assembly GCF_004327275.1 of Phytopseudomonas daroniae. Taxonomy (NCBI): domain Bacteria; kingdom Pseudomonadati; phylum Pseudomonadota; class Gammaproteobacteria; order Pseudomonadales; family Pseudomonadaceae; genus Phytopseudomonas; species Phytopseudomonas daroniae. The sequence continues at coordinate 23,217 of NZ_QJUJ01000016.1, forward strand.
GATCCGCTGCAAGCTGAGAATATCCCCTCCCCCCATCATGTAATGACTGGCGAAGGTATGACGCAGAATGTGGGTCAGCTGACCCGGCGTATGGAAACCACAACGCTGATACGCGCTACGGAAAGCAGCCCTGCAGGGCATGAACAGTCGGCCAGATCCTGGCATGGCAACGGATAACGCAGCCTCCTCAACTTCTTTAGGGATCGGCACCGACCGGGACTGACGATTCTTTGTCCTGTGGAAATGGGCCTTGCCCCCGAATAGCGCCGCACGGCTCAGACTTTCGGCCTCATCCCAACGAGCCCCAGTTGCCAAGCAGATCAAAGCAACCGGGTAGGTGTGGTTGTTGGTGGACTTCCTGCACTCATCGAGCAGCAGACCGACTTGATCCAGGGTCAGAAACGTCAGCTCGGTCTGGTCGGTCTTGATCTGGCGGATCTTGGCCAGCGGGTTGACGCCATGCCATGCACCGAGGCGGATCAGCTCAGAGAAAACAGCCGATAGGTAACGCTGCTCATGGTTGACGGTGTGGGGCGAAACATCCTTCAACCGGGCCTGCCGATAGCGAGCCCAGGCTAGCGCATCGAACTGAGAGGCCAGCGGGTTACCGAGGCGTTCAACGACAGCCAGCGTGCGAGAGAGTCGGCCCTTCACGTCCTTCAGGCTGCTGCCATGCAATGAGTGCCACAAGGTGACCAGACCGGAAAGACGGTCATCAAGCGGCCTGCCGGTTTGCTGCAACGTAGCAAAGTAGTCTGACTCATAGCGCTGGGCAGCCGATTTAGTCAGAAATCCGTACTTCCTGATTCGACGGCCAGAACGACCGTTTTCGTAGAAGTCCGCAGTCCACGTTTTGCCTTCCTTACGCGCCGTCATACCGCCCTACCCCACCGCACATGACGTTCCTGCAGCAGATGCTTGATGTGTTTGTAGAGATCGTCCTGGGTCATTTCCTTGGCGGCGTAGTGATCACGGATGACCGGCCAGCAGTCCCATTGCTGCAGGGTCTTAAACGCCTTTTTTGCTCTCACCTTTTCCCTTGCCAGCAGGCTTACGAAGTTTCCCAGGAACAGCTCAACGTTCTTGCCGGAAAAGCCACGCGAGGTTTTGTAGTAGCGCTTGTATTCAGTGTCATCGAGCAGCGAATCCACCAGCAGATCGACGCGCACGTCATCACGGATCAGCGTCCAGATAGGCTCAAAATAACCAGGGCGAGCAAGCAGCTTGAATTGGCGAAGGCCATACTGCCAGAGCCCGTCCAGATGGCCAGCGAAGGCAGCAAAGGAGCTGGTATCAATCAGCGCACCGGATTTCAGATCGATAGAGCCACTGGCAAATTGCTGGATGATCGAGTGGTGATAGCGCAGCTCTACACGCCACACATCAGCGTCAGGATCGTAGTTGTCCGGGTCTTGCGGGTCGAAACTGTCGCGGCGCTTCCAGACGCTTTCCCAGTAGTCGAGCTTGTCGGTAGCGCGGGCCTGTTCAGTCTTGTTGTAGATACAGAGCTGCACGCCACTGGCAGAGCCGAACATGGAGGTTTCGCCACGACCGTAGGTGCTGGATTTTGTCGCCCAGTTGATTTCATTGATGCCCGAAATATCACGCTGAGTGCGAGCCCGGCAGTGCATGCGGGCGACCAGATCCACAGGTGGCTTCCAGCCCTGCAGGTCTAGAGCGAGATGGACGGCGCATTGGTTGATTTCACGATGGCTCAGGACTGCTGCAGCGTAGTAGTCCATGTGTTCCTGCAGACGCTCAGGTGACAGAGCGTCGATGGCATGGGGCGAGACTTCGATTTTCAGATGTGGGCCGATGGCGTTGATCTTGGCGTTGAAGTTCTTGATCAGCAAGATGATGCCCAGGTCAGCATTCTGGAGCTTGTACTGGTAGCCAGAGTCTTTGCTGACCCGACCCGAGTGCCAGATCTGATCAGCGAATTCGACCATGACGCCCGGTTTCTCAAACAGGCTCATCACGTCCGGGCGGATCAGGCCCCGGTACAACTGGCGCACGGTATCAACACCGCAACGGAGCAAGCGGACGCCTGACAGATCCACGAAACCAGAACAGGCGGGGTCAACAAAAAGCCGACTGTTCTGATTGACCAGCCCAGTTTCGATATCAATCCGGGTGAAGTCTTTTGGCTTGCTCATTTATGTATCACTCTGGTTTTGTCTGGTTGGCGAACTTCGTTTATCTGACGTGTTACAAGGACGTCACCGGGCGCTCTGGGCGCGCCCGGCGGAGTCTCGGACTGCGTCCAAACCGCCGCCGGGCGCCTGCCAGAGCGACATATCCACCCATGGTTTCGCGTCATCAGGAATCAGTTCCACATCGTTCATGCCGTGGATACTCCTCGCGGGAAACGAAGGGGCTGACCATCCGGGCTCTGGGGAGATCGTTTACCAACACCGAAGGGGTGCCGACGAAGTAGAAAACCAATCCGCCCGGAGCGCGCTCGAAGGTGGTTCCGAAGTCGACGGTGCTCATGCCTCCACCTCCCGTTCCTGATCCATCCGCTCCATTGCCTGGCGATGCCTGGCCACCATGCCGCCGGAATGCAGATGGAACTCCTGCAACAAGTCGTAGAGCCGCACACTCACGGGATGGTGGCTGCCACCAATCGCCGGCATTACCGCGTCGAACAGCGCCCGGCGCAATTCGTCATAGATATCGCGGGCGTGGTTGAAGTGGTGAACCTCTTCCCGGGTCAGTGTGATGCCCTCGGCCAACTCAGCCTCAAGAGCAATCACTACAAGTACTTGGCTTTTCTCAGGCAAAGAGGTGCCTGCACCGCTGATGCGGTGTTTTTCGATATTCATGGTTAGGCTCCTAGGGCAGCGAGTTTTTCGAGGGTTTTGGTGTACTCGATGCAGAGGTCGGCATGGCTGGCACTGGCCATGTCTTCATCCAGCCCACGCTGGCAACGAACTACCAACGCGCCAGGATGATGAGCCTTGATGGCTTTCTCCGCCGTACGCATTGCCTTTAGGGTAGGGAACGGCCCAAACTTGCCGAATGGCGCACGCTGGATAGCGTCATCAAGGGTGTAGTAGTTCACGAACCCACCGAGATGACGCCAACGAGCCGAAAGTGCCGTGACTTTCTGGCGGGCAACCTCCTGCTCCTTCGGCAGCTTCATGGGAAGGCAAATACTACTGGCGATCTGCGAGCAGTGGATATCGAACGACTCTTCCGGAAACAGCTTCGCAATAGCCAGGAGTGCGACCTCTGCCTCCTCCTCATGCTCGAACGGGCCAATGACACCGACAGGAGTGGCTTTGTCGGACTTGGTAGGGTCGATACCATGAGTGACATGGATCGGAAGGTCGTCATCACCACCAACACGCTCGAACACCAGCCCAACCGATTTCAACTTGACGTAATAGGCATACGTCCAGCCGTCGATGACACGGAAAAGCCCATGGCGTTCTGCATAGGCAGCGTTCAATCGCCCACGTACACGGAGCATTGCCGACTGATGCTGCTGGCCGAGCTCAAACTGCCCTTTGAACTCAACTTCCCGAAGGTCGACTCGATACTGCTCATCAGGAAAGTACTCCCTGAGGTTGGCAATTACCTTGTTGGCCTGGCCTTCATTCGGGAGTGGCCCTACCGGCTCCAGCCCCTCGCCGCCCGCGGCCGTCCCCAGCACGAAATACCCTTGGACTTTGTCGCCCAGGATCTTGAAGCCATAAAGCTCCCGTACCTCTGCCGGTTTGGTCGCCTTTACACGCTGGCGAAGGCGGGGTTGGGAAACCGTGGAATCTTGGTGAACCAACTTGGCTGCAGTATTCATTTCAACCTCCAACATTCATGGTTTCTAGGGCGCGAGCGCGCCGCATATGAGCGTTGTAGCGAGCCAGGCGGCCCGCAAGGTTGAAGTCGGAATGCAGAGCACCAACTGCCGGACGGCGATGGGAAGCTGCACGAAGATTGGTGATCAGGTTCATGCTGCCTCCTCGCACAAAGCGCTGCGACTATGCACCCAAGCCTGAACCTCAGCCAGCAACCCAGCCGACCGGAGCGCCACGCTGTTTGCTGTCGCTCAGGCGGTACCTGACGCGGGAAGTTCGGGTCATCCTCAAGGTGTTTGTAAATAGTCACCCGCTTCAACCCGGTCAGTATTTCGACCGCAGGCATGCGGATGATCCGCATATCAGGATCGATCAGCTCAGCGCCAGCGTAGCTTTGCGCGGGTTCCATGGTACTTTTGCCCATGACGTTGTTTCCTTTGAGGGTTTCGACGTTATCCAAAGCCCTAGGTGTTGGCGCACCTGGGTCGGCCGGAACCATATACCCCACGATCCGATTGCGGCTGAGTACGGCAACTGGTGAGCCGTTGGCAGTCCTAAGCACGGCGGAAGGATTTTTCTTCAGTTCGGACACGCTGACAGCTGTGTCAGCCAAGACGCGCTGCATGTTAAAGACCTCTGAATAGATCGGCAGTTGCGAGCTGTACGTCAATGGCGTACATTTCAAGCATGATCTTTATCGAGACTCCAATTTTCACCAAGCGGCTACGCGAGCTGCTGGATGACGATAGCTATGCGGCCTTCCAACGCCTCCTGGCCTACTGCCCAGAGATGGGTGATGTTATCGAAGGCACAGGCGGCATCCGCAAAGTGCGGGTGGCCTCCAGCGGGCACGGCAAGCGCGGCGGGTCGCGGGTTATCTACTACCACTTCTCGGCAGCCTCGCAGATCGCACTACTGCTGATCTACCCAAAGAACGAAAAAGACGATTTGAGCGCAGACGAGCGCAAGACGCTCAAGCACATCATCGAACGGTGGAGGTAATCACCATGAGCAAATTTTTCGACGACCTGTTGGAAAGCGTCCAGCAAATGGATGAAATCCATCGAGGCGAGCGGCAGCCATCGAGGGAGTTCACTGTAGACGCACTGCAGGTGAAGGAAATCCGCAAGGCCACCGGTCTGACCCAGGCCCGGTTCGCCGCGATGATCGACGTTCAGCTTGGCACCCTGCGCAACTGGGAGCAGGGCCGGCGCGAACCAACGGGGCCAGCCAAGGCCTTGTTGCGCGCTATCCATAACGACCCAACGCACGTTATCCAGGCGCTGGCCAACTGACGCTGACCAGCCCCAGCAGCTGGCACCGTGTATGCCTGTATGTATACCTAACTCGCAACCACCACACAAACACCATTGATAACAGCTACTTACCAATCCAGTTCAAGTGACTGCGTACCGAAAGGTAAGCCCTTTTTGTTTGCGCCAGTGACTACGCCGCGCCTCCTCACCGCCCTCACTCATCCCATGGGTCTATAACCGCTACTCCCAAGTAGTCGAAGTGACGGACATTGCGAGTGGCAACAGATCCATCATAAAGCAGCAATAGCCGCGATCTGGGCATCAGCCATATCGACGCCACTGCAAGGGCCAGCGGCGTGTCGGTCGGAGTGCGATCAGGCACATAACGAGCAGCCGCTATGCCGCCAGGGCAGCTTTATCGAATTGGACGTATGTACTGAGTCGTCGCAAGCCGACAGTGATCGACTATTCAAGCAGCAGCTCGACCACCAGAAAGATGCTGGAGATGCTGCACAACAACACCCCGAGCCAGAAGAACGAAGCGCCGCGCTGTACCGGGGTGTCGATCACCGCGTGTTTGGGGAAGGCGGGGTCATAGCGAACCGGCACCACATCGCCTTTGCGGTAGTGGCGCCAGTTGCTCATGCTGCTTTCATGCGTATGCAGGTGGCCGTGTTCGTCGCGCCATTCGAAACGCGGGTAGCGGCTCGGCGTGTTGAGCCCCCAGGCGCTGGCGATGATCCGTCCTTGCGCCTGCTGCCAATCCCGGCTGGCACGACGACGGGACAGACCAATGCCCATCAGCACAGCACCGACGCAGCCGAATACCAGGGCAAGAAATACGGAAACGGGCATGACTGACTCGAATAGTGGAACTTGAACAATAGGCGTATCAAGTGCGCCGAAGTTCATGGAAAAAAGACACCGTTCGGCAGCATGTGGGTCGTGCAAGACCTCCACATCAAGTCCAGCGCTCGTCGAATTAACGCTCTGCCAGCGACCCCCTGCAAATTTAGGTTGAGTTTTCTGCAACCTGTTCCTGTCCATAATCATGGACACGGAATAAGGAGAGTCACCCATGAAAACCACGCCTACCCTCAGTGTATTGCTCGGCACTCTGCTGGTCACCGGCTTCGCCCATGCGGCCGACCCTGCAGAGCAGGAACCTGCCCGCGAGGCTTACCAGAATCAGGTGTTGCAGCAGCAGCCCGATCAGGAAGACCCGGAATCCAAGGATCCGATGCACATCGGTCAACTCAAGGAAGGCACGCCCGCGCCGCACAAATACTGGCGCGACGATTACGCCATCAAGGATCTGAAAAAGCACAACCTGCCCGAGCCGGAGGACAAGGAACACGAGCACTGGGTGAAGATCGGTACCGACTACGTATTGCTGAACAACAATACCGGCACCATCCAGCGCATCATCAAGGCCAAGTAAGCGCTCTGGCGCAGCATGCCGACACGGAAAAAAGCTCATTAGCGCCGCGCAAGTAGCTATCATTCACAAACGTGTCCGCCATGCGTGCGTGTCGGCCCTTTCTCTTCTAGGGATGGATGATGAAAGCTTCAGTTCGTAAACCCTACAGCCCGCGTAGCGAGCTGATACGCGGTGCCGCGGCTATGGCCGTTGGCGCCGCGCTGGCTTATGGAGGCACCTACCTGTTCGCCCTGCTGCGACCCGTGTCGCAACCGGCTGCGCCAGAGGTCGTCACCGCGGTACCGACCATTGCGGCGCGCACGACGCCAGTCGTCACCAACACGCCTGCGCCAGGCGAAGATCCCTGGTGGCGCGGCGACGCCGAGTTCTGGCAAGAGCAGGCACGCCTGAACAGCGCGGTAGTGGCTCCGCAGTACCGCGATCTGCAATTGGCCTGGTTAGAGCGGATGGCGGCCAATGCCAAGCAGCGCGCCCTGTTGGGCGCCACGGGCAGCGAACCGCTCGCCGTACCGGCCAAGGAAGCGCAAACCACCGAACTGCATATCACCGAGACCGCGCGTCGCTAACGGCAGCGCCCCTCCCCCAATTACTGGCGCTTTCGTCGCCCCGTGCCCGTCTGACGGAACGCTTGCCCTCAGCACTGCTCAAAAGCCTGCCTGACCCCGTGTAACACGCACCTTTGCACATTGACGCAAGCATAATGCCGCCCCACCGCCCGCCCTGAATCGCAGCGGGCCTGCGTATACAGTTGGAGCCCTTGATGGAATTCATTCACCTGGTTATCGATTTCATTCTACATATCGACCAGCACCTGGCGACCCTGATCGCCCAATACGGCACGTGGATCTACGCGATCCTGTTCCTGATCGTGTTTTGCGAAACCGGCCTGGTGGTGACGCCCTTCCTGCCAGGTGATTCACTGTTGTTCGTGGCGGGCGCGATCGCCGTACACGGCAGCATGAACGTACACTTGCTGGTGCTGTTACTGATCACCGCGGCGATTCTCGGCGATGCGCTGAACTACACCATAGGCCGCTTCATGGGCGAGAAGCTGTTCAGCAACCCGGACTCGAAGATCTTTCGCCGCCGTTATCTGGACATCACTCAAGGCTTCTACGCACGTCATGGCGGCAAGACCATCATCCTCGCGCGCTTCGTGCCCATCGTACGCACCTTCGCGCCATTCGTAGCCGGTATGGGCCGGATGAGGTATGCCCACTTCGCTGCCTACAACGTGGTCGGCGCGATTCTCTGGGTCACTCTGTTCACCTACGGTGGCTACTTCTTCGGCAACCTGCCTGCGGTGCAAAGCAACCTGCATTACCTGATCATCGGCATCATCATCGTGTCGATCCTGCCGGGTATGATCCAGTTGGTTCGCCACAAGATGAACGGCTCGGCTCGCGCGCAGATCCCGTAACGGGCGGCACGCAGATATGAAAAAACCCCGGAAATCCGGGGCTTTTTTTGGCCTGAACGAAGTGGCTCAGGATTGCGGTGCGCGGGCCGCGGTCTGGGTACGTTCGTTCCAGCCACCACCAAGTGCCTTGTACAGGTTGATCTCGCTGGTGAGCTGCGACAGACGCACACCGATCAGTTCCTGCTGTGCGCTGAACAGCTGACGCTGAGCATCGAGCAGGGTCAGATAGCTGTCCACGCCGGTACGGAAGCGGCGGTCGGCGAGGTTGTAGTAGCTCTCCGAGGTTTCCACCAGGCTGCGCTGAGCCTGCAGTTGCTCTCCGTAGGTGCCACGAGCAGCCAGGCCATCGGCGACCTCCTGGAAGGCGGTCTGCACCGCTTTCTCGTAGCTCGCCACCTGGATGTTCGTCTGGATCTCGGCATAGTCGAGGTTGGCGCGCAGACGCCCGGCCGTGAAGATCGGCAGGTTGATCTGCGGCTGGAACAGCCAGGTACCCGAACCACCATCGAACAGCCCCGACAGCTGGCTGCTGGCTGTCCCGGCATTGGCGGTCAGGCTGATGCTCGGGAAGAACGCGGCACGCGCGGCACCGATGCTGGCATTGGCGGCAAGCAGTTCACGCTCGGCCTGCAGCACGTCCGGACGACGCTGCAGCAAATCGGACGGCAGACCAGCCGGGATGTCGGCCAGCAGTTGTTTGTCCAGGCCTTCACCTTGCGGCAGGTCGGCCGGCACGGCGCCGCCCAGCAGCACGCCCAGGGCGTTGCGATCCTGGGCGACCAGACGGGTGTACTGAGCCAGGTTGGCCTGAGCGGTCTGCACCGAAGTACGGGCCTGGCTCAGGGCCAGGGCGTCGGTCACGCCGACGTCGAAGCTGCGCTGAGTCAGCTCCAGGCTGCGCTGGAAGGTGCCCAGGGTGTCGCGAGTCAGACGTAGCAGTGCTTCGTCGGCCTGCAGGGTCAGGTAGGCGTTGGCCACACTGGCGATCAGGCTGATTTGCGTACTGTGCTGCGCTTCCTCGGTAGCGAAGTACTGTTGCAGGGTCTGCTCGTTGAGGCTGCGCAGACGTCCGAAGAAATCCACTTCCCAGGCATTTACGCCGACGGTGGCACTGTACTGCCCGCTGACGGTCGAGCTACCGGTCTGCGACAGGTCAGCCGGCAGGCGCTGACGCGAACCGCTGCCATCGGCCGAAATGCTGGGGAACAGCTCGGAGCGCTGGATGCGGTACTGGGCGCGGTAGGCCTCGACGTTCAGCGCTGCGACGCGCAGGTCGCGGTTGTTGTTCAGCGCGGTTTCCACCAGCCGCTGCAGCGCCGGGTCACGCAGGAATTCGCGCCAGCCAAGATCGGCCGCTGCGACCGAGCCCTGAACCGTGCTGCCCTCGTACGCCTGGCCCTGGGGCCAGGCACCTTCTACCGGCGCCTGCGGGCGCTGGTAGTCGGGGATCATGGTGCAGCCGCTGAGCACGATGCTCGCGACTGCCAGAGACAACAGGGACTGCCTCACAGGCCGGCCTCCTTCTCGTTGGTTTCTTTGGCGCTCTTGTCCTTGAACATGGAGCTGACCAGCACGTAGAACAGCGGGATCCAGAAGATCGCCAGAACCGCGGCCGTGAACATACCACCGATCACACCGGTACCGATGGCGTGCTTGCTGCCTGCCCCCGCGCCGCTGGAGACCGCCAGCGGAACCACGCCGAGGATGAACGCCAGCGAGGTCATGATGATGGGACGCAGACGCATGCGGCAAGCTTCCACTGCGGCTTCGACATGGCTCTTGCCCTGTTCGTGCAACGCCTTGGCGAATTCGACGATAAGAATCGCGTTACGCGCCGACAAACCGATGGTCGTGATCAGCCCCACCTGGAAGAACACGTCGTTCGACAGCCCACGACCCAGGGTGAACAGCAGCGCGCCGATGATACCCAGCGGAACCACGAGCATGACCGAGAACGGAATCGACCAGCTCTCGTACAGAGCCGCCAGGGCGAGGAACACTACCAGCAGGGACAGCGCATAGAGCGCTGGCGCCTGAGAACCGGAAAGGATTTCCTCGTAGGACTGCCCCGTCCAATCGAAACCGATACCTTGCGGCAGTTGGCTGGCAATCTCCTCGACCGCGGCCATGGCCTCACCCGAACTGCGGCCAGGAGCCGGCTCACCGAGGATCTCGATAGCGCTCACGCCGTTGTAGCGCGACAGCTTGGGCGAACCATATGTCCACTCACCCGAGGCGAACGCGCTGAACGGCACCATCTGGCCCTGATCGTTACGAACATGCCACTTGTCGAGATCTTCCGGGCTCATCCGCGAGGTGGTTTCACCTTGCAGATAGACGCGTTTGACCCGGCCTTTGTCGATGAAGTCATTGACGTAGCTACCACCCCAGCCGACCTGCAGGGTGCTGTTGACGTCCGACAGGGAGACACCAAGGGTGCGTACCTTCTCGTCATCAATAAGCAGCTTGTATTGCGGCTCGTCCAGCAGGCCGTTGGCGCGAACGCTAGCCAGAGCTGGGTTTTCTCGTGCCAGTTGCAGGAACTTGTCACGGGCTTCGTTCAGCGTGGCCTGACCAACGCCGGCACGATCCTGCAGGAACAGATTGAAGCCGGTGGCGTTACCCATTTCCATTACCGCTGGCGGGGCGAAGGCGAAGACCATGGCATCGCGGAACTCACCGCCGAAGAATCGGCCCTGAGCACGCTGCGCCAGATCGAACACGCTGGTGCCGGCGGCCGTACGCTCGGACCACGGTTTGAGCATGATGAATGCCATACCCGAACTCTGGCCACGGCCGGCGAAGTTGAAGCCGGTCACGGTGAATACCGAGTTGACCACATCCTTCTCGTCTTCCAGCAGGTACTTGCGCATGTCATCAACGACAGCCTGGGTACGTTCGGCGCTGGAGCCCGATGGTGTCTGCACCTGGGCGAACAGAACGCCCTGATCTTCTTCGGGCAGGAACGCCGACGGAATCAGGGTGAACAGCCAGGCCATCGCCGCGACGATTACCGCATAGATGATCAGGAACGGAGCCTTGCGCTTGATGACACTGCGTACGCCACGCTCATAGCCATTGACGCTGCGCTCAAACGTGCGGTTGAACCAGCCGAAGAATCCACGCTTCTCGTGGTGGTCGCCCTTGGCAATCGGCTTGAGCAGGGTGGCGCACAGTGCCGGTGTGAAGATCAGCGCGAGGATTACCGAAAGCACCATGGCCGAAACGATGGTGATGGAGAATTGCCGGTAGATCACCCCCACCGAGCCGCCGAAGAAGGCCATCGGCAAGAGCACTGCCGATAGCACCACGCCAATGCCCACCAACGCGCCCTGGATCTGGCCCATGGATTTACGCGTCGCTTCGAGCGGCGACAGCCCCTCTTCGCGCATCACCCGTTCGACGTTTTCGACCACCACGATGGCATCGTCCACCAACAGGCCGATGGCCAGAATCATGGCGAACATGGTCAGGGTGTTGATGCTGTAACCGAACACCGCGAGCACACCGAACGTACCCAGTAGTACCACGGGTACAGCAAGGGTCGGGATCAGGGTGGCCCGGAAGTTCTGCAGGAACAGGTACATCACCAGGAAGACCAGCACGAAGGCTTCGATCAGGGTCGTGATCACGCCGTTGATCGACTCTTGCACCACTGGCGTGGAGTCGTAAGGCATGACCACTTCCATCCCTGCCGGGAAGAAGGGCTTCAACTCGTCGATGGTGGCGCGAATCGCCTTGGCGGTATCCAGGGCGTTGGCACCCGTGGCCAGGCGGATTGCCAGACCGGAAGCGGCATTACCATTGAATTGCGCGCGAACGTTGTAGTTCTCACCGCCCAGTTCGACTCGAGCGACATCGCCGAGGCGTACCTGGGAACCATCACGATTGACCTTGAGCAGAATGTCGCGGAACTCCTGCGGCGTCTGCAGTCGGGTCTTGCCGATGATGGTGGCGTTGAGCTGCTGACCAGGCGCGGCCGGCAGACCACCGAACTGACCGGAAGATATCTGTACGTTCTGCGCTTCCACAGCAGTACGTACATCGACCGGGGTCAGTTGGAAGTTGGTGAGCTTGGCTGGATCCAGCCAGATACGCATGGCGTATTGGGCGCCGAATACCTGGAAGTCACCGACACCTGGAGTCCGCGAAATCGGATCCTGCATATTGGCGACGATGTAGTTGGAGAGATCCTGGTTGGTCATGCTGCCGTCGGTAGAAACCACGCCGATAACCAGCAGGAAGTTCCTCACCGACTTGGTAACCCGCAGCCCCTGTTGCTGAACCTCTTGAGGCAGCATCGGAGTCGCCAGCTGCAACTTGTTCTGTACCTGAACCTGGGCGATATCCGGGTTGGTGCCCTGGTTGAAGGTAACGATGATCTCCATGCTGCCATCGGAGTTACTCGCCGAGCTGATGTAGCGCAGCCCGTCGATACCGTTGAGCTGCTGCTCGATCACCTGAACCACGGTGTCCTGCACGGTCTGTGCGGAAGCACCCGGATAGTTGACCTGAATACTAACGGCCGGGGCCGCGATGCTCGGGTACTGGTTGACCGGCAACTTGAGGATGGACAGACCGCCCGCCAGCATGATCACCAGCGCGATCACCCAGGCAAAGATCGGCCTGTCGATGAAGAAATTCGACATCGTGTAATCGCTCCTTAGCGGTTGGCAGCCTGGTCGGAAGCCGACGCCTGCGGTTCAGCTACATTCTTCGCTTCGGTGGTCTTCACTTCGGCGCCTGGTTGCACGAACTGCAGACCTTCGGTGATCAGCTTGTCGCCAGGGTTCAGACCCTCGAGAACCAGCCAGCGGTTGCCGGCGGTACGCTCGGCCTTGAGCTGACGCAACTCGACCTTGTTCTCGGCATTGACCACCAGCGCGGTCGGATCACCCTTGGAATTGCGCGTCACACCTTGCTGCGGTGCGAGGATGGCTTTCTGATTGACGCCAGCGGCAAGCCGCGCGTGAACGAACATGCCCGGCAGCAGGTTATGATCCGGGTTGGGGAACACGGCACGCAGGGTTACCGAACCGGTGCCTTCATCGACCGACACTTCGGTGAATTCCAGTTTTCCTTCGTGCTCGTAGTTGCTGCCGTCTTCCAGCCGCAGTTGAACCTTGGCAGCGTTCTCGCCGGCCTTCTCCAACTGACCGCTTTCCAGTTCGCGGCGCAGGCGCAGCAGATCCTTGGTCGGCTGGGTCACGTCGACGTAGATCGGGTCGAGCTGCTGGATGGTCGCCATGGCGTTGGTCTGGCCGTTGCTGACCAGAGCCCCCTCGGTTACCGCAGAACGGCCGACACGACCAGCGATTGGCGCCAGCACCTTGGTGTAACGCACGTTGATGCGAGCCTGCTCCAGCGCAGCCTCTGCCTGCAGGCGCGCCGCCTGGGCTTCGTCGTAGGCCTGGCGGCTCACGGCCTGATCGGCGACCAGATCCTTGTAACGCTCGGCCAGAGACTTGGCCGATGCCAGTGTCGCCTGGGCGCTCTTCGAGGCCGCCTCGTAGACCGACGCATCGATCTGATACAGCTGCTGGCCGGCTTTGACTTCCGAGCCTTCCTGGAACAGGCGCTTCTGGATGATGCCATCGACCTGCGGACGCACCTCGGCAATGCGGTACGCAGCGGTACGACCCGGCAACTCGGTGGTCAGGGTGTAGGACTCGGCCTGCAGCGTAACGATACCTACGGTAGGCGCTTGCTGGGGTGGTGGCGCGGCATCTTCGCTGCAACCAGCGAGCGTCAGCGTGGCCAGAGCGATAGCGGAAACCAAAGCGGCGAAGGCTGGCTTCTTCTGCATCTGAAAGAACCTCATTGTCATATTGATTCGAGCCGCGCGGGCGGTACCTGGCAGATAGCCGAGGTGGATACTGGGAATAGAGCGCAAATATACTTACATCCGAGAATGTTTGTAAACGCATCTTTTGTGTAACACTGTGGCCTGTCCGTAACCCTGATCCAGGGTTTTCATCCACTTATCGATCTTTTCAACACGCGGAACCTGCTCAGATGGCGAGACGCACCAAAGAGGAAGCCGAAGAAACCCGAACGCACATCCTTGATGCGGCCGAGCGGGTGTTCTATGCCAAGGGCGTGTCCGGCACCTCCCTCGCGGACATCGCGGCTACGGCCGGCGTGACTCGGGGCGCTATCTACTGGCACTTTCAGAACAAGGTCGACGTATTCCAGGCCATGCTCGACCGCCTCATGTTGCCCCAGGAAGAACTGGCCCGTGCCTGCGAAAGCGAGGACGAGCCCGACCCACTGGGCAACATGCGCCAGTTGTTGGTGCAGCTACTTCTGCGCATGCACAGCGATGCTCAATGTCGCCGCGTTGGAGAAATCCTGCAATACAAATGCGAATACACCGCGGAGCTCGGCGACCTGCGCCAGCAGATGCAGGCATTCAACCAAGATTGCGATCAGCGCATTGCAAGGACGTTACGCAATGCCGTGAATCGCGGCCAACTGCCCGCCGATCTGGATTGCCAACGCGCGGCTATCTGCCTGCATGCCTACATGGATGGCATTCAGGCCCACTGGCTGCTCAACCCCGAAGCCTACGATCTCGGCGCCCATGCCCATGCCATGGTGGAAGCGATGATCGATATGCTGCTGTATAGCCAGGCCTTGCGCACAGCCTGAGCCGAAAGCCGCCGCCCGCGGTCACAATTGCATGATCGACCGTCGGAGAAATGCCATGCGCCTCGCAGGATCACTGCGTCACCTGACCATTGTGCTGCTGATATCGGCCCTCACCGCCTGCGCCACGCTGGCACCGCGCGACCCGCTGCAGATCGACCTGGTCGGTCTGGAACCGCTACCCGGCGAGGGGCTGGAAATGCGTTTTGCAGTGAAGCTGCGGGTACAGAACCCCAACGAGAGCGCCATCGACTTCAATGGCGTGTCGCTGCAGCTGGATATAAACGATCAGCCTCTGGCACGCGGCGTCAGCGACCAGAGCGGCCAGGTACCGCGCTTCGGCGAAACCGTGATCAGCGTGCCAGTGACCATTTCCGCCTACTCGGTATTTCGCCAGGCCTGGGGCGCCAGCGGCTATCAGCCCGGCCAGAGTTTGCCGTATCAGCTACGCGGCAAACTCGCCGATGGCCTGTTCGGCACTCGCCGCTTCAGCGACAGCGGGCAACTGACCTGGCCACCAGCGCAGCCCTGAGAGTGCGGGTCACCGGGCAGGATCAGCGTCTGGCTCGACCTCTTTTTCGCCCGGCTCCTTGCCCTCTTGCGAATAATGCTCGATGACGGCATTGAGCTCGGCGCCAAACAACAGCACCGCGCAAGAGATGTACAGGTACAACAGGAACACGATGATCGCCCCGATGCTGCCATAGGTGGCGTTGTAGTTGGCGAAGTTCTGCGCGTAATAGGCAAAGCCGAGCGATGCACCGATCCACACCACCACGGCCAGCACCGAACCCGGCGTGATGAAGCGGAAGCGCTGTTCAACGTCCGGTGCCACGAAGTACACCACCGCCACCACGACCATCAGCAGGAACACCGCTATCGGCCAGCGTAGCCAGTTCCACAGAGTCACCACGATCTGCTCGATGCCGATCTGTTGCGCCAGCCAGCTCATTACCTGCGGACCGAGCACCATCAGCGCCGCCGCCGTGAGGAGTGCTGCTGCAATGCCGACGGTGTAGAGAAGCGACAAGGGGATGCGCTTCCAGGGTTTGCGGCCCTCTTTAACGCCGTAGGCCTTGTTCATCGCATCCATGGCCGAGCGCACTGCCGATGAGGCCGTCCACAGCGCCACCACGATACCGATCGAGAACAGACCGGCCTTCTGGGTCTGCAACTGATCGATGACCGGATTGACCAGCTCGACCGTGGATTGTGGCAGCACCAGTTCGGCCTGCTGTCGCAACCAGTCGAAGAACGGCTGCATATCCAGCAGGCTGATCAGCGCGACCAGGAACAACAGAAAGGGAAACAGCGAGAAGAACATCTGGAAAGCCAGAGCCGACGCGTAGGTAGGTAATTCGTCCTCGATGAAATCGTTCACCGTGGTCTTCATCACCTGGAACAGGCTGACACCCTGCAACTTGGGTAAAAACATAGCGCCTCCACTGGCTATGACGGGCCGCCCGTTCGCGCCCCGGTGAATCATCGGTAGATGCAGTGCCCGATCCCAGATCAGGCGGCTGCTATCGGTTGGAGGTACCGAACCCGACATGAGTTCGGGTTATCCACACCCACACCGTACAACGGGCAATAGTTGTCAGGTTATTCCATGACCAACACCGCCCTGATGCAGCGATCCCCTGACAACCGTTAAACCCTATATAATCTACGGCCTTTTTATTAATGGTCTCAGAAGGATCCCCCCGTGAGCGCGCTGCCACCCTGCCCCGCCTGCAACTCCGAATACACCTACGAAGACGGCTCCCTGCTGATTTGCCCGGAATGTGCCCACGAATGGTCGCCCAACGCCAACGAAGCGGTCGGCGACGACGCCAAGGTGATCAAGGATTCAGTCGGTAACGTACTGCAGGACGGCGACACCATCACCGTGATCAAGGATCTCAAGGTCAAGGGTTCGTCGCTGGTGGTCAAGGTCGGCACCAAGGTCAAGGGCATTCGCCTGGTCGACGGTGATCACGACATCGACTGCAAGATCGACGGCATCGGTGCGATGAAGCTCAAGTCCGAGTTCGTCAGAAAGGTCTGATCGCTGCAACAGCTCGCCGGTTTCAGGTGGCGAGCTGTTACTGCACCGGCAGAAAATTGAGAAACAGCAGGCTGTGGGCGTAATTCACGCCGATACGCCGGTAACGCTCGTCGAGCACATCACTCAGATAATCCAGGCGCGCGACGATCTTGCCGAACTCCACGGCGAAGCTCAGGTTGCGGCCTTGCTCGGATATCTCGTTGGACAGCAGCAACGGATTGCCCTGGGCATCACGTCGGGTCGCCAGCATCCAGGTGGCCTTCTCGATATTGCGCGCGGCGTTGTGCACGAACTGGGCGTCGATCGAATCGGTGAGATAGAACTGGGTACGCCCTCCATGGGCGGTCACCAGCATGCTGCCGATGGCATAGATGAAGGCGCCAACCCGGTCACCTTCAAATTCGGCGCTCAGCGCATAGCTGAGCGCGACGATATCCTGCCGGCCGGCCAATGATGGCGGCGGCTGCCTCGCCTCGATGGCCTGTTGCACCGCACGCTGGGTAGCCTCGCGGTCGCCCAGGCCACTCTTGCGCCATTCCCGTGGGTTACGCTGGTAGAGCTTTTCCATCAGGCGATAGAGGCTGTTGAGGTTATTGCGCATGCCGATGGTGGCGAGGCGGTCGGAATGGGTCTGGAACAGTTCGCCGGGGTTGGCGGGAGAGCTGTTGCTGAGAAAAGCCCGGTTGTCCTGGTCGCGGGCGCAACCACTCAGGCAGAGCGCCAGCGTCAGCAACATCAGTCCGTTCCAGCGGACACCGCGACGAGGCACGAAAGACGCCGTCAGCAGGGTGACGGCGCATGATCTGAGAGTTCGAGAGGTAGCCGAGTAATCCATTAACTCACGATTCATCCGTCTACAGATGGCATAACACTAGCATCCGAATTGCCTTTGCGCCCATGACAACGTCACGTTTGCGTGGGCACCAGCCACGGACATAGACCCCGTATCACCGAACAAAGTTTTCCACAGCCCGAAATTAGCCCTACGAAGGCCGTAGTTACGGGCTTTGCCGTCCTGGTCTGGCAACGTTTGCAATCTTTACCCGTTGAGAAAGTTTCTCGATCAGCATCGAGTGCTATGTTCCCCGACCTGAGGATTTCGGCACGTCAGCCGCGACCCATCACAACAAGGAGCATCATTCAGGTGAAGAAGGTCACTCTGCTTACCCTGCTGGCACTGGCAATCGCCGGTTGCAGCCACAATACCCAGCAACAGCCGGGCACCGTCAGCATCGCCCAGGCCGACGGGCAGGTCGAAGTCGTTCACGATCCAAAGCGGGTCGTCACCTTCGATTACGGCAGTTACGACAGCCTGATTGCCCTGGGCGTTGGCGACCGCGTTATAGCGACTCCCGCCAGTGTGCCGCCATATCTGGCGGACAAGAGCGGTGATCTTCGCGACGCCGGGGGCATGAAGACACCGGATGTGGACACCGTGCGCAGCCTGCAACCGGAGTTGATCCTGGTCACCGGGCGCCAGGGCGAAAGCCGCGCCGCACTGCAGCAGATCGCCCCGACCCTGGATATGGGTATCGCCGCTGACGACTACTTCACGGGTGTGGCCCATAACGTCAACCTGCTCGGGCAGATCTTCGGCAAGTCCGCCGAAGCGAAGCAGGCGCTTGCCACGCTGCACGACAAAGCCGAAAAGACCCGCCAGATCGTCGCCTCGTCGGGCAAGCGCACCTTGGTGCTGACCCATAACGATGGCCGCTTCTCGCCTACCGAACAACCAGTGATCTATTCGCTGCTGCAGGCGCCGCGCACCCTGCCCGCCCCCGAACCGCAAGCGCCCGACGCCCCCCGCCAGCGCCCACAGCCGCTGACGGCAGAGGACATCGCAGCCGCCAGCCCGGACGTGATCTTTATCATCGACCGCAGCGCCGCCATCGGTGCCACACCTCTGGATGTCGCCACGCTGGCGAACTCGCAGCTGGCCAGCACACCGGCCGCCCAGGCCAAGCGCATCGTCTATCTGGATCCACCACTGTGGTACCTGTCCGGCGGCGGCCTGCAAAGCCTGGATCTGCAGATCGACCAGGTGCTGGCTGCTTATCGTTGAGCAGGTTGGTGGCGTGTAAAGGTGGATGACAAGAGCGTCAGCTACGCGCCCCGATCCACCCTACGCTTCCTACTTGGTGGGCTGCTTCAGCCCACCGCTTGCTGCGACCGCCTCGGCAACGTCGCCAGCAGCAGGCCGGCAAAGATCATCGCGCCACCCGTCCAGTGGAATATCTGCAGCGCCTCGCCCAGCAGGATCCAGCCAAGAATCGCGGTGAACACCGGCATCAGGTAATTGCCCATGGCTGCCGTCGATGCACCGAGCACTTTCACTCCGTGGTTCCAGCCGAGATAGGCCAGCAGCGAAGCGAATACCGCGGTGTAGGCGATGGCGGCCAGGTTGGCAGGGGTCGCCAGCACCTGAGCACCGGTGGAGAGTTCGTAGAGGTATAGCGGCAGGATCAGCGGCACGCCCAGCAGCATGAAGATGCCAAGCAGCGCCAGCGGCGGGATCGGCGCCAGGTACGACGACCAGCGCCGCAGCAATACGGTGTAGAGCGCCCAGTCGATCACCGCCAGCAGCATGATCAGGTCACCGCGATTGAATGCCAACCCGGCCAGTATCTGCCAGTCGCCACGGCTGATCAGCACCAGCAGACCCAATACCGCCAAGCCCATTCCCCACCAGGCTCGGCGTGCCGGCCACTCGCCCAGCAACAGCCCGGCACAGATGAAAGTCATCAACGGGATGCAGGTATTGACCAGAGTAATGTTGATCGCCGCAGTGGTTTGCGCCGCGCTGTACAGGAAGGTGTTGTAACCGGCGATGCCGAACGCGGCGATGACCAGCAGGCGCCAGCCGGCATGCCGCAATGCGGCGCGATGACGCCACAGCGGCAGCGCCACGAACGGCAGCACGATTATCAAAGCCAGGCTCCAGCGCCAGAATGCCAGGGCAAACGGCGGAATCTCACCCGCGAAGGCGCGCGCCACCAATGCATTGCCGGCCCAGCACAGTACGGCCACAAGAACACCGGCAATCGCCAGCTGGCGTGAGGATCCACTCATTTTCATGACTGCGGTGGGCGCAGGCGGTACTGCTCGGGCAGTTGCTCGGCACCACTGACGGTAACGCCGAGATCCTTCCAGCGACCATCTTTCAAACCATAGATGCAGCCATGCACCGACAGTTGCTGACCACGGTGCCAGGCGTTCTGCACGATGCTGGTGTGGCTGACGTTGCCCACCTGCTTCATCACGTTCAGTTCGCAAAGGCGGTCGACACGCGCCTCTTCGTCCGCAAGAGCGGCCAGGTGCTCGTGCTGCTCGTAGTAGATGTCCCGAATATTGCGCAGCCAGCCATCGATCAGACCGAATTGCACATCGTGCATGGCCGCCCGCACACCACCGCAGCCGTAATGACCGGTGACCAGGATATGCCTGACCTTGAGCACATCGACGGCGAACTGGATCACCGACAGGCAGTTGAGATCCGTATGCAGCACGACGTTGGCCACATTACGGTGCACGAACAACTCACCGGGCAGCAGCCCGACGATGTCGTTGGCCGGCACCCGGGCATCCGAACAGCCGATCCACAAATACTCCGGCGTCTGCTGGCGAGCCAGGCGGGGAAAGAAGTCCGGGTCGTTCTGGGTGATGGTTTCAGCCCAGCGCTCATTGTTATCGAACAGGTGCTTCAGGTCGCTCATGCCTGTGGCTCGCGAAAGGATCGATGTGCACCATACGGATGCATCGCCCTTTTTGACAAGACGATTTCCACTCAACCTCACGCTTCACGGGCTGGAGCATGACGTACGAAACGCTGAATCGTTCAGTCGCCAAGGCCGACGGTTCTGGAGTTCGTCATGGCTGACAAAACGCCGGAAACCACCGGGCAGCAGGTCATCGATAACCTGAGAGAGCCGTCCGTTCTTCTTCATGATGTGGTGAAGGCGTTTTCGCCCAAGGGCCAGCCCGAAGCCGGCCTCACCCGCGACGGTACGCCCGTCGATCGCACAGTCGATAGCCGTGATGGCGACGAGCAGGCACCACTATTGTCGAATGAATACGCTTTGAACCTGGTCGACGGAGAGCGCCGTCAGGCACGCCGCTGACTCATTCGACCAACGTGCAAGCCATCACCAGGGCGTCTTCACGGCCCCCCGGCGCCGGATAGTAATCACGTCGCCGGCCGATTTCATTGAAGCCGTAGCGCTCGTACAGACGGTAAGCGGCCTGATTGCTGGAGCGCACTTCGAGAAAGCACTCGCCAGCCTTGAGCTGAGCGGCGCGTAACATCAGTTGCTCCAGCAAGCGCAAGCCCAACCCGCGACCCTGGCTTTCCGGTTTGACGGTGATATTGAGCAGATGGGCCTCGTCGATGATCACGTTGATCACCCCATGGCCGACCTGCTGGCTGCCTTCGAACATCAGCCACACTTCGTAAGACTTCAGGCTGTCGAGAAAGATGCCGCGTGTCCACGGGTGGCTGAAGGCCGCGTACTCGATCTTCAGCACCGCATCGATATCCGCCTCGGTCGCCCGGCGGAAGGAAATCGCGTCACTCATGCCGACGCCTCCAACCAGCGCCGCCTAACCCGTTGCATCGCCTGCCACAGCTCACGTTTGCGCTGTGGCTCATCCATCAACAGCTCCAGGCCGGGGAGCGCCCAGGCGGCACCCAGCTCTTCGACCTGCAGCTCGCGGTTGTAGGCATCGCCATCCGCGTCGCCCGCGAAGCGAATAGCCGGCAAGCCGATCAGCCACAGGCAGACGCAGGGCTCCTGCTCTTCCAGTCGCGCACCGATGAAACTCTGCACGAAGTCCAACGCTGCTTGCGGCCCCTGATCCATATTGCCGCGCACCAGCAGCGGCCAGCGTACCGGCTCGCCGATGATCTGTGGGCTGTCCGGCAGGCCGGCGGCGCGCAACAGATCCTTGAGCAGCAGGTAGGCCGGATCGCGGCTCTGAAAAGGCTCGCCAGTCGGCAGCTCGACCAGCAGCGCACAACTTCCGGCGCGCAACAGCTGCAGGGCGAAACGTGGCGGCGGGGCCGGGCGCTCACGAGGTGGCGGCGCACTGACTTCGGCAATCGCTACGGGCTCATTGGTTCTGATTGCGGAGCCGGGCTTGGGCACCTCGATGCGTGGCCGCTCGCGAACCACCTCGTTGCCTGCCGGAACGACCACAGGCTCCGGTGGCTTCGCCAGTGCCTGGGGTGGCGCGACAACTTCAGGCTCCGGCTCTGGCTCGAAGGAAACCAGCAACTCGGGCCGCGAAGGCGCTGCGAAAGGCAATTCGACACGGGGCAGCCAACTGGCCACTTGCATGGCATCCAGATAGGCGCGGCGTCGCAGCTCGGTGTTCAAACGTCAGGTACCCGGTACTTCGATTTTCAAGGGCGCTGATTGTCGCGTGAATCGTCTGCTGCGGGTAGCCCCAATGTCCAACCAATGCCCAAAGAAAAAGGATCGCCGAGGCGATCCTTTTTTCGTTCATCGGGCTAGGCTCAAAGCGCCTGATCCCAGGGGCGATCGCCGTGCTCATCCTTGATGCGCGTCGGCAGGCCCATCACGTCCAGCGCCTTGAGGAACGGCTCGGCTGGCAGCTCCTCGACGTTGACCATGCGCTGCACGTCCCACTCGCCACGGGCGACCAGCAGGGCAGCTGCCACGGGTGGTACGCCCGCGGTGTAGGAGATGCCCTGACTGTCGGTCTCGGCGTAGGCTTCTTCGTGGTCGGCGACGTTGTAGATGAAGACTTCGCGCGGCTGGCCATCCTTGCTGCCTTTGACCAGATCGCCGATGCAGGTCTTGCCGGTATAACCCGGCGCCAGCGAGGCGGGATCGGGCAGCACGGCCTTGACCACTTTCAGCGGCACGACCTCGAGGCCTTCGGCAGTCCTGACCGGTTGCTCGGAGAGCAGGCCAAGGTTCTTCAGTACGGTGAACACGTTGATGTAGTGCTCGCCGAAACTCATCCAGAAACGCACATTCGGCACGTTCAGGTTCTTGGAAATAGAGTGCACTTCATCGTGGCCGGTCAGGTACAGGTTCTGCTCGCCGACGACGGGCAGATCATCGGTACGCTTGACCTCGAACATGCTGTTGGTCGTCCACTGGCTGTTCTGCCAGCTGTAGACCTGCCCGGTGAACTCGCGGAAATTGATCTCCGGATCGAAATTGGTGGCGAAATACTTGCCGTGGGAGCCGGCATTGACGTCGAGAATGTCGATCGAATCAATGCGGTCGAAATGCTGTTGCTGGGCCAGCGCCGCATAGGCATTGACCACACCCGGGTCGAAGCCCACGCCGAGAATGGCGGTGACGTTCTTCTGCTGGCATTCCTCGAGGTGTTTCCACTCGTAGTTGCCATACCAGGGCGGCGTTTCGCAGATCTTGCCCGGTTCTTCGTGAATGGCGGTGTCCAGGTAGGCAGCGCCGGTATCGATGCAGGCACGCAGCACCGACATGTTGAGGAAGGCGGAACCGACGTTGATGACGATCTGCGATTCCGTCTCGCGGATCAGCGTCCTGGTCGCTTCGATATCCAGTGCGTCAAGCGCGAATGCCTTGATCTCGGCCGCCTGTTTCAGGCTGCCCTTGGCATGCACGCTGTCGATGATGGCCTGGCATTTGGAGATGTTCCGTGACGCAATGGCAATACGACCGAGTTCGTCGTTGTGCTGCGCACACTTGTGGGCCACCACCTTGGCGACACCTCCTGCACCAATGATAAGAACGTTCTTCTTCAATTGTTTCACCTCCTGAGTACTGCATTTCTATGACAGTTGCTGCGTTATCAAGAACCGGCTCACGAGAATCAGGCTTGTTCCATCCCGACATCGATGGCCGGAGCAAGGCGCAAGCAGACGTAGGGTGGATGACGCTCTTTTCATCCACCATTGCGATTGCAGAGCGGTGGACGGATAAAGCGTCGTCCACCCTACGGCAGGCCGCTCCCGCCTTATAGCTGCCGCCTCTACGACAGGCTCGACAGGTAGTCTTCAAAACCAAACTCACGAACCACCTCGACGCTACCGTCGAGTTGTTTCACTACGATGGACGGCATTTTCAGGCCGTTGAACCAGTTTTTCTTGACCATGGTGTAGCCCGCCGCATCGACGAACGACAGCCGATCGCCAATGGCCAGTGGACGATCGAACTGGTACTCACCGAAGATGTCTCCGGCCAGGCACGACTTGCCGCACACCATATAGGTGTGTTCGCCTTCGCTGGGCGCCAGCTTGGCATTGAGACGGTAGATCAGCAGATCGAGCATGTGCGCTTCGATGGAGCTGTCGACCACGGCCAGGTGCTTGCCGTTGTACAGGGTGTCGAGCACGGTGACTTCCAGCGATGCGCTCTGGGTGATGGCCGCCTCGCCAGGCTCCAGGTAGACCTGCACGCCGTATTTCTCGGAGAAGGCCTTGAGCCGCGCGCAGAACGCGTCCAGCGCATAGCCTTCGCCGGTGAAATGAATGCCGCCGCCGAGACTGACCCATTCGACCTTGTGCAGCAGGTGACCGAAGCGCTCTTCGATATGACCGAGCATCTGGTCGAACAGGCTGAAATCGCCGTTCTCGCAGTTGTTGTGGAACATGAAGCCGGAGATCTGCCCGATGACGGCTTCGATCTTCACCGGATCCCACTCGCCCAGGCGACTGAACGGGCGCGCCGGGTCGGCCAGCAGATAGTCCGAACTGCTCACCTGCGGGTTCACCCGAAGGCCACGCACCTTGCCAACGGACGCCTCGGCGAAGCGCTCCAACTGGCCGATGGAGTTAAAGATGATCTTGTCGCAGTTTTCCAGCATCTCCTCGATCTCGTCGTCGGCCCAGGCCACGCTGTAGGCGTGGGTCTCGCCGGCGAACTTCTGGCGACCGAGCTTGAGCTCGTAGAGCGAGGATGACGTGGTGCCGTCCATGTACTGCTGCATCAGGTCGAACACCGACCAGGTGGCGAAGCACTTGAGGGCCAGCAGCGCCTTGGCACCGGAGTGTTCACGCACGTAGGCGATCTTCTCCATGTTGCCCAGCAGCTTCTGTTTGTCGATGAGGTAGTACGGCGTTTTGATCATTGCGCAGTCCGTAATAAAGGTCGGCCAACAGGAGCCCGCCAGCCTCCTGAAAAAAGCGGACGCGAATTGTGCCGACAACCGACGCATATCGAAAGTCCATTGAGCATATTTTGTCCATTTGCGGATATTTCGGGCCGCGAGCCGGACACGCGATGATCGGTCGATCCGCCGCAAAGCATGCCCACCCGCCATGACGACCGCGTGACAAGCTCTCGTGATGCGCAGCGTGTCACTTAGAGCTTGGCGCCGCTTTCCCGTACAATTGGCGTTTTTTCGAAATCGAGCGACAGCCCCGCGATGATCGACCCCAAACGCGTATTGCGCGCCCTTGCCGAGCACTGGGCGCTGCTCGAACCGCTCTGCGAACGCTTCGATGCCGGCACCCTGAGCCTGGTGGAGTTGCGCAACCAGCTCACCGCTCAGTTGCCGCCGCAAAGCACGCCCGTGGATGTGACCGCCCTGCTCGATCAGTGGATCCGCCTGGACATCCTGGTGCCCGTGGCCAAGAGCCCCAACCGCTTCGAGCTGAACGCGCAGATCCATGACTTTCTCGCCTACCTGCGCCGCGAGCACCGTCTCGGTCTGTGCCTGGAAATCGAAGCCTACCTGCGCCATCTCGAGCGCCTGGCCGGCTATATCCAGGACGCCTTCGAGATTCGCGACGGCAACGACCTGGCCCGCCAGTTGCGCCTGCTCGACATGCGTGTGCGCGATGTTCTGAAGAAGCTCGGCAACGATGAGCAGGCGCTGATGGGCGTGGCCGAACGGGCCAAGACCAGCGACCGGCAGATTCCCCTGCGTCAGCGTTACGCCGAAGTGCTGGCCACCTGGGATGAATACGTCGAGCCGATGATCCAACTGGTCGCCGCCGACGGTGCCTTCGAGCAGGGTGTACGCCGCGTCGAGCAGGTGTTGCTCAAACTGCTCGGCGAACAGCAGCGCCTCGGCCAACTGGTCGACGACGACCTGCTGCTGCGCACTCACGCGCGCATCCTGGAAATGCAGACCACAGCCCAGCTGACACTGCGCAAGGCCCGCGAGCTCCTGCTACCGCTGCGTGAAGAGGCACGCCGACACAACGCCGTGACGCGTGGCGCAGCCCTGGCCCTGTCGGTGATCCGCAAGAAAGGCATCGATGCCGTCCCCCAGGCTGCCATGCCACTGTTCTCTCGGCCGCAGAGCAATTTCCTCGGCAGCGCGTCCCAGGTCGAGGCCTATGTCTACGCCCTGGCCCGCTTCGAGGCCAAGCCCAACCACTTCCCCAAGGCCAGCGGCAAGCGCAAGGGCGACAGCCCGCGTGCGCCGAAGACCGCCCGGGAAATGATCGAACGTTGCGAGCAGGCCCTGCCGCTGCCGGATCTGATGGTCTGGCTACTGGAGCAGGAGCCCGAAGGCGCCACCGACGAACTGCTCTACTGGTTCTCGCGCCTGTCCCGGGAAAGCCGCTTCCAGCGCGATCGCCTGGAGCGCCGCCAGTACCTGACCCGCGAACACGAGGTGAGCCTGAGCTCCTTCGCACTGGTGGGCCGCCCCAATGCCTGAGTGCTGCGTAGAGTGGACAACGCTTTTTTTGTCCACCTTGGCGACCGCCGGGCGGTGGACGGATGAAGCGACGTCCACCCTACCCCAGAGCGGCACGTGGGCAACGCGCTATTTATCCACCATCGGCCACCACGAATCATCCGCTGCAGCCTGGGCTCCAGCTGCCAACGAGCATCGCATATGAATATCGACCTGAAAGAAATGACCCAGCTCGCGGCCATCTTCCGCGAACTGTTCAAGGGCTATCACCTGTCGCGCAGCGAGCCCGAATGCTACGCCCAGCTCTCCACCATGCAGGATCAGTATCGCGCCCTGTTCAGGGCGATGGGCTTCGAACTGGTGTGTGACCCGCGCGGCTTCTACTACTTCGTGCCGGAGCAGGCTGCCGCCCAGGTCAACAAGACCGCCCAGCGTCTGGCGCTGTTCACCTTCATCATGGTCGAACACCTCGCCGACCAGGGCCGCGACCCGCTGTCGGTACTCGACGGAGGCAGCATCGGCCGCGATGAATTGCCGGCCCTGCTCGACAAGTACCGCGACCTGTTCCAGCAGGCCGAAGTCACCACCCACGAAGAACTCGAAGACAAGATCATCCGCCGTCTGACCCAGCTCGGTTTCGCCGAGGACAGCAACGGCGTATACCGTTTTCTGCCACCGATGCATCGCTTTCTCGACGTCTGCCTGTCGGTGCAGCACGACCGCGACCTGGCGGCCAGCCTGCACAGCACGGAGCTGTCGTTGCCGGCGCCGGTGCTGATCGACGATGACAGTGGTGACCCGATCATCACCCTCGACGATACCGTCGAAGAATCCGAGGAAGAGGCCATGGCACGTGCCCTGGCCGAAGAGCGCGCCGCACAGGAGCAAGACGCATGACCCAGGAACGCTACGGCATCCGCCGCTTCGCGCTGCTCAATACCGCCGGCTATAGCCTCGGCCTGTTCCCGCTGGAGAACCCGCTGTCGGTGTATGGCGCCAACAACCTCGGCAAATCCGCATCGATCAACGCCTTGCAGTTTCCGATCCTGGCACGCATGTCGGACATGAGCTTCGGCAAGTACAGCCTGGAGCAGTCGCGCAAGTTCTACTTCGCCACCGACACCAGCTACATCCTCGTCGAAGTCGCCCTGCCCCACGGCCCACACGTGATCGGCGTGGCCGGGCGCGGGCCGGGTGGCGGCTTCGGCCACCAGTTCTTCGCCTACGCAGGCGAACTGGATCTGGATCACTACCAGCAGGGTGGTACCTGCCTGCGTCAGCGCGAGCTGTTCAAGAACCTCGGCCAGGCCGGTATCACCGCCTATGAGCTGAAGCCGGACGAACTGCGTCGCCTGCTGGTCGGCGGACACACCAGCATTCCGCTGGATCTGACCCTGATTCCGCTGCGTTCGACCAGCGAGCAGAGCCTGAAGACCTTCCGCGCGCTGTTTATCAACCTTCTCCATATGAGAGAGATCACCGCGGCGAAACTGAAGCAGCTGTTCCTCGATGCCTTCGAGCACAGCCTGCGTTCCGGCAGCGTCGACTACATCGCCGCCACCGAAGAAGCCTTCCGTGATGTGCGCCGCATGGAGCAGGACTATCAGGCCCTGGTCACCGCCGGCCCGCTGATCGAGGCCCTGGCTTCGGGCGTCACCCAGCGCGAAAACCTGCGCGGCAAGCTGCATCGCCTGTCGCCGCTGCTCGACTCGCTGCTCGGCACCTGGCACGACTACGCCGATGCCCGCAAGGAAGAGCTGGTGATTCAGGCCGAGCACTACCGCAACGAGCAGGACGGCCTGCAGAACGATCAGCGTGGCGGCACCCAGGAACTGATGCGCATGGAGCGCGAGATCAGCGAGATCCAGCGCTGGCTCGGCGAACTGGCGGTACTGAAGAACCGCTTCGCCCTGGTCGATGACGTCAAAGTGCTGGAAGCCCAGCTGCTTGCCGCCAAGGACGCCCACGATGAATTGGCCGGCGCCCTGGCTCAGTCCCGACAATTCTCCAGCGAAGACCTGGACGAGCGTCTGCGCGATCTGGAAAAACGCCTCAAGTCGGTCAAGCAGCAGCTCGACCACGCCGACAACAACAGCTATTCGCGCCTGCGTGAAGAATTCTCCCAGGCCGACGTCGATCGCCTGATGCGCCTGTTCAACGGCCAGCTGTTCAGCCTGCCGCTGGGCGAGAAAGGCATTCAGCTCGACGACGGCGACGTGTGGGTCAAATCCCTGGAAGCCATTCTCGACGGCTTCAAGGGCGAGCGCTTTCAGGTGCCCGGCCTGGATATCGACCTGTCGCACATCGAGCCGCCGGCCCTGCAGGCCCTGGCCGACCGCGCCGCCCTGCGCGACCAGAAGGATCGCCTCGACCGCGAATACAAGCAGCTCAAGACCCAGCAATCGGTCGCCGCCGACCGCGCCGCCAGCAAGGCCCGGGCCGAGCAGCTGTATCAGGCCGTGCTCGATGC
This sequence comes from Phytopseudomonas daroniae, assembly GCF_004327275.1. Lineage (NCBI taxonomy): Bacteria > Pseudomonadati > Pseudomonadota > Gammaproteobacteria > Pseudomonadales > Pseudomonadaceae > Phytopseudomonas > Phytopseudomonas daroniae. The sequence goes on from NZ_QJUJ01000016.1 coordinate 51,902, forward strand.
CCAGAAGGCGCTGGAAGACTTCCGCCGCAGCCAGACGCTGACAGCCGAGGAAGGCAGCAAGCTGGAGAAGCTCGCGCAACTGGAAGCCGCCCAGGACGAACTCAAGCGCGCCAGTGATGCCTTCACCGAGCGCGTCCAGCAGCTATCCGCCAAGCTGCAACTGGTCGGCCGTCAGATCGCCGACCTGGAGGCAAAGGAACGCACGCTGGAAGATGCCCTACGCCGTCGCCAGTTGCTGCCCGCCGACCTGCCCTTCGGCACGCCGTACATGGAACCGGTCGACGACTCGTTGGACAACCTGCTGCCGTTGCTCAATGACTATCAGGACACCTGGCAGGGTCTGCAGCGCATCGACGGGCAGATCGAGGCGCTGTACGCCCAGGTGCGTCTCAAGGGCGTCGCCAAGTTCGACAGCGAAGACGACATGGAGCGCCGCCTGAAGCTGCTGGTCAACGCCTACGCTCACCGCCAGGACGAAGCACTGACCCTGGCCAAGGCACGCCGAGCGGCGGTGACGGACATTGCGCGGACATTGCGCAATATCCGCAGCGACTACGACAACCTCGAACACCAGTTGGCGCTGTTCAACCGCGAGATCAACAAGCGTCAGGTTTCCAACCTCTCGAGCTTCCGCATCGTCCTCGCACCGAACAAGGACGCCCTGCGACATATCGATCAGATCATTCACAGCGCTGGCCAGTACGAAGAAGGCGAAACCCTGTCGGTGTTCGACCTCAGTCAGTCCAGCGAACAGGATGCCAAGAACGAGGAGGCCAAGGAGTACCTGGCGCGCCTGGTCGCCGCCAACGGCAACCAGCTGGGCCTCAAGGATCTGTTCGAACTGGCCTTCGAGATCACCAAGGTGCACGGCCAGCCGGTGATCCACACCGATATCGATGGCGCCGCTTCCAACGGCACCACGATGACCATCAAGGCGCTGACCAACATGTATCTGTTACTGCACCTGATGGATCGCGATCAGGCCGGTCGTGTACGCCTGCCCTACTACCTCGACGAGGCGGCGGACATCGATGAGCGCAACCAGCAGGCGCTGATCGAAACCAGCCTGCAACTGGGCTTCGTGCCGATTCTCGCCTCGGTAAAACCCCAGGTATCGGCCACCGTGGCCATCGACCTGGAAGGTGGCAGCGGGCCGAACGGCATCTATATCGACGAAGCGGACTGGAAGTACATCAAGCGCCGCGAGCAAGTCGAAGCACCGGCAAGCAGCGAGCAGGATGCGGCCGAGCCGGCCTGATATCGCTGTACAACGCAAAAGGGCCGCATTAGCGGCCCTTTTCGTTTTCGGTCACATCATTTGGGTAGGCTTATTTTGGGTGCCCACTCCAGCCATTGCGGTTGCGACTCATCGAACAGCGCGAAGGTCTGCCCGGCTCTGGCCGTGTTGCTGTCACCCTCCGGAGTGGCAAAGGCAACGCCGCCAGCGATCAGGGTTTCCAGAGACTCGGTACGTACCGTCATGCCCTTGAACAAGCCAACATCAATACCGAAACCCGAGCTGTTCCAGAAACGGCTGCCGGTTTTCACCAACCCGGCATAACGCGGCTCGATAAGCACCTGAATCAGCACCCGATCCGCCGTGGCGCCCAGCTCGTAACCCGTTACCTTACCGACCTGAATTTCCCGGTAGGTAACCGGCGCACCGGCCTTCAAAGAACCACGTCGCGCGGCACTCAGCACCAAGCGCAGGCCAGGCTCTTCGGCGACCTGCTCAGGCGGCTGCTCCAGCGCGACGAATTCGCTCTGCCGACCATTGCCCTGGTTCGAAGGCAATACTTCGATGTATTGACCACCGATCAGCGTATCGAGGTTGGCAGCACCGGCAAGACTCAGCTCAGGCTTGACCACCCAGAAGCGCGAACCGGGTCGCAACACCTGCTGCGCCGCCGTGGTGATTCGACCATGCAGCATTACCGCCTGCAAATCGTCGGTCAGCTCGACACGCTCGATCTTGCCGATCTGCAGTCCCTTGAAGCGAATCTCGGTGCCGGGAGACAGACCGTCACCACGCGCCACGCGGATGCTCAGCACATCACCGTGCTGCATCGCCGCATCGCGGTCGGCATACAGGTTGAAACGCTGCACCCGCTTGGCTTCGGCCGGCGCTTTCAGGTCGTCGGTTTCAAAAGCGATGCCACCGGCCATCAGGGTCTGCAGGGATTCGCTCTTGACCTCGATACCGGACAAGCCGCCCTTGAGGGTTATGCCGCTGACATTCCAGAAGCGCGTGGTGCGATTCACCAGCCCGGCGTATTCCGGCTCGATGTGCACACCGAGCACCACCTGCTTGTTGTCCCTTGCCAGCTGAAAGCTCTGCACCGTGCCCACCTTCATCTGCCGATAGAGGATGGGGCTGCCCACATCCACTGAACCGAGGGTGTCGCTGAACAGCACCAGGTGCAGGCCTTCGGCACCGAGATCCAATGGTGGCGCCTTGGCCCGGGCAACGAATTCACGACGCGGCGTTCCCCCCAGTTCACCGGGGCGAATGGCGATGTAGTTGCCTTTGACCAGCGCTTCCAGACCGGTGATACCTGCCAGGGAGATCGACGGTTTGACCACCCAGAACTGGCTATCTTCGACCAGATAATCCTCGGCCAGTGGATCCATGGCCAATTCGGCCGTGGCACTTTTCAGATCCGGATCGACCTTCAGGACTTTCAACGTTCCCGCCTGGATACCTTTGTACATGACAGGCGTGCGCCCGGCCTGCAGGCCCTCGAAGTCGGTCAGCTTGACCACCGCCTTGATACCCGCTTGCGCGGCATCGAAGTCTTCGTAGAGCCGGAACGGCTTGCTCGGGTCGGTAGGCGGACTGTCCTTACGATGCTCGGGCGTGGCGAAGGCGATACCACCGGCAACGATGCTGGCCAGGGATTCGCTGCGGAATTTAACGCCGGAGAAATTAGCGTCGACGCTGATGCCGCTGGCATTCCAGAAACGCGTATGTTTGCGCACGAGATCGGCATAGGCGGGCTCGATGAATACCTTCACATCGACCGAAGTCTGATCATCGGCAAGCTCATAGCTTTTCACCCGACCGACCTGGATCTGCTTGTAGAACACCGGGCTGTCACGGTTCAGCGAGCCAAGTCGCTCGGCCTTGAGTGTCAGGTGCAGGCCGGGTTGCTCATCCGATAAGGGCGGCGCCTGAGGCAGCGCCTGGAAATCATAGGTCGGCTCGCCGTTCCCTGGACTGACAGCGATGTAGTTCCCGGAGACCAGCGTCTCCAGCCCGGTGATACCGGCCAGGCTCACACTCGGCTTGACCAGCCAGAAGCGCGTGCCGGAACGCAGCTGGTACTCGACGTCCTTGCTCATCTCCAGCGTGGCGATCACCCCGCGCTGCTTCTCGCTCTGATCCAAAGCCAGGCCAGTGACCTTGCCGATCGACATGCCCTTGTAGACCACCTCGGTCTTGCCCGCCTCGATCCCTTCGCCGCTAGCGAATACCACCTGGATCTCGATGCCCGCCTCACTGTAGGCACGCCAACCCAGCCAGCCACCGATCAGCAGCGCGATCAGCGGCAGCACCCATATCGCAGACCAGTTGGAGGCCGGACGCGTCCTGGCCGTGGGCAGATCATTCATGGTCGTCATCCGATTCCGTGTTATCCCAAATCAAGCGAGGGTCGAAGGTCAGCGCTGCCAGCATGGTCAGGATCACCACACTGGCGAAAGCCACCGCTCCCATTCCTGGCTCGACGCTCGCCAGGCTGCCGAATCTGACCACTGCCACGAGAATGGCGATGACGAAGATATCCAGCATGGACCAGCGGCCGATCCATTCGATGAAGCGGTACATCAAAATTCGTTGGCGAGCCGACATCGGCTGATGGCGCTGCACCGAATAAAGCAGCAGACCAATGCCGACCAGCTTGAAGGTCGGCACCACGATACTGGCGATAAACACCACCGCCGCAATCGGCAACATGCCATGACCGACCAGAGTGATGACGCCAGACATGATGGTGTCCGGCTGGCCCTTGCCGAGGGAATTGACCGTCATGATCGGCAGTATGTTCGCGGGAATATAGAGAATGGCCGCGGTGAGCAGCAGCGCCCAGGTACGCATCAGACTGTTGGGCTGGCGCGGGTGTATCCGCCCTCCGCAGCGCGAACAGAACTGTCGCTTCAGCTCAGGCTGGTGGCGGTTGAGTTGATGGCATTCGTGGCAGATCAGCAGCCCGGCATCAATGGCGCGCACTGACATCCTCCCCCGCCAGGGCTTCCCAGATCTGATGGGGCGACATAGTCACCTCCAGCCAGACCTGCACCAGTAGCAGCGCAATGAAACAGAGCAACCCGAAACCCAGAGAAAGCGCGGCGATATCGGCCAATTTGACGATGGAAACCAGAATACCCATCAGATAGACCTCGAGCATGCCCCATTCACGCATGTGGTGATAGATGCGATACAGCAGCAATCCATAGCCACGGCCGAGCTTCAGGCTGATGCTCAATAGCACCAGTAACTGACAGAGAAGCTTGAGCAGCGGTACTGCCATGCTGCACAGAAACACCACAACGGCGATGCTCTGCATACCGCTGTCATACAGCCCGAGCACACCGCTCCAGACCGTATCCTGAGTGGTTTGCCCCAGCAGATTCAAATGCATGATCGGCAGGAAATTCGCAGGGACGTACAACAGAAGCGCCGCCAGCACCAACGCCAGGCTCCGGCGTACCACCTGGTGCCGATGGTTATACAGCTCGTAGCCGCACCGCGAGCATTCCACACGTTCACCATCACTGATGTGTGGCTTGCGCATCAGCAGGTCACACTCATGGCATGCGACCAGCTCCGTCAGAGGTACTTCAGCGAACGACTGCTGCTCGGCCGACTCGGGCATGGATGGAATTCTCGAAAGGATCGAACCATTCTAAACGAGACCCCGGTAGCTACGCACAGTTATGCCGATTATTTCCGCTTGCAAACATTTCCCGGGCATCACTTAGCTCAACACCGGGCTACGTTTGTTGCGTGTCAGGTCGGACGCGCCTTTGTAGGAGCTGCGGGGGCGCCTAGCCTTGCCGGCGATGCTCTTGAACCGCGGCCCGCCGGCAAGCCGGCTCCGACGTGCGACCTGTAGCTTGCCCGCACACCCTCGCTCGCCCCCTGCCTGCCTGCGGCCTTTTTCCCGTGCCGAAAAGACGAAACCCCAGACCTCTGTCGAGATCTGGGGTTTCTTATAGAAGCTTGACGATGACCTACTCTCACATGGGGAGACCCCACACTACCATCGGCGATGCATTGTTTCACTACTGAGTTCGGGATGGGATCAGGTGGTTCCAACGCTCTATGGTCGTCAAGCAATCC
>NZ_QJUJ01000017.1:0-43827 GCF_004327275.1 Phytopseudomonas daroniae
ATTGCTTGACGACCATAGAGCGTTGGAACCACCTGATCCCATCCCGAACTCAGTAGTGAAACAATGCATCGCCGATGGTAGTGTGGGGTCTCCCCATGTGAGAGTAGGTCATCGTCAAGCTTCTACTGGAAACCCCAGATCTCGACAGAGGTCTGGGGTTTCGTCTTTGGGGCCGGGAAAGTCTTGGGCCCCAGTTCAGGGGAGCGCCTGGGCCTTGCCGACGAGCAGTAGTTCAAGAGCATCGCCAGCAAGGCTAGGCGCCCCAGCAGCTCCTACAAAAGCCCGTCCTACGCGCGAGGGACTTTGGCGTTGATGGCCCTCCCCGGGTATCGCTGCGCTCAACCCAGGCTACGGAAGAAGCAACCGTACGGCCTTAGCGTGGTGGTGGGCTCGTGGTGGAAGGGTGGAGCGTCTTCCATATCTGTTCATTTTCACACCAGCGAGGCAATTGCGTTTCCGCCCTCGGTAGGCAGCGGCGGAGCGCATCGCTATCATGCGCACCTTATTGCACGGCAGGTTCGGCATGCAGCCTTTATTGCGACTTTTACAAGATGGCCAGTTCCATTCGGGCGAAGAACTCGGTGCAGCGATTGGTGTGAGCCGCGCTGCGATATGGAAGCGGCTGCAGGCGCTCGAGGCTGAGTTCGATCTCAGCATCCACAAGGTGCGTGGTCGCGGTTATCGTCTTGAGGCGCCGCTTTCTCTATTGGCGGATGACGCACTTGGCCTGCCGAGTGGCTGGCCCGTCACGCTCCTGCAGCAGGTGGACTCCACCAACGCGGAAGCCCTGCGTCGTCTGGCATCTGCAGCGGTGCCGCCTTTTCTGGTCATTGCAGAGCAGCAGACTGCAGGCCGCGGGCGTCGTGGGCGGAGTTGGGTGAGCCCTTTCGGGGAGAACCTGTACTACAGCCTGGTGCTGCGCATCACCGGGGGCATGCGTCAGATAGAAGGCTTGAGCCTGGTGGTTGGCCTCGCCTTGCTGCATACCATCCGCGGGGCAGGTGTTACTGATGTTGGCCTGAAGTGGCCCAATGACTTGTTGGTGGGTGGGCGCAAGATTGCCGGCATCCTTCTGGAGTTATCCGGTGACCCCGCTGATGTTTGCCATGTAGTAATCGGAATTGGGGTCAACATCAATATGCGGGTAGTGGCTGGAGATGTCATCGATCAGCCATGGACGTCGATCAGGCAGATCCTGGGGGCACAGATCGATCGCAACCGTTTCGTGAGCGACCTCAGTCTCCAGCTTGAGCACTACCTGGAATTGCATCGGCGGGATGGTTTTGCCGCTCTGCGTGAACAGTGGGAGGCTAATCACCTGTGGCAAGGTCGAGCGGTGTCACTCGCAGCCGGTGTGCAGTCTGTGGATGGGTGTGTTCTGGGTGTCGATGACAGCGGCGCACTGCGCCTCGATATTGATGGTAGCGAGCGCGTGTTCAGTGGTGGGGAGCTTAGCTTGAGGTTGCGTGATGATTCTTGAGCTTGATTGTGGCAACAGCTTTATCAAGTGGCGTGTTCTGCCTAGGCAGGATGATGCTCGGGTGGTTGCCGGTGGCGTGGTCGGTAGCGATGAGGAGCTTCTCGGTGCGCTGATCTCTCGCTTTCCTGGAGAGCTGTTCACCTGTCGCCTTGTCAGTGTGCGCACTGAAGATGAAACGCGACTCCTGGTGGATGCCTTGAAGGCGCGTTTCGGTATCGATTGCATGATTGCCGCGCCGGCGAAGGAGCTGGCTGGTGTGAGCAATGGCTATGATGAATACCAGCGCTTGGGACTCGATCGATGGCTTGCGGTGGTCGGCGCTTACAGCTTGGAGCAGCGTGCCTGTCTGGTTCTGGATCTGGGTACTGCGATCACCTCGGACTTCATCAATGCGGCTGGCAACCACCTGGGCGGTTTCATCTGTCCGGGGATGCCGCTGATGCGCAATCAACTGCGCACCCATACTCGCCGCATTCGTTATGACGATGCTGTTGCTGAGCGGGCGCAGCACAGCCTGACGCCTGGGCGTTCAACGGCTGAAGCCGTGGAGCGTGGTTGCCTACTGATGTTGCGCGGCTTCGTCGATACCCAGCTTGAGCTTGCTCGCCAGCAATGTGGCGATGATGTGACCGTATTTCTTACTGGTGGGGATGCTGTACTGGCCGCCGAATGGGTGCCTGCTGCGCGCGTGGTGCCGGATCTGGTGTTTATTGGCTTGGCGATCGCCTGTCCACTGGCGAGGGGATAGGTTATGCGCTGGATTTTCATGCTCCTGGTGGTGCTGAATGCTTTCTACTACGTCTGGCATCAGCAGCAGGCGCCAATGTATGCGAAAGAAGTCGCCCCCCTGTCGCTGTATCAGGAAAGCCGGCGCGACATTCAACTGCTCAGTGAGTCCGAACTGCAGCAGCGACGTGCTCCTGCGGTGAAGGAAACGCCGGCCAACGAGTCGGTATGTCTGTTCCTGGGTAGTTTTGAGGAAAGTGCCGAGGCCGAGCAGGTCGAGCAGCGCCTGCTCAGCCTGGATATTCGCTCGCAGATGCAGATAGTCGAGTCTGCGGGTGCGGTCGACTACTGGGTTTACCTGCCGCCGCTGGCTTCGCGTCAGGCCTCGTTGAGACAATTGCGAGAATTACAGGCACGCAAGATAGACAGCTACATCATTACCCAGGGTGATCTTTCCAACGGTATCTCCCTGGGAATCTTTCCCCGTCACGATTCTGCCGATAGCGTGATCTCGCGATTACGCGGTGCGGGCTACGAACCGTTGCTCCGTGAGCTGCCGCGGGCGAACCGCCGTCATTGGGTGCGCGTCGCTCCAGAAAGCCGGCGCTTGGTCGATGATTCACTGCTCGAGCGTTTGTCTTTGGACTTCAAAGGCTTACAACATCAATTAATGCCGTGCGAGGGGGTTGCAAGCCCTCGATAGAATGCATAGAATGGCGCCCGCTTCGCAGGGTGGACGCCTTTACGGGTGTGTATGTGAAGTTGCTGTTAGTGTCGCTAAGCTCAGGTTTTTAAATGAGAAAGTGCTTGACAGTAGGGTGGCAGATATTGAGAATGCCGCCTCCTTATGGAGGGATTCCCGAGCGGCCAAAGGGATCAGACTGTAAATCTGACGTCATCGACTTCGAAGGTTCGAATCCTTCTCCCTCCACCAGATTTAAGCGTGAGCTGCAGGCTCCGCGGGCATAGTTCAGTGGTAGAACCTCAGCCTTCCAAGCTGATGATGCGGGTTCGATTCCCGCTGCCCGCTCCAGCTTTGTTGGTCGTGCAACATATTTGCTCATGTAGCTCAGTTGGTAGAGCACACCCTTGGTAAGGGTGAGGTCAGCGGTTCGAATCCGCTCATGAGCTCCATTTGATAAAGGCAGATATGAAAGTATCTGCCTTTGTTTTAATGGCGGTATCGCTAGCTGAATTCTTCGTTCGGAGACGGTCAAAATGGCTAAAGAAAAGTTTGAACGTAACAAGCCGCACGTCAACGTCGGCACCATCGGTCACGTTGACCACGGTAAAACCACTCTGACCGCTGCTCTGACCCGCGTCTGCTCCGAAGTATTCGGTTCGGCCAAGGTCGACTTCGACAAGATCGACAGCGCGCCGGAAGAGAAGGCTCGTGGTATCACCATCAACACTGCGCACGTTGAGTACGATTCGTCCGTACGTCACTACGCACACGTTGACTGCCCGGGTCACGCTGACTACGTCAAGAACATGATCACCGGTGCTGCGCAGATGGATGGCGCGATCCTGGTTTGTTCGGCCGCTGACGGCCCGATGCCTCAGACTCGCGAGCACATCCTGCTGTCGCGTCAGGTAGGCGTTCCGTACATCGTCGTGTTCCTGAACAAGGCTGACATGGTCGATGACGCCGAGCTGCTGGAGCTGGTGGAAATGGAAGTGCGCGATCTGCTGAGCACTTACGACTTCCCGGGCGACGACACGCCGATCATCATCGGTTCCGCGCTGATGGCTCTGAACGGCCAGGACGACAACGAGATGGGCACCACTGCCGTCAAGAAACTCGTCGAAACTCTGGACAGCTACATCCCAGAGCCGGTTCGTGCAATCGACCGTCCGTTCCTGATGCCGATCGAAGACGTATTCTCGATCTCCGGCCGCGGTACTGTAGTTACCGGTCGTGTAGAGCGCGGTATCGTCAAGATCCAGGAAGAAATCGAGATCGTTGGTCTGCGTGACACCACCAAGACCACCTGTACCGGTGTTGAAATGTTCCGCAAGCTGCTCGACGAAGGTCGTGCTGGCGAGAACTGCGGTGTACTGCTGCGCGGCACCAAGCGTGACGACGTGGAGCGTGGTCAGGTTCTGGCCAAGCCAGGCACCATCAAGCCGCACACCAAGTTCGAAGCTGAAGTGTACGTTCTGTCCAAAGAAGAAGGTGGTCGTCACACCCCGTTCTTCAAGGGCTACCGTCCACAGTTCTACTTCCGTACCACTGACGTGACCGGTTCGTGCGAACTGCCGGAAGGCGTTGAGATGGTAATGCCGGGCGACAACATCAAAATGGTTGTCACCCTGATCAAGCCGATCGCCATGGAAGACGGCCTGCGTTTCGCGATTCGCGAAGGTGGTCGTACCGTTGGTGCTGGTGTAGTTGCCAAGATCGTCGAATAATCGATTGATCTGTCCCTGTCAGGCCGGCATAATGGTCGGCCTGATTTTTGTTCTAGGTCAGTAGCTCAATTGGCAGAGCGGCGGTCTCCAAAACCGCAGGTTGGGGGTTCGATTCCCTCCTGACCTGCCATTTTCTAACGAATTTGGCGTGTCTTCTCACAGGATCCTTGTTCATGAATGCTAAGTCTGAAGCCAAAGACTCTCGCTTCGATCTGCTCAAGTGGATTGTGGCGTCCCTGCTCGTTGTTGCTGGGGTAGTCGGTAATCAGTACTTCTCTGGTGAGCCGATTCTGTACCGCGTCGTCGTGCTGTTGGTGCTTGCGGTAGCTGCTGCTGCCATCGCCCTGCAGACGACAAAGGGTCGGGCCTTCTTTGGTCTGGCGAAGGAAGCTCGCGTCGAGATTCGCAAGGTTGTCTGGCCGACGCGCCAGGAAACCACGCAAACCACGCTGATCGTCGTCCTTGTCGTGCTGGTCATGGCTCTGATGTTGTGGGGGCTCGATTCGCTCCTGGGTTGGCTTGTGTCGTTTATCGTAAGTTGAAATAGGGTGTCCCGTGGCTAAGCGTTGGTACGTTGTGCATGCTTACTCGGGTTACGAGAAGCATGTAATGCGTTCGCTGATCGAGCGCGTCAAATTCGCCGGAATGGAAGATGATTTCGGCGATATTCTGGTTCCCACCGAAGAAGTGGTGGAAATGCGTAATGGCCAGAAGCGCAAGAGCGAGCGAAAGTTCTTTCCAGGTTATGTGCTGGTGCAGATGGAAATGAACGAGGCGACTTGGCACTTGATCAAGGATACGCCGCGCGTTATGGGGTTCATCGGTGGTACTGCTGATAAGCCTGCACCAATTACTGAAAAAGAAGCTGACGCCATCCTGCGTCGTGTCGCCGATAGCGGTGACAAGCCGAAGCCCAAGACTCTGTTCGAGCCGGGCGAGATGGTTCGAGTCACTGATGGCCCGTTCGCTGATTTCAGTGGCGTCGTCGAAGAAGTCAATTACGAGAAAAGCCGTATCCAGGTGGCAGTGACCATTTTTGGTCGCTCGACACCGGTCGAGCTGGAGTTCAGTCAGGTCGAGAAGTCGTAACTGACAAACGCATCCCATACCCCGCAGCCGTAGGCTGCGGGGTTTTGTTGTCACTGGGATAAACAGGCAATAGTCCGGGGAGCCGCGAGGCGCTAGAACCCGTAACTGGAGTAGCTAATGGCTAAGAAAATCACGGCTTATATCAAGCTGCAAGTAAAGGCCGGTCAGGCCAACCCGTCGCCACCCGTCGGCCCGGCTCTGGGTCAGCACGGCGTGAACATCATGGAATTCTGCAAGGCGTTCAACGCCAAGACTCAGGGCATGGAACCTGGTCTGCCGACTCCAGTGATCATCACTGTATACAGCGACCGTAGCTTCACCTTCGAAACCAAGAGCACCCCGGCTTCCGTGCTGCTGAAAAAAGCAGCCGGTCTGACCAGCGGTTCGGCTCGTCCGAATACCGTCAAGGTCGGCACCGTTACCCGTGCCCAGCTCGAAGAGATCGCCAAAACCAAACAGGCCGATCTGACTGCAGCTGATATGGATGCGGCCGTGCGTACCATCGCCGGTTCCGCTCGTAGCATGGGCCTCAACGTGGAGGGTGTATAATGGCTAAGCTGACCAAGCGCCAAAAGGCTATCGCGGCCAAGATCGAGCCGGGTAAAGCCTACAGCTTCACCGACGCTGCTGCGTTGCTGGCTGAAATCTCCGCCGTCAAGTTCTCCGAGTCCGTTGATATCGCTATCAACCTCGGCGTTGACCCGCGTAAATCGGATCAGGTCGTGCGTGGCGCTACCGTGCTGCCGAACGGCACTGGCAAGAGCGTACGCGTTGCCGTCTTCACCCAAGGCCCGGGCGCTGAAGCCGCTCTGGCTGCCGGCGCTGACCGTGTAGGCATGGACGATCTGGCTGCTGAAATGAAAGGCGGCGATCTGAACTATGACGTGGTCATCGCTTCTCCGGACGCCATGCGCGTCGTCGGCCAGCTGGGTCAGGTTCTCGGCCCGCGCGGTCTGATGCCGAACCCGAAAGTCGGTACCGTGACTCCGGACGTCGCTACTGCAGTCAAGAATGCCAAAGCTGGTCAAGTACGTTTCCGTACTGACAAGAACGGCATCATCCACAGCTCCGTTGGCAAGGTTGGCTTCGAAGCCGACAAGCTGAAGCAGAACGTGGAAGCACTGCTGGCCGATCTGAAGCGCCTGAAGCCGTCGACCTCGAAAGGCATCTACGTCAAGCGCGTGACTCTGAGCACCACTATGGGCCCAGGTCTGCTGATCGACCAAGGCTCGCTGGACGCTTAACGAATGACTGCAGGCGCACCTAGTGCGCCTGCAGCGAAAAATTGGGGTCCCTGCCTGGCGGGGGCTATCCAAGACCGTAGGGGGCGCAAGCCTCAAACCAGAAGAGCAATCTTCCACCCTACGCAGATGGTGCTCCCGATTCTTACCGAATCAGACACCAAAACGCCGTCCGGCTCAGGCCGGGCGAAACGGTAACATCCAGGAGTAAACCCGTGGCAATTAAACTCGAAGACAAGAAGGCCATCGTCGCTGAAGTCAACGAGGCTGCCAAAGCTGCCCTGTCCGCTGTCGTGGCTGATGCCCGTGGCGTGACCGTAGGTGCTATGACCGGACTCCGTAAAGAGGCCCGCGAAGCTGGCGTATACGTACGTGTCGTACGTAACACCCTGCTCAAGCGCGCTGTTGAAGGCACTCAGTATGATGTGCTCAACGACGTGTTCAAAGGCCCGACCCTTATCGCTTTCTCCACCGAACATCCGGGCGCTGCTGCTCGTATCTTCAAGGATTTCGCCAAGGGTCAGGACAAGTTCGAGATCAAGGCAGCTGCGTTCGAGGGTCAGTTCCTCGCAGCCAATCAGATCGACGTACTGGCAACTCTGCCGACCTATGACGAAGCCATTTCCCAGCTGATGAGCGTGATTCAAGGCGCTACCAGCAAACTGGCTCGTACTCTGGCGGCCGTTCGCGACCAGAAAGAAGCCGCTGCCGCTTAAGGTACGTCATTCGTTCTCGCGCTTATTTGTTTAATTTGACGGTCGCGAAGGCTGTCCCCCAATACAGGAATTAGAGTCATGGCTCTGTCTAACGAAGATATCATCGAAGCAATCGGCCAGAAATCCGTTCTGGAAGTTGTTGAACTGATCAAGGCAATGGAAGAGAAGTTCGGCGTTACCGCCGCTGCTGCTACCGTTGCTGCTGCTGGCCCGGCTGCTGCCGTTGCTGAAGAGCAAACCGAGTTCAACGTCATCCTGACCGAAGCTGGCGAGAAGAAAGTGAACGTCATCAAAGCCGTTCGCGAACTGACCGGTCTGGGTCTGAAAGAAGCTAAAGCAGTTGTTGACGGCGCTCCTGGCGTGGTCAAAGAAGGCGTGTCGAAAGACGAAGCCGAAGCTGCCAAGAAAGCTCTGGAAGAAGCAGGCGCCAAAGTCGAGCTCAAGTAAGCGACGACCTTGCGTCTACAGCCCGCGCGATTCGCACAAGGCTGACGGCTGGTGGCTCTTGCCACCGGCCTTTTTCCGTTCTAGCTCGGCTGCTCAATGGCCCTGTCTTGGAGCGTGAAAAGACCCACCAACGAGGTGGAGCAAACCTAGGGTTTGCACGAGTTTCTGGCTGCTCCCGTCGGAGAAGCCAAATAAGCAGGTGACCAAGCTGGGGAACGCTGATGGCTTACTCATACACTGAGAAAAAACGTATCCGCAAGGACTTTAGCAAGTTGCCGGATGTCATGGATGTGCCTTACCTCCTGGCCATCCAGCTGGATTCGTACCGCGAATTCCTGCAGCAAGGCGCGAGCAAGGAACAGTTCCGCGACATCGGCCTGCATGCGGCCTTCAAATCTGTATTCCCGATCATCAGCTACTCCGGCAACGCTGCTCTGGAATACGTCGGTTATCGCCTGGGCGAGCCGGCGTTCGACGTCAAGGAGTGCGTGCTGCGTGGCGTGACCTTCGCCGTCCCGCTGCGCGTGAAAGTGCGCCTGATCATTTTCGACAAAGAATCGTCGAACAAAGCGATCAAGGACATCAAGGAGCAGGAAGTGTACATGGGCGAAATTCCGCTCATGACCGAGAACGGTACCTTCGTCATCAACGGTACCGAGCGTGTGATCGTTTCCCAGCTGCACCGTTCCCCGGGTGTGTTCTTCGACCACGACCGTGGCAAGACTCACAGTTCGGGCAAGCTGCTGTACTCCGCTCGCATCATTCCTTACCGCGGTTCCTGGTTGGACTTCGAGTTCGATCCGAAGGACGCGGTGTTCGTGCGTATCGACCGCCGCCGCAAACTGCCGGCCTCGGTACTGCTGCGCGCGCTGGGCTACAGCACTGAAGAAGTGCTGGACGCCTTCTATACCACCAACGTTTTCCACGTCAAAGGTGAAGGCCTGAGCCTGGAACTCGTACCGCAGCGTCTGCGTGGTGAAATCGCCAGCCAGGACATTCTGGACGGCAGCGGCAAAGTGATTGTCGAGCAGGGTCGTCGTATTACCGCTCGCCACATCAACCAGCTGGACAAAGCCGGCATCAAGGAATTGGACGTACCGTTCGACTACCTGATCGGCCGCACCTCCGCCAAGGCGATCGTGCACCCGGCCACTGGTGAAATTCTCTGCGAGTGCAATACCGAGCTGTCGGTCGAGTTGCTGGCGAAGATCGCCAAGGCTCAGGTCGTGCGCATCGAGACCCTGTACACCAACGACATCGACTGTGGGCCGTTCATCAGCGATACGCTGAAGATCGACAGCACCACCAATCAGCTGGAAGCGCTGGTCGAGATCTATCGCATGATGCGTCCTGGCGAGCCACCTACCAAGGATGCCGCCGAGACGCTGTTCAACAACCTGTTCTTCAGCGCCGAGCGTTACGACCTGTCTGCCGTGGGCCGCATGAAGTTCAACCGTCGTATCGGTCGCACCGAGATCGAAGGTTCGGGCGTGTTGAGCCGCGAAGATATCGTCGAAGTGCTCAAGACTCTGGTCGACATCCGTAACGGCAAAGGTATCGTCGATGACATCGACCACCTGGGTAACCGCCGTGTACGTTGCGTCGGCGAGATGGCCGAGAACCAGTTCCGTGTTGGCCTGGTGCGCGTCGAGCGTGCGGTCAAGGAACGTCTGTCGATGGCCGAAAGCGAAGGCCTGATGCCGCAGGATCTGATCAACGCCAAGCCAGTTGCGGCGGCGGTGAAGGAATTCTTCGGTTCCAGCCAGCTTTCCCAGTTCATGGATCAGAACAACCCGCTCTCCGAGATCACCCACAAGCGCCGTGTTTCCGCACTCGGCCCGGGCGGTCTGACCCGTGAGCGCGCAGGCTTCGAAGTCCGTGACGTACACCCGACCCATTACGGCCGCGTGTGCCCGATCGAAACGCCGGAAGGCCCGAACATCGGTCTGATCAACTCCCTGGCGGCCTATGCCCGCACCAACCAGTACGGCTTCCTGGAAAGTCCGTACCGCGTTGTTCAGGAAGGCAAGGTCACCGACGAGATCGTGTTCCTGTCCGCCATCGAAGAGGCCGATCACGTCATCGCTCAGGCATCCGCGACCCTGAACGACAAGGGGCAGCTGATCGACGAGCTGGTTGCCGTGCGTCACCTCAACGAGTTCACCGTCAAGGCGCCGGAAGATGTCACGCTGATGGACGTATCGCCGAAGCAGGTCGTATCCGTCGCTGCCTCGTTGATTCCGTTCCTCGAGCACGACGACGCCAACCGTGCACTCATGGGTTCGAACATGCAGCGTCAGGCCGTCCCGACCCTGCGTTCGGACAAGCCGCTGGTCGGTACCGGCATGGAGCGCAACGTCGCCCGTGACTCCGGCGTCTGCGTCGTGGCTCGCCGCGGTGGTGTGATCGACTCCGTCGATGCCAGCCGTATCGTGGTTCGCGTTGCCAACGATGAAGTCGAAACCGGTGAAGCCGGTGTGGACATCTACAACCTGACCAAATACACCCGCTCCAACCAGAACACCTGCATCAACCAGCGTCCGCTGGTGCAGAAAGGTGATGTGGTTGCGCGTGGCGACATCATGGCTGACGGCCCGTCCACCGACATGGGTGAACTGGCGCTGGGTCAGAACATGCGCGTCGCGTTCATGCCGTGGAACGGTTACAACTTCGAAGACTCCATCCTGCTCTCCGAGCGCGTGGTTCAGGAAGACCGCTTCACCACGATCCACATCCAGGAACTGACCTGCGTGGCGCGTGACACCAAGCTCGGCCCAGAGGAAATCTCTGCGGACATCCCGAACGTGGGTGAAGCTGCACTGAACAAGCTCGACGAAGCCGGTATCGTCTACGTCGGTGCCGAAGTCGGCCCAGGCGACATTCTGGTTGGTAAAGTCACGCCGAAAGGCGAGACCCAGCTGACGCCTGAAGAGAAGCTGTTGCGTGCGATCTTCGGTGAGAAGGCCAGCGACGTTAAGGACACCTCCCTGCGCGTGCCGACCGGCACCAAGGGTACCGTCATCGACGTACAGGTCTTCACCCGTGACGGCGTCGAGCGTGATGCTCGTGCTCTGTCGATCGAGAAGAGCCAGCTGGACGAGATCCGCAAGGATCTGAACGAAGAGTTCCGCATCGTCGAAGGCGCGACCTTCGAGCGTCTGCGTGCCGCTCTGGTTGGCAAGGTCGCCGAAGGCGGCGCCGGCCTGAAGAAAGGTGCTGCGATCACTGACGAAGTGCTCGACGGTCTGGAGCGTGGCCAGTGGTTCAAGCTGCGCATGGCTGAAGATGCACTGAACGAGCAGTTGGAAAAGGCCCAGGCCTACATCTCCGACCGCCGTCAGCTGCTCGACGACAAGTTCGAAGACAAGAAACGCAAACTGCAGCAGGGCGATGACCTGGCTCCGGGCGTACTGAAGATCGTCAAGGTCTACCTGGCCATCCGCCGTCGCATCCAGCCGGGTGACAAGATGGCGGGTCGTCACGGCAACAAGGGTGTTGTCTCGGTGATCATGCCGGTCGAAGACATGCCGCACGACGTGCATGGCACGCCGGTCGACATCGTCCTCAACCCGCTCGGCGTACCGTCGCGTATGAACGTCGGTCAGATCCTCGAAACCCACCTGGGCCTCGCGGCCAAGGGCCTGGGCGAGAAGATCAACCTGATGCTCGAGGAGCAGCGCAAGATCGCTGATTTGCGCAAGTTCCTCAACGAGATCTACAACGAGATCGGTGGGCGTCAGGAGAACCTCGACGAGCTGAGCGATCAGGAAGTGCTGGCCCTGGCCAACAACCTGCGCAAAGGCGTGCCGATGGCTACTCCGGTTTTCGACGGTGCCAAGGAAAGCGAAATCAAGGCCATGCTGAAACTGGCAGATCTGCCGGAAAGCGGCCAGATGCGCCTGATCGACGGCCGTACGGGGAACCAGTTCGAGCGTCCGACCACCGTTGGCTACATGTACATGCTGAAACTGAACCACCTGGTGGACGACAAGATGCACGCGCGTTCCACGGGTTCCTACAGCCTGGTTACCCAGCAGCCGCTGGGTGGTAAGGCGCAGTTCGGTGGTCAGCGCTTCGGGGAGATGGAGGTCTGGGCTCTGGAAGCTTATGGTGCCGCCTATACCCTGCAGGAAATGTTGACCGTCAAGTCGGACGACGTGAACGGCCGTACCAAGATGTACAAGAACATCGTGGATGGCGATCACCGCATGGAGCCGGGCATGCCCGAGTCCTTCAACGTGTTGATCAAAGAGATTCGTTCGCTCGGTATCGATATCGATCTGGAAACCGAATAACACGACGTGAATCGGCAGCGGGGCAATATGCCCGCTGCCTGCTCCGCCAGGAGGAAAGGCCTTGAAAGACCTACTGAATTTGCTGAAAAACCAGGGTCAAGTCGAAGAGTTCGATGCCATTCGCATCGGCCTTGCTTCGCCTGAGATGATCCGTTCGTGGTCGTTCGGTGAAGTTAAAAAGCCGGAAACCATCAACTACCGTACGTTCAAGCCTGAGCGTGACGGCCTGTTCTGCGCCAAGATCTTTGGCCCGGTCAAGGATTACGAGTGCCTGTGCGGTAAGTACAAGCGCCTGAAGCACCGTGGTGTGATCTGTGAGAAGTGTGGCGTCGAAGTCGCTCTGGCCAAGGTTCGTCGTGAACGCATGGCGCACATCGAACTGGCTTCGCCGGTCGCCCACATCTGGTTCCTCAAGTCGCTGCCGTCGCGTATCGGCCTGCTGATGGACATGACCCTGCGTGATATCGAACGCGTTCTCTATTTCGAGAGCTACGTCGTTATCGATCCGGGCATGACCACCCTCGAAAAGGGTCAACTGCTCAACGACGAGCAGTACTTCGAGGCACTGGAGGAGTTCGGTGACGACTTCGACGCCCGCATGGGTGCCGAGGCCGTTCGCGAGCTGCTGCACGCTATCGACCTGGAACACGAGATCGGTCGCCTGCGCGAAGAGATTCCGCAGACCAACTCGGAAACCAAGATCAAGAAGCTGTCCAAGCGTCTGAAGTTGATGGAAGCCTTCCTGGGCTCCGGCAACCTGCCAGAGTGGATGGTGCTGACCGTTCTGCCGGTTCTGCCGCCAGATCTGCGTCCGCTCGTTCCGCTGGACGGTGGCCGCTTCGCAACGAGCGACCTGAACGACCTGTATCGCCGCGTCATCAACCGTAACAACCGCCTGAAGCGTCTGCTCGACCTCTCGGCTCCCGACATCATCGTGCGCAACGAAAAGCGCATGTTGCAGGAAGCGGTCGACGCACTGCTCGACAACGGTCGTCGCGGTCGCGCCATCACCGGTTCGAACAAGCGTCCTCTGAAGTCCCTGGCCGATATGATCAAGGGTAAACAGGGTCGTTTCCGTCAGAACCTGCTCGGTAAGCGCGTTGACTACTCCGGCCGTTCGGTAATTACCGTAGGCCCGGCGCTGCGTCTGCACCAGTGCGGTCTGCCGAAGAAGATGGCCCTCGAGCTGTTCAAACCGTTCATTTTCGGCAAGCTGGAAATGCGTGGTCTGGCGACCACCATCAAGGCTGCCAAGAAGA
Source organism: Phytopseudomonas daroniae (assembly GCF_004327275.1). NCBI lineage: Bacteria > Pseudomonadati > Pseudomonadota > Gammaproteobacteria > Pseudomonadales > Pseudomonadaceae > Phytopseudomonas > Phytopseudomonas daroniae. Next base: position 13,666 of record NZ_QJUJ01000017.1, read on the forward strand.
TGGTCGAGCGCGAGCTGCCGGAAGTGTGGGACGTTCTCGCCGAAGTGATTCGCGAACACCCCGTATTGCTCAACCGTGCACCGACCCTTCACCGTCTGGGTATCCAGGCCTTCGAGCCGGTACTGATCGAAGGTAAGGCCATCCAGCTGCACCCGCTGGTCTGCGCCGCGTACAACGCCGACTTCGACGGTGACCAGATGGCCGTTCACGTGCCGCTGACGCTGGAAGCCCAGCTCGAAGCGCGCGCGCTGATGATGTCCACCAACAACATCCTGTCGCCTGCCAACGGTGAGCCAATCATCGTTCCGTCCCAGGACGTTGTATTGGGTCTGTACTACATGACCCGCGAAGCCATCAACGCAAAAGGCGAAGGTCGCGTGTTCGCTGACCTGCAGGAAGTCGACCGCGTGTTCCGCGCTGGCGAAGCATCCCTGCACGCGCGGGTGAAAGTGCGCATCAACGAAGTCATCAAAGACCGCGATGGCAGCATCACCAAGAACACCCGTATCGTCGATACCACTGTCGGCCGTGCGCTGCTGTTCCAGGTGGTTCCTGCCGGCCTGTCGTACGATGTGGTCAACCAGTCGATGAAGAAGAAGGCGATCTCCAAGCTGATCAACCAGTGCTACCGCACCGTTGGTCTGAAGGATACCGTGATCTTCGCCGACCAGTTGATGTACACCGGTTTCGCCTACTCGACCATCTCCGGTGTGTCGATCGGCGTGAACGACTTCGTCATCCCGGATGAGAAGGCACGCATCATCGATGCCGCCACCGAGGAAGTGAAGGAAATCGAATCGCAGTACGCCTCCGGCCTGGTTACCCAGGGCGAGAAGTACAACAAGGTGATCGACCTTTGGTCGAAGGCCAACGATGAAGTGTCCAAAGCGATGATGTCGAACCTCTCGAAAGAGAAGGTCATCGACCGCGATGGCAACGAAGTCGATCAGGAGTCCTTCAACTCCATGTACATGATGGCCGACTCCGGTGCGCGTGGTTCCGCCGCGCAGATCCGTCAGCTGGCCGGTATGCGTGGTCTGATGGCCAAGCCGGACGGCTCGATCATCGAGACGCCGATCACCGCGAACTTCCGCGAAGGTCTGTCGGTACTGCAGTACTTCATCTCCACGCACGGTGCTCGTAAAGGTCTGGCGGATACCGCACTGAAGACCGCGAACTCCGGTTACCTGACTCGTCGTCTCGTCGACGTGGCCCAGGATCTGGTGGTGACCGAGATCGATTGCGGCACCGAGCAGGGTCTGTACATGACCCCGCACATCGAAGGTGGCGACGTGGTCGAGCCACTCGGTGAGCGCGTACTGGGCCGTGTCATCGCTCGCGACGTGTTCAAACCGGGTACCGAAGAAGTCATCGTTCCGGCCGGTACGTTGGTCGACGAGCAGTGGGTCGAGTTCATCGAACTGAACAGCATCGACGAAGTCGTCGTGCGTTCGCCGATCAGCTGTGAAACCCGTTACGGCATCTGCGCCAAGTGCTACGGTCGCGACCTGGCTCGTGGTCACCAGATCAACATCGGCGAAGCAGTCGGCGTTATCGCTGCCCAGTCGATCGGTGAGCCGGGTACCCAGCTGACCATGCGTACGTTCCACATCGGTGGTGCGGCAAGTCGGACTTCGGCTGCCGACAGCGTCCAGGTGAAGAACGGTGGTGCGGTTCGCCTGCACAACCTGAAGCACGTCGAGCGTCTGGACGGCAACCTGATCGCGGTATCGCGTTCCGGTGAGCTGGCTATCGCTGACGAGTTCGGTCGTGAGCGCGAGCGCTACAAGTTGCCGTACGGCGCGGTGATTTCCGTGAAGGAAGGCGACAAGGTCGACGCTGGCGCCATCGTCGCCAAGTGGGATCCGCACACCCACCCGATCGTTACTGAGATGAAAGGTACCGTCACCTTCGTGGGTATGGAGGAAGGTATCACCATCAAGCGTCAGACCGACGAACTGACCGGTTTGACCAACATCGAGGTTCTCGATGCCAAGGATCGTCCGGCTGCCGGCAAGGAAATCCGCCCGGCGGTGAAACTGGTCGACGCCAACGGCAAGGATCTGCTGCTGCCAGGTACCGACGTGCCTGCTCAGTACTTCCTGCCTGCCAACGCCCTTGTCGGTGTGGCGGATGGTGCCCAGGTTGCGGTCGGTGACGTTATCGCCCGTATCCCGCAGGAAACCTCGAAGACCCGTGACATCACCGGTGGTCTGCCGCGCGTTGCCGACCTGTTCGAAGCGCGTCGTCCGAAAGAAGCTTCGATTCTGGCGGAAATCAGCGGCACCATCTCGTTCGGCAAGGAGACCAAGGGCAAGCGCCGCCTGGTCATCACGCCGACCGATGGCAGTGATCCGTACGAAGAGCTGATCCCGAAATGGCGTCACCTGAACGTGTTCGAAGGTGAACAGGTCAACAAGGGCGAAGTCATCTCCGACGGTCCGAGCGATCCGCACGACATCCTGCGTCTATTGGGCGTCAGCGCGCTGGCCAAGTACATCGTCAACGAGATCCAGGACGTTTACCGTCTGCAGGGCGTGAAGATCAACGACAAGCACATCGAGACCATCCTGCGTCAGATGTTGCGCAAGGTCGAGATCGCCGAGTCCGGAGATTCCACCTTCATCAAGGGCGACCAGATGGAGCTGACTCAGGTATTGGGCGAGAACGAGCGCCTGGCCGAGCAGGACAAGTTCATCGCCAAGTACTCCCGCGTACTGCTGGGTATCACCAAGGCGTCGCTGTCCACCGAGTCGTTCATCTCGGCGGCATCCTTCCAGGAAACCACTCGCGTCCTCACCGAGGCGGCGGTTACTGGCAAGCGCGACTTCCTGCGTGGCCTGAAGGAGAACGTGGTCGTGGGTCGTCTGATCCCGGCAGGTACCGGCCTGGCTTACCACAGCGAACGCAAACGTCGTCGCGAGGCTGACAAGCCTGTGCGTGTGAGCGCGAGCGAAGTGGAAGCGGCGCTGACCGAAGCGTTGAACTCCAGCGACAATTGAGAACGTGCCCCGGCCGCCTGGCGGTCGGGGCTCGTGTCTTGACTGGGGGTGAGAGTCTCTTTAGACTCATGCACCCCTAAATATGGCAGGGCATAAGCCCTGCCATTTATTTATGGTGTAAATAAATAGCGTCGAAAGACGGACAGTGGAGCTAGTAGATGGCAACTATCAACCAGCTGGTGCGTCAGCCGCGCAAGCGTATCGTCGAGAAATCCGACGTACCTGCGCTGCAGAACTGCCCCCAGCGTCGTGGTGTGTGCACTCGCGTGTATACCACCACCCCGAAAAAACCTAACTCGGCACTGCGTAAAGTTTGCCGTGTGCGTCTGACCAATGGTTTCGAGGTTTCCTCGTACATCGGTGGTGAAGGCCACAACCTGCAAGAGCACAGCGTCGTGCTGATCCGTGGCGGTCGTGTAAAAGACTTGCCAGGTGTGCGTTATCACACCGTTCGCGGCTCGCTGGACACCTCGGGTGTCAAAGGCCGTAACCAGGGTCGTTCGAAATACGGTACCAAGCGTCCGAAGTGATCGGTCGTCAGTACTGAATGCAGTTTCTAATTTTATTGAGTCGATAAGAGTAAGGTCGGGCGTAACCCCATGGTTACAGTTCCGAGCTAACCTGAAGACCGTTTGAGGGCTTATCAAATGCCAAGACGTCGTGTAGCAGCCAAGCGCGAAGTGCTTGACGATCCAAAATACGGAAGCCAAATCCTGGCCAAGTTCATGAACCACGTGATGGAAAGCGGCAAGAAAGCCGTTGCCGAGCGTATCGTTTATGGCGCCCTGGACAAGGTTAAAGAGCGTAAGAACAGCGATCCCCTGGAAATCTTCGAGAAAGCTCTCGACGCCATCGCTCCGCTGGTCGAAGTGAAGTCGCGCCGTGTAGGTGGTGCTACTTACCAGGTTCCGGTCGAAGTTCGTCCCTCCCGTCGTAACGCCCTGGCCATGCGCTGGCTGGTGGATTTCGCCCGTAAGCGTGGTGAGAAATCCATGGCTCTGCGCCTGGCTGGTGAACTGCTGGACGCTGCCGAAGGCAAAGGCGCCGCAGTTAAGAAGCGTGAAGATGTGCACCGTATGGCCGAGGCCAACAAAGCGTTCTCGCACTACCGTTTCTAAATCCGGCATCACTCAATTTGCGAGGGCTTTATGGCTCGTAATACAGCAATTAACCGCTACCGTAACATTGGTATTTGTGCGCACGTCGATGCGGGCAAGACCACTACTACCGAGCGGATCCTGTTCTACACAGGCCTCAGCCACAAAATGGGTGAGGTGCATGACGGTGCAGCCACTACCGACTGGATGGTGCAGGAGCAGGAGCGTGGTATCACCATTACCTCCGCTGCCGTTACCACCTTCTGGAAAGGTTCGGTTGGTCAGTACGACAACTATCGCGTAAACGTCATCGATACCCCCGGCCACGTTGACTTCACCATTGAAGTAGAGCGTTCGCTGCGCGTACTCGATGGCGCGGTCGTGGTGTTCTGCGGCACCTCCGGTGTCGAGCCTCAGTCCGAAACCGTATGGCGTCAGGCCAACAAGTACGGCGTTCCACGTGTCGTTTACGTGAACAAGATGGATCGCGCCGGTGCCAACTTCCTGCGTGTTGTAGCTCAGATCAAGAACCGTCTGGGTCACACCCCGGTGCCGATCCAGCTGGCTATCGGTTCGGAAGATAACTTCCAGGGTCAGGTCGACCTGATCAAGATGAAGGCTATCTACTGGAACGACGATGACAAAGGCACCACCTATCGCGAGGAAGAGATTCCTGCCGATATGCTGGAGCTGGCTGAAGAGTGGCGCTCCAATATGGTTGAAGCCGCTGCCGAAGCCAACGAAGAGCTGATGAACAAGTACCTTGAAGGCGGTGAACTGACCATCGAGGAAATCAAGGCGGGTCTGCGTGCGCGCACTCTGGCCAGCGAGATTGTTCCGGCTGTCTGCGGTTCTTCCTTCAAGAACAAGGGTGTTCCTCTGGTTCTCGACGCCGTCATCGACTACCTGCCGGCGCCGACCGAGATCCCTGCGATCAAGGGTATTCATCCGGATCTCATCGACAAGCCGAAAGAAGAGCTGGTCGATGCTGACTTCGATGAGCGTCATGCCGACGACAACGAGCCGTTCTCGGCTCTGGCCTTCAAGATTGCCACCGACCCGTTCGTGGGCACTCTGACTTTCGTGCGCGTCTACTCGGGTTTCCTGACCTCGGGCGACTCCGTGATCAACTCGGTCAAGGGCAAGAAAGAGCGCGTTGGTCGTATGGTGCAGATGCACGCCAACCAGCGTGAAGAGATCAAAGAAGTGCGCGCAGGCGACATCGCAGCTCTGATCGGCATGAAGGACGTCACCACTGGTGACACCCTGTGCAACGCCGACAAGCCGATCATCCTCGAGCGTATGGACTTCCCGGAGCCCGTGATCTCGGTAGCTGTTGAGCCGAAGACCAAGGCTGACCAGGAGAAGATGGGTATCGCACTGGGCAAGCTCGCTCAGGAAGACCCGTCGTTCCGCGTCAAGACCGACGAAGAAACCGGCCAGACCATCATCTCCGGTATGGGCGAGCTGCACCTGGACATTCTCGTTGACCGTATGCGTCGCGAGTTCAACGTCGAGGCGAACATCGGCAAGCCGCAGGTTTCCTACCGCGAGAAGATCACCAAGAACTGCGAAATCGAAGGCAAGTTCGTGCGTCAGTCCGGTGGTCGTGGTCAGTTCGGTCACTGCTGGATTCGCTTCGCGCCGGCAGACGAAGGTCAGGAAGGTCTGGTGTTCGTCAACGAAGTCGTGGGCGGTGTGGTTCCGAAGGAATACATCCCGGCCATCCAGAAGGGTATCGAAGAGCAGATGAAGAACGGCGTCGTTGCCGGCTATCCGCTCATCGGCCTGAAGGCTACCGTTTTCGACGGTTCCTACCATGACGTCGACTCCAACGAGATGGCGTTCAAGGTGGCCGCTTCCATGGCGACCAAGCAGCTGGCCCAGAAGGGCGGCGGTGTAGTGCTTGAGCCGATCATGAAAGTGGAAGTGGTAACCCCAGAAGACTACATGGGTGACGTGATGGGTGACCTGAATCGTCGTCGTGGTCTGATCCAGGGTATGGAAGACACAGTGTCCGGCAAGGTAATCCGTGCCGAAGTGCCGCTGGGTGAGATGTTCGGTTACGCAACCGACGTTCGTTCCATGTCTCAGGGTCGCGCGAGCTACTCTATGGAATTCTCCAAATACTCCGAAGCTCCGTCGAACATCGTCGAAGCTCTGGTTAAAAAACAAGGCTGATTCAGCCCCTTTACGCTAGGAGTTAATTGTCGTGGCTAAAGAAAAATTCGAACGTAACAAACCGCACGTCAACGTCGGCACCATCGGTCACGTTGACCACGGTAAAACCACTCTGACCGCTGCTCTGACCCGCGTCTGCTCCGAAGTATTCGGTTCGGCCAAGGTCGACTTCGACAAGATCGACAGCGCGCCGGAAGAGAAGGCTCGTGGTATCACCATCAACACTGCGCACGTTGAGTACGATTCGTCCGTACGTCACTACGCACACGTTGACTGCCCGGGTCACGCTGACTACGTCAAGAACATGATCACCGGTGCTGCGCAGATGGACGGCGCGATCCTGGTTTGTTCGGCCGCTGACGGCCCGATGCCGCAGACTCGCGAGCACATCCTGCTGTCGCGTCAGGTAGGCGTTCCGTACATCGTCGTGTTCCTGAACAAGGCTGACATGGTCGATGACGCCGAGCTGCTGGAGCTGGTGGAAATGGAAGTGCGCGATCTGCTGAGCACTTACGACTTCCCGGGCGACGACACGCCGATCATCATCGGTTCCGCGCTGATGGCTCTGAACGGCCAGGACGACAACGAGATGGGCACCACTGCTGTCAAGAAACTCGTCGAAACTCTGGACAGCTACATCCCGGAGCCGGTTCGTGCAATCGACCGTCCGTTCCTGATGCCGATCGAAGACGTATTCTCGATCTCCGGCCGCGGTACTGTAGTTACCGGTCGTGTAGAGCGCGGTATCGTCAAGATCCAGGAAGAAATCGAGATCGTTGGTCTGCGTGACACCACCAAGACCACCTGTACCGGTGTCGAGATGTTCCGCAAGCTGCTCGACGAAGGTCGTGCTGGCGAGAACTGCGGTGTACTGCTGCGCGGCACCAAGCGTGACGACGTGGAGCGTGGTCAGGTTCTGGCCAAGCCAGGCACCATCAAGCCGCACACCAAGTTCGAAGCTGAAGTGTACGTTCTGTCCAAAGAAGAAGGTGGTCGTCACACCCCGTTCTTCAAGGGCTACCGTCCACAGTTCTACTTCCGTACCACTGACGTGACCGGTTCGTGCGAACTGCCGGAAGGCGTTGAGATGGTAATGCCGGGCGACAACATCAAAATGGTTGTCACCCTGATCAAGCCGATCGCCATGGAAGACGGCCTGCGCTTCGCGATTCGCGAAGGTGGTCGTACCGTTGGTGCTGGCGTGGTTGCCAAGATCGTCGAGTAATCGTCTGATCTGATGTAAAAAAGCCCCCGCAATGCGGGGGCTTTTTTATGGACGGTATCTTCGTTGGTTATTTTCTAACCGGGTTGACACCCTCAGGGGGCGTCTATAGAATCACGCCTCCTTTTAACGGGCGTACTGCGCCCGTTGACTGGGACTCGCAGCTTGGAATCTGAGGTCAAAATGCAAAACCAACAAATCCGTATACGGTTGAAGGCTTTTGACCATCGCCTGATCGATCAATCAACCCAGGAAATCGTGGAAACCGCGAAACGTACTGGTGCTCAGGTGCGTGGTCCGATTCCTCTGCCAACTCGCAAAGAGCGGTTCACCGTTCTGACTTCGCCACACGTCAACAAAGACGCGCGCGATCAGTTCGAAATCCGCACTCATAAGCGTGTACTGGACATCGTCCAGCCAACGGATAAAACCGTTGATGCTCTTATGAAGCTCGATCTTGCGGCTGGCGTGGAAGTGCAGATCAGCCTCGGCTAAAACCCAGCGGTTTTAGTCGTGTAACGCTCTGAAATGGGCGGCCATAGCGGGTGAAAGCCCCGTACACTCATGAGGTTACAACATGACTATTGGTGTAGTCGGTCGTAAATGCGGCATGACCCGTATTTTCACCGAAGAAGGTGTCTCCATTCCGGTCACGGTCATTGAGATCGAACCGAATCGCGTCACCCAGTTTAAAACTGAAGAGTCCGATGGCTATCGTGCAGTGCAAGTCACTGTCGGTGAGCGTCGCGTTTCTCGTGTCAGTAAGGCTCAAGCCGGTCACTTCGCCAAGGCGAACGTCGCGGCAGGTCGTACCGTTCTGGAATTCCGTCTTGAAGAAGGCGACTACCAGGCTGGCGATCTGATCAACGCTGAAATCTTCCAAGCTGGTCAACTGGTCGACGTGACCGGTCAGTCCAAAGGTAAAGGCTTTGCCGGTACCATCAAGCGTTGGAACTTCCGCGGCCAAGACAACACTCACGGTAACTCCGTGTCCCACCGCGTTCCGGGTTCGATTGGCCAGTGCCAGACTCCGGGTCGTGTCTTCAAGGGCAAGAAAATGTCCGGTCACATGGGTGCTGAGCGCGTGACTGTGCAGTCCCTGGAAGTAGTGCGCGTGGATGCTGAACGCAACCTGCTGCTGGTCAAGGGTGCCGTTCCTGGCGCTACTGGCGGCAACCTGGTTGTACGTCCGGCTGCCAAGGCTCGCGGTTAAGGGGAAGCTGACATGCAATTAAATGTAAATGGCGCTCAAGCGATCGAAGTCTCTGATGCGACTTTCGGTGGCGACTACAACGAGACCCTGGTTCACCAAGCTGTCGTAGCCTACATGGCTGGCGGCCGTCAGGGCAGCAAGCAGCAGAAGACTCGTTCCGACGTTTCCGGTGGCGGCAAACGCCCATGGCGTCAGAAGGGTACTGGCCGTGCGCGTGCCGGTACCACTCGTGGTCCGATCTGGCGTGGCGGTGGTGTGACCTTCGCAGCTCGTCCGCAGAATCATGATCAGAAGCTGAACAAGAAGATGTATCGCGCTGCGATCCGTTCGATTCTTGCTGAGCTGGTTCGTAGCGACCGTCTGGTAGTGGTTGAAGACTTCGCTGTCGAAGCTCCGAAAACCAAAGAGCTGCTGGGCAAGCTGAACGACATGGGTCTGACTGACGTTCTGATCGTGTCCGACGCTGTTGATCAAAATCTGTACCTGGCTGCCCGCAACCTGCCGCATGTCGATGTTCGTGACGTGCAGGGTTCCGATCCGGTCAGTCTGATCGCGTATGAAAAGGTGCTGGTCACCGTTTCTGCCGTGAAGAAATTCGAGGAGCTGCTGGGATGAACCAGGAACGCGTATTCAAAGTGCTGCTTGGCCCGCACATCTCCGAGAAGGCCACGACTCTGGCAGACAAGAAAAGCCAGTTCGTTTTCAAGGTTGCAACTGACGCAACCAAGCTGGAAATCAAGAAGGCCGTCGAAAGCCTGTTCAGCGTGAAGGTTCAGCATGTCACTACTCAGAACGTTCTGGGTAAGAGCAAGCGCACCGCTCGCGGTCTGGGCAAGCGTAACGACTGGAAGAAGGCGATCATCTCCCTTCAGCCAGGCCAAGATCTCGATTTCGCCACCAGCAGTGCTGAGTAAGGAAGGGGTGCATCATGGCAATCGTTAAATGCAAACCGACTTCCGCGGGCCGCCGTTTTGTGGTCAAGGTGGTCAATCAGGAGCTGCACAAAGGCGCTCCTCATGCTCCACTGCTCGAGAAGAAGTCGAAGACTGGCGGTCGTAACAACAACGGCCGTATCACTACCCGTCATATCGGTGGTGGTCACAAGCAGCATTACCGTCTGGTCGATTTCCGCCGCAACGACAAAGATGGCATTCCTGCCACTGTCGAACGCGTGGAATATGACCCGAACCGTACCGCGCACATCGCCCTGCTGAAATATGCAGATGGTGAGCGTCGTTACATCATCGCACCGAAAGGTGTGAGCGCCGGCGATCAGCTGGTTGCAGGTTCGATGGCGCCGATCAAGGCTGGTAACAGCCTGCCGCTGCGTAACATTCCGGTTGGTTCGACCGTTCACGGTATCGAACTGAAGCCGGGCAAGGGTGCTCAAATCGCTCGTTCCGCTGGTGCTTCGGCTCAGCTGATCGCTCGTGAAGGCGTCTACGTCACCCTGCGTCTGCGCAGTGGTGAAATGCGTAAAGTGCTGGCCGAATGCCGCGCGACCCTGGGTGAAGTCTCGAACTCCGAGCACAGCCTGCGTTCGCTGGGTAAAGCTGGTGCCAAACGCTGGCGTGGCGTTCGCCCGACCGTTCGTGGTGTTGCCATGAACCCGGTCGACCACCCACACGGTGGTGGTGAAGGTCGTACCTCTGGTGGTCGTCATCCGGTGTCTCCATGGGGCTTCCCGACTAAGGGCGCGAAGACTCGTGGTAACAAACGCACCGACAATATGATCGTCCGTCGTCGCAAGTAACTAGAGGGATACGACAGTGCCACGTTCTCTGAAAAAAGGTCCTTTTATCGATCTTCACCTACTGAAGAAGGTCGAAGTGGCAGCAGAAAAGAACGATCGCAAGCCGGTGAAAACCTGGTCGCGCCGTTCCATGATTCTGCCGCAGATGGTCGGTCTGACCATCGCCGTGCATAACGGTCGCCAGCACGTCCCCGTTCTCGTGAACGAAGACATGGTCGGCCACAAACTGGGCGAATTTGCCGGTACCCGTACCTATCGTGGGCACGTGGCTGACAAGAAAGCCAAGCGTTAAGGGGTAAGGAAATGGAAGTAGCCGCTAAGTTGTCGGGCGCTCGCATCTCCGCCCAGAAAGCCCGCTTGGTCGCCGACCAGATTCGCGGGAAGAAGGTGGGCGAAGCGCTCAACCTGCTGGCTTTCAGCAGTAAGAAAGCCGCTGAAATCATCAAGAAAGTGCTGGAGTCGGCTGTAGCCAACGCCGAGCACAACGAAGGCGCAGACGTTGATGACCTGAAGGTCAGCACCGTTTTCGTCAACGAGGGGCGTTCGCTGAAGCGAATCATGCCGCGTGCCAAAGGCCGCGCTGATCGCATCGTCAAGCGGTCTTGCCATATCACTGTCAAGGTTGCGGACAAGTAACGGAGTCGATCAGATGGGTCAGAAAGTACATCCCACTGGCATTCGCCTGGGAATCGTCAAGGATCACACCTCCGTCTGGTATGCAGACGGCCGGACTTATGCGGACTATCTGTTCGCTGATCTGAAGGTGCGTGAGTATCTCCTCGACAAACTAAAAAGCGCGTCCGTAAGCCGTGTCGAGATTGCTCGTCCGGCTCAAACCGCACGCATCACCATCCACACCGCTCGTCCAGGTATCGTTATCGGGAAGAAAGGTGAAGATGTTGAGAAGCTGCGTCAGGACCTGACCAAGCAAATGGGTGTGCCTGTGCACATCAACATCGAAGAGATCCGCAAGCCGGAGCTCGACGGTATGCTGGTTGCGCAGAGCGTAGCTCAGCAGCTGGAGCGTCGTGTGATGTTCCGTCGCGCCATGAAGCGCGCTGTACAGAACGCCATGCGTATTGGTGCCAAGGGCATCAAAATCCAAGTGAGCGGTCGTCTCGGCGGTGCGGAAATCGCACGTACCGAATGGTATCGCGAAGGTCGTGTGCCGTTGCACACCCTGCGTGCCGATATCGACTATGCCACGTACGAAGCGCACACCACCTACGGTGTGATCGGTGTCAAGGTTTGGATCTTCAAGGGTGAGGTCATTGGTGGCCGCCATGAAGAACTGAAGCCGCAAGCACCTGCGCCTCGTAAAAAAGCTGCTAAGTAAGGGGTACGCCAAATGTTGCAACCAAAGCGTACGAAGTTCCGCAAGCAGATGACCGGCCACAACCGTGGTCTGGCTCAGCGCGGTAGCAAAGTCAGCTTCGGCGAATTCGCGCTGAAGTCTGTTGCCCGCGGTCGTCTCACCGCCCGCCAGATCGAGTCCGCTCGTCGTGCTCTGACTCGTCACGTTAAGCGTGGCGGGAAAATCTGGATTCGCGTGTTCCCTGACAAGCCTGTTACCAAGAAGCCTCTCGAAGTGCGGATGGGTAAAGGGAAGGGTAGCGTTGAATATTGGGTAGCCCAGATCCAGCCAGGCAAAGTCCTGTACGAGATCGAAGGCGTTTCCGAAGAGTTGGCGCGTGAGGCTTTCGCCCTGGCTGCTGCAAAGCTGCCGCTCGCCACCACTTTTGTTAAGCGGACGGTGATGTGATGAAAGCGAATGAACTTCGTGAAAAATCAGCACAGCAGCTGAACGAGCAACTGCTCGGCCTGCTGCGCGACCAGTTCAATCTGCGCATGCAGAAAGCAACTGGCCAGTTGGGGCAGTCTCACCTGCTCTCGCAAGTTAAGCGCGACATCGCTCGTGTGAAAACTGTGCTCAACCAGCAGGCAGGTAAGTGATCATGGCTGAAGCCGAAAAAACAGTCCGTACGCTGACCGGCCGTGTCGTCAGCGACAAGATGGACAAGACCATCACCGTATTGATCGAGCGTCGTGTCAAGCACCCGATCTACGGCAAATATGTCAAGCGTTCGACCAAGCTGCACGCGCACGACGAAAGCAACCAATGCAAAATCGGCGACAAGGTTTCGATTACCGAAACTCGTCCGCTGGCCAAGACCAAGTCTTGGGCGCTGGTTGAAGTTCTCGAACGCGCAGTGGAAGTCTAAGGGCTAGGGGTCGGAGAAATTATATGATTCAGACTCAATCCATGCTCGATGTGGCCGACAACAGTGGTGCACGCCGCGTCATGTGCATCAAGGTGCTGGGTGGCTCGCATCGCCGCTACGCTGGCATCGGCGACATCATCAAGGTCACCGTCAAGGAAGCAATTCCGCGCGGCAAAGTGAAGAAAGGTCAGGTCATGACCGCAGTGGTCGTTCGCACCCGTCACGGCGTTCGCCGTGCCGACGGTTCGATCATCCGCTTCGACGGCAACGCTGCTGTTCTGCTGAACAACAAGCAAGAGCCGATCGGTACCCGTATCTTCGGGCCAGTGACCCGTGAACTTCGTACTGAGAAGTTCATGAAGATCGTCTCGCTCGCCCCTGAAGTGCTTTAAGGAGATCCGACATGCAAAAGATTCGTCGTGACGACGAGATCATCGTGATCGCCGGCAAAGACAAAGGTAAGCGCGGTAAGGTGCTCAAGGTTCTCGCTGACGACCGTCTGGTCGTCGGTGGCATCAACCTGGTGAAGCGTCATACCAAGCCGAACCCGATGTCGGGCGTTCAAGGCGGTATCGTCGAGAAAGAAGCGCCTCTGCACGCTTCCAACGTTGCCATTTTCAATGGCGAAACCAACAAGGCTGACCGCGTTGGTTTCAAGGTTGAAGACGGCAAGAAAATTCGTGTCTTCAAGTCCACCCAGAAGCCGGTTGGCGCTTGAGAATCATAGGTAAAACACCATGGCACGACTGAAAGAGATTTACCGGAAGGAAATCGCGCCCAAGCTGAAGGAAGAACTGAAGCTGGGTAACGTGATGGAAGTTCCACGCATCACCAAGATCACCCTGAACATGGGCCTGGGCGAAGCGATCGGTGACAAGAAAATCATCGAAAACGCAGTTGCCGACCTCGAGAAGATTACCGGTCAGAAAGTCATTGTGACTTATGCTCGTAAATCGATCGCAGGTTTCAAGGTTCGTGAGGGCTGGCCGATCGGCGTCAAGGTCACTCTGCGTCGCGAGCGTATGTACGAGTTCCTGGATCGTCTGCTGTCCATCTCCCTGCCGCGCGTGCGTGACTTCCGCGGCCTGAATGCCAAGTCCTTCGATGGTCGTGGCAACTACAGCATGGGCGTGAAAGAGCAGATCATCTTCCCGGAAATCGATTACGACAAGATCGATGCACTGCGTGGTCTGGACATCACTCTGACCACTACTGCCCGTACGGATGACGAAGGCCGCGCTCTGCTGCGTGCTTTCAAATTCCCGTTCCGCAACTGATTGGAGTAGGAACATGGCCAAGACGAGCATGAAAAACCGCGAGCTGAAGCGTCAGCGCACGGTTGCCAAGTACGCCAAAAAGCGTGCCGAGCTGAAAGCTACCATCGTCAATCCGGAAACCTCTCCGGAAGCGCGTTGGGAAGCCCAGGTCGCCCTGCAGAAGCAACCCCGTGATGCCAGCGCCTCGCGCCTGCGCAACCGCTGCCGTATCACCGGCCGCCCGCACGGTGTCTTCCGCAAGTTCGGTCTGTCGCGCATCAAGCTGCGTGAAGCAGCCATGCGTGGCGACGTACCAGGTCTGGTTAAAGCCAGCTGGTAAGCCGCTGCGGTAAACGCCGGAGTTAGCTCCGGCGGACAAGCAAAATGAATCAAGCCCCTTTTGGGGCTTGATTCATTTTTGATCAGTCTCTAGAATGCCCGGCTCGCCTGAGCCCGGATTTTCGTGAGCTCTGGTGATTCTTAGCCGAAAGGCTAATTCTTTTTGTATCAGGAGCGTCTAGCCCATGAGTATGCAGGACCCGTTAGCGGACATGCTAACTCGTATCCGTAATGCCCAGATGGCTGAAAAGTCCGTCGTAAGCATGCCTTCTTCTACCCTGAAGGTGGCTGTAGCCAAAGTTCTGAAAGACGAAGGTTATATTGCGGGTTATCAGATCAGCGGCGAAGCAAAGCCGCAGCTGTCCATCGAGCTGAAATACTTCGAAGGCCGTCCGGTTATCGAAGAAGTCAAGCGCGTCAGCCGTCCCGGCCTTCGCCAGTACAAATCCGTCGATGATCTGCCGAAAGTTCGCGGCGGTCTCGGTGTTTCCATCGTCTCCACCAACAAAGGTGTGATGACGGACCGCGCTGCGCGCGCTGCCGGTGTCGGCGGCGAAGTGCTTTGCACTGTGTTCTAAGGGGGGATAAGCATGTCTCGCGTTGCTAAGAACCCCGTCAAGCTGCCTGCTGGTGTAGAGATCAAACTCGCCGGTCAGCAGCTTTCGGTGAAGGGTGCCAAGGGCACTCTGGAACTGAACGTTCACTCGTCCGTTGAAGTTCTGCAGGAATCCGGTGAGCTGCGTTTCGCTGCTCGCAATGGCGACCAGCAGACTCGTGCGATGGCCGGTACTACCCGTGCACTGGTTAACAACATGGTCATCGGCGTAAGCCAAGGCTTCGAGCGCAAGCTCCAGCTGGTCGGTGTTGGTTACAAGGCACAGGCCAAGGGCCAGGTTCTCAATCTGGCGTTGGGCTTCTCTCACCCTATCGACTATCAACTGCCGGAAGGCGTTGTGGCCGAAACCCCGAACCAGACCGAGATCCTCATCAAGGGTGTCGACAAGCAGCTGGTTGGTCAGGTTGCCGCGGAGATTCGTGACTTCCGCCGTCCTGAACCTTACAAGGGCAAAGGTGTTCGTTACGCTGACGAAGTCGTCCGCCGTAAAGAAGCCAAGAAGAAGTAAGGGGCTAGGAAATGACCGACAAAAAAGTTACTCGTCTGCGTCGCGCTCGCAAAGCACGCCTGAAAATGCACGAGCTCGAAGCCGTGCGTCTCTGCGTGTATCGCTCTTCGCAGCATATCTATGCCCAGGTCATCTCGGCCGACGGCAGCAAGGTTCTGGCCAGCGCCTCTACCTTGGACAAAGCACTGCGTGACGGCGCCACCGGCAACGTCGACGCGGCCAAGAAAGTTGGTGAGCTGGTTGCCGAGCGTGCGAAAGCCGCTGGTGTGACTCAGGTTGCATTCGACCGTTCTGGCTTCAAGTACCACGGCCGCGTCAAGGCGCTGGCTGATGCTGCTCGTGAAGGCGGGCTGGAGTTCTAAGTTATGGCAAATAACGACCAAAAGCGCGACGAAGGCTATATCGAGAAGCTGGTTCAAGTGAACCGCGTTGCCAAGACCGTTAAAGGCGGCCGTATCTTCACCTTCACCGCGTTGACCGTGGTGGGTGATGGCAAGGGCCGTGTAGGTTTTGGCCGTGGCAAGTCTCGTGAAGTGCCGGCTGCCATCCAGAAGGCTATGGAAGCTGCTCGTCGCAACATGATCCAAGTTGATCTGAACGGCACCACTCTGCAGTACGCAATGAAGTCCGCCCATGGCGCTTCCAAGGTGTACATGCAGCCTGCTTCCGAAGGTACCGGCATCATCGCTGGTGGCGCCATGCGTGCCGTCCTTGAAGTCGCTGGTGTTCAGAACGTTCTGGCCAAGTGCTACGGCTCTACCAACCCAGTGAACGTGGTTCATGCCACTTTCAAAGGTCTGAAGGCTATGCAGTCTCCGGATTCGGTTGCAGCCAAGCGTGGCAAGAGTGTCGAGGAGATTCTCTAACCATGGCTAACACCGTCAAAGTGACTCTGATCAAGAGCACCAATGGCCGTCTGGCCAATCACAAAGCCTGTGTCAAGGGCCTCGGCCTGCGTCGCATCAATCATACCGTCGAAGTTCTGGATACTCCGGAAAACCGCGGCATGATCAACAAGGCTTATTACCTTCTCCGTGTGGAGGGTTGATCCATGTACCTGAACGATTTGAGTCCAGCGCCGGGTTCCCGCCGCGAGAAGCACCGTCCGGGCCGTGGTATCGGTAGTGGTTTGGGCAAGACCGGTGGCCGCGGCCACAAAGGTCAGACCTCCCGCTCCGGTGGCACCATTGCTCCGGGTTTCGAAGGCGGCCAGCAGCCTCTGCACCGTCGTCTTCCCAAGTTCGGTTTCGTGTCTCTGAAAGCTATGGATCGCGCAGAAGTGCGTACTTCCGAGCTGAACAAGATCGAAGGCGACGTAGTTACTCTGCAAGCGCTGAAGGATGCCAACCTGATTAATCAAAACGTACAGCGTGTGAAAGTCATGCTGTCCGGTGAGATTACTCGTGCGGTCACCCTTAAAGGTATCGCCGCCACCAAAGGTGCGCGCGCGGCTATCGAAGCAGCTGGCGGTAAGTTCGAGGAATAAATGGCTAAGCAAGGTGCTCTCTCTGCGCTGGCTGGTGGCGGGTTGTCCGAGCTCTGGGCTCGTCTGCGCTTTCTGTTCATGGCGATCATCGTCTATCGAATCGGTGCGCATATCCCAGTTCCAGGCATAAACCCGGATCGTCTAGCTGATCTGTTCCGACAGAATGAGGGGACCATTCTTAGCTTGTTCAACATGTTTTCCGGCGGCGCGCTGGAGCGGATGAGCATCTTTGCACTGGGGATCATGCCGTACATCTCGGCATCGATCATCATGCAGCTGATGACCGCCGTCAGCCCGCAGCTGGAGCAGTTGAAGAAGGAAGGTGAGGCTGGTCGTCGCAAGATCAGTCAATACACCCGCTACGGCACCTTGGTTCTGGCTTTCGTCCAGGCTATCGGCATGTCCGTTGGTCTGGCGAGTCAGGGCGTAGCGTTCTCGGTCGATTTCGGCTTCCACTTCGTTGCAGTCACCACCTTCGTGGCGGGTGCGATGTTCATGATGTGGTTAGGCGAGCAGATCACCGAGCGCGGTGTTGGCAACGGTATTTCGATGCTGATTTTTGCGGGCATCGTAGCCGGTCTGCCGTCGGCGATCGGGCAGTCTTTCGAGTCTGCTCGGCAGGGCGATATCAATATCTTCGCTCTCATCGCCATCGGTTTGCTGGCAGTAGCGATTATCGGTTTCGTGGTGTTCATTGAGCGTGGTCAGCGTCGCATTGCGGTGCACTACGCCAAGCGTCAGCAGGGCCGTAAGGTCTTCGCGGCGCAGACCAGCCACCTGCCGTTGAAGGTGAACATGGCGGGAGTAATCCCGGCCATTTTCGCCAGCAGCCTTCTGTTGTTCCCGGCCTCGCTGGGTGCCTGGTTTGGTCAGTCCGAAGGTATGGGCTGGCTGCAGGATATTTCACAGGCTATCGCTCCTGGTCAGCCGTTGAACATTTTGCTGTTTAGTGCAGGGATCATTTTCTTCTGCTTCTTCTACACAGCCTTGATGTTCAACCCGAAAGACGTAGCGGAAAACCTGAAGAAGTCCGGTGCCTTTATTCCGGGTATCCGTCCCGGTGAGCAGTCCGCGCGCTATATCGATGGCGTTCTGACTCGCTTGACCATGTTCGGTGCTCTGTACATGACGGCCGTATGCTTGTTGCCCCAGTTCCTGGTGGTGGCGGCCAACGTACCGTTCTACCTTGGCGGGACCTCGTTGCTGATCGTGGTAGTGGTTGTGATGGACTTCATGTCCCAAGTACAATCGCACCTCGTTTCGCACCAGTACGAATCCCTGATGAAGAAAGCCAACCTGAAGGGCTACGGCAGCGGCATGCTCCGCTGAAGTGTCCATAAGGTTCGAGGAGTTGGTGATGAAAGTTCGTGCATCGGTGAAAAAGCTGTGCCGTAACTGCAAAATTATTCGCCGTGAAGGTGTTGTGCGAGTGATTTGCAGCGCGGAACCGCGTCACAAACAGCGCCAAGGCTGAGTGTGATCGAAGCTATAAGCCCGGCAGCTAGTGCGCTGCCGGGTTGATTATTTGTTTCTACAGCGATAATATCTCGCGCCCCATTTCTTGGCTTCCGGGGCGTAGGTAGCTGTCAATTGGAGTTCCACTGAATGGCCCGTATTGCAGGCGTTAACATTCCGGATAACAAGCACGCTGTTATCTCGCTGACCTACATCTTTGGTGTCGGTCGCACCACCGCACAGAAAATCTGTGCAGCTACCGGTGTAAACCCGGCAGCAAAGATCAAGGATCTCTCTGACGAGCAGATCGAGCAGCTGCGTGGTGAAGTCGCCAAGGTGAATACCGAAGGTGATCTGCGCCGTGAAGTGAACATGAAAATCAAGCGCTTGATGGATCTGGGCTGCTACCGCGGTCTGCGTCATCGTCGCGGCCTCCCGGTTCGCGGTCAGCGTACCAAGACCAACGCGCGCACCCGTAAGGGCCCGCGTAAGCCGATCCGCAAGTAATCGCGTTCGCGAATCGACAGGAATTTAGTCATGGCAAAACCTGCTGCTCGTACTCGTAAGAAAGTCAAGAAGACGGTGGTTGATGGCATCGCCCACATCCACGCTTCTTTCAACAACACCATCGTGACCATCACCGACCGTCAAGGTAACGCCCTGTCCTGGGCAACCTCCGGTGGTTCGGGTTTCCGCGGTTCTCGCAAGTCCACCCCGTTCGCTGCCCAGGTGGCTGCTGAGCGTGCTGGTCAAGCTGCGCTGGAATACGGCCTGAAGAACCTCGACGTGAACGTCAAGGGCCCAGGTCCGGGTCGTGAGTCCGCAGTCCGTGCTCTTAACGGTTGCGGTTACAAGATCGCCAGCATCACCGATGTGACGCCTATCCCGCATAACGGGTGCCGTCCTTCGAAGAAGCGTCGCGTGTAATCAGGAGACAGTGAGAAATGGCTCGTTACATTGGTCCCAAATGCAAACTGTCTCGTCGTGAAGGCACTGATCTTTTCCTGAAAAGCGGTGTTCGCGCTCTGGAATCGAAGTGCAACCTCGAAGCAGCCCCAGGTATTCACGGCCAGCGCCGTGGCCGTCAGTCCGACTACGGCACCCAGCTGCGTGAGAAGCAAAAAGTTCGTCGTATCTACGGCGTGCTCGAGCGTCAATTCAGCGGTTACTACAAAGAAGCTGCCGGCAAGAAAGGCGCTACTGGTGAGAACCTGCTGCAACTGCTCGAATGCCGTCTGGATAACGTTGTTTACCGTATGGGCTACGGCGCTACCCGCGCTGAATCCCGTCAGCTGGTTTCGCACAAAGCGATCAGCGTAAACGGCAAAACTGTAAACGTACCGTCCTACCAGGTTAAAGCTGGCGACGTGGTTGCAGTACGCGAGAAGTCGAAGAATCAGCTGCGCATCGTTCAGGCTCTTGAGCTGTGTGCTCAGCGTGGCCGTGTTGAGTGGGTAGATGTAGACACCGAGAAAAAGTCTGGCGTGTTCAAAAGCGTCCCGGCTCGTGGTGATCTCTCCGCTGACATCAACGAAAGCCTGATTGTCGAGCTCTACTCCAAGTAAGGGCTAGAAAATAGGTGCATCCATGCAGATTTCGGTAAATGAGTTCCTGACCCCCCGCCATATCGATGTGCAGGTGGTCAGTCCGACCCGCGCCAAGATCACTCTCGAGCCTCTCGAGCGTGGTTTCGGCCATACCCTGGGCAACGCGCTGCGTCGCATCCTGTTGTCCTCCATGCCTGGCTGTGCAGTAGTCGAGGCCGAGATTGATGGTGTACTCCATGAGTACAGCGCCATCGAAGGTATTCAGGAAGACGTAATTGAAATCCTGCTCAACCTTAAAGGTCTGGCAATCAAGCTGCACGGTCGAGACGAAGTTACACTGACTCTGGCGAAGAAGGGCTCTGGCGTCGTAACCGCTGCCGATATTCAGCTGGATCATGATGTTGAAATCGTCAACGGCGACCACGTTATCGCCAACCTGGCCTCCAATGGCGCGCTGAACATGAAGCTCGTAGTAGCTCGTGGTCGCGGCTATGAGCCAGCTGATTCGCGCCAGAGTGATGAAGACGAGAGCCGCAGCATTGGTCGCTTGCAGCTCGATTCTTCCTTCAGCCCGGTGCGTCGCGTGTCGTACGTGGTGGAAAACGCTCGTGTTGAGCAGCGTACCAACCTGGACAAGCTGGTTATCGACCTCGAAACCAACGGTACCCTGGATCCTGAAGAGGCTATCCGTCGTGCTGCAACCATCCTGCAACAGCAGTTGGCTGCATTCGTCGACCTCAAAGGTGACAGCGAGCCTGTTGTAATCGAACAGGAAGACGAGATCGATCCGATCCTGCTCCGTCCGGTTGATGATCTGGAACTGACCGTTCGTTCGGCCAACTGCCTCAAGGCAGAAAACATCTACTACATCGGTGACCTGATTCAGCGCACCGAAGTAGAGCTGTTGAAAACGCCGAACCTGGGCAAGAAGTCCCTGACTGAAATCAAGGACGTTCTGGCTTCCCGTGGTCTGTCCCTCGGTATGCGCCTCGACAACTGGCCGCCGGCAAGTCTGAAGAAAGACGATAAGGCGACTGCCTGATCGTCATCATCACCGAACGTGAAGTTTGGTAAGGAATTGAACCATGCGTCATCGTAAAAGTGGCCGTCACCTCAGCCGCACCAGCGCTCACCGCAAGGCCATGTTTCAAAACATGGCGGTATCGCTGTTCGAGCATGAGCTGATCAAAACTACTCTGCCGAAAGCCAAGGAACTGCGCCGCGTTGCCGAGCCGCTGATCACCCTGGCTAAAGAAGACAGCGTTGCCAACCGTCGTCTGGCTTTCGACCGTACTCGTTCGAAAGCTATCGTTGGCAAACTGTTCAACGATCTGGGCAAGCGCTACGCCACCCGTCAGGGCGGTTACCTGCGTATCCTCAAGTGCGGCTTCCGCGCTGGCGACAATGCCCCGATGGCTTATGTTGAGCTGGTCGACCGTCCGGTCGGTGGCGCAGTAGAAGCTGCCGAGTAAGGCATCGTTGCAAGAAGAACCGGGCTCACGCCCGGTTTTTTTATGCCTTTTATTTAGTAAAAATCTATCGGTATGTAAGTTCTTATTTATTTGTCCGTTCTCCGTATCTCATCAATACTCAAAGCCAATCCCGCTTAGTCGGGAATGATCAGGCCTGGTTAAGGAGATAGAAAATGAGCGAGAAGACCGAAGGCAAATGCCCTTTCTCGGGGGGCGCCTCTGAGGCGACGCCGAAGCATACTGCTGGCGGCGGGACGAGCAACCGAGACTGGTGGCCGAACCAACTGCGCGTCGACCTGTTGCACCAGCATTCCTCCAAGTCCAACCCGTTGGGCGAGACTTTCAGCTATGCCGAAGCCTTTCAGTCGCTGGATTACGAGGCGCTGAAAAAGGATCTGCGTGCCTTGATGACCGATTCGCAGGACTGGTGGCCGGCCGACTTCGGCCACTATGGCCCGCAATTCATCCGCATGTCCTGGCACGCTGCAGGCACCTACCGTACCGGCGATGGTCGCGGCGGCGCCGGGCGTGGGCAGCAGCGTTTCGCGCCGCTCAACAGCTGGCCGGACAACGTCAATATCGACAAGTCGCGCCGCCTGCTGTGGCCGATCAAGCAGAAGTATGGCCAGAAGATTTCCTGGGCCGATCTACTGGTGCTCACCGGCAACGTCGCTCTGGAGACCATGGGCTTCCGGACTTTCGGCTTCGCTGGCGGACGCGAGGACACCTGGGAACCGGATCAGGACGTCTACTGGGGCACCGAGAAAACCTGGCTGGGTGGCGATACGCGCTATGGCAAGGGGGCGGCCGGCAGTGATGACGATACGGGCGTGATCGTGGCCGACGAAGAACTGCATGGCCAGGAGCAGGATCGCACCGACAACCAGGGTCGCAACCTGGAAAACCCGCTCGCTGCCGTGCAGATGGGGCTGATCTACGTCAACCCCGAAGGCCCTGAGGGCAACCCCGATCCGCTCGCGGCGGCCCATGACATCCGCGAGACTTTCGCCCGCATGGCCATGAACGACGAGGAGACCGTCGCGCTGATCGCCGGCGGCCATACCTTCGGCAAGACCCATGGCGCCGGGCCGGCGGACAACGTCGGCGCCGAGCCCGAGGCCGCTGGTCTCGAGGAACAGGGCCTGGGCTGGAGCAGCTCATTCGGCAGCGGCAAGGCCGGCGATGCGATCACCAGCGGTCTGGAAGTGACCTGGACGACCACACCTGCGCAGTGGAGCAACAACTTCTTCGAGAACCTGTTCAAGTTCGAGTGGGAACTGACCAAGAGCCCGGCGGGTGCGCACCAGTGGGTAGCCAAGGGCGCCGAGGCCATCATTCCCGATGCGCACGACCCGTCGAAGAAGCGTTTGCCGACGATGTTGACCACCGACCTGTCGCTGCGTTTCGACCCCGCCTACGAGAAGATCTCGCGGCGTTTCCTGGATAACCCGCAGGCATTCGCCGAGGCATTCGCCCGCGCCTGGTTCAAGCTGACCCACCGCGACCTCGGTCCGAAGTCGCGCTACCTGGGGCCGGAAGTACCGAAGGAAGACCTGCTCTGGCAAGACCCGCTGCCGGCCATCCACCATCCCTTGATCGACGAGGCGGATGTCGCCGCGCTCAAGGCTCGGGTGCTGGCCTCCGGTCTGTCGGTATCCGAGTTGGTTGGCACGGCCTGGGCTTCGGCTTCCACCTTCCGTGGATCCGACAAGCGCGGCGGGGCCAACGGCGCACGTCTGCGCCTGGCGCCGCAGAAGGACTGGGCCGC
Organism: Phytopseudomonas daroniae; assembly: GCF_004327275.1. NCBI lineage: Bacteria > Pseudomonadati > Pseudomonadota > Gammaproteobacteria > Pseudomonadales > Pseudomonadaceae > Phytopseudomonas > Phytopseudomonas daroniae. The sequence continues at coordinate 36,803 of NZ_QJUJ01000017.1, forward strand.
CAACCAGCCCGAGCAATTGGCCAGGGTTCTGGCGGTGCTCGAGGGTATCCGTGGCGAGTTCAACCGCACCGCCATCGGCGGCAAGCAGGTAACCTTGGCCGATCTGATCGTGCTGGCCGGTAATGCCGGCATCGAGCAGGCCGCCAGGAATGCCGGCCACGCGGTAAGCGTACCGTTCTCGCCTGGTCGGGCCGATGCCTCGCAGGAGCAGACCGATGTCGACTCCTTCGCTGTGCTCGAGCCGATCGCCGACGGCTTCCGCAATTACCTCAAGGGCCGCTACAGCGTGCCGGCCGAGGCGTTGCTGATCGACAAGGCGCAGTTGCTGACCTTGACCGCGCCGGAGCTGACGGTGCTGATCGGTGGCCTGCGTGCGATCAATATCAACGTGGGCCAGGCTGGTCATGGAGTGTTCACCGACAGGCCGGGAGCGCTGAGCAACGACTTCTTCGTCAACCTGCTCGACATGGGCACGGCGTGGAAGGCAGTGCCGGGCGACGACAACCTGTACGAAGGGCGTGACCGCAAGAGCGGTGAGCTCAAGTGGATCGGCACCCGTGTCGATCTGGTGTTCGGTTCCAACGCCATCCTGCGCGCCCAGGCCGAGGTCTATGCCAGCGCCGACGCTCGGTTCATCGAGGACTTCGTGGCGGCCTGGACCAAGGTGATGAACCTCGACCGCTTCGATCTCGCCTGACTGCTGGCCGGGCGCTTGCGCCCGGTCTGTCGAGTCGATGCAGCCAGCGCCTCCTTAATGGAGGCGTTGTGCTTTTTACTTGACCGAAACGGATGTCGGGCGGAGCATTCGTCCATTCCATCGGGTGCAGCAAGGATTCCCAGGCATGAAGGGCCACATCGAAGTCATCGACTACCTCAAAACCCTGTTGAAGGGCGAACTGGCCGCGCGCGACCAGTACTTCATTCATTCGCGACTCTATGAGGATTGGGGCTTCAGCAAGCTCTACGAGCGCATCAATCACGAGATGGAAGAAGAGACGCAGCACGCTGACGCTTTGCTCAAACGGATCATCTTCCTCGAAGGCGTGCCGGATATGGTGCCCGACGCCTTCACCTTCGGCCAAACCGTGCCTGACGCACTCAAGCTGGATCTGGCGCTGGAGTATCAGGTGCGTGCGGCGCTCAGCAAAGGCATCGAGCTGTGCGAGCGTCATCAGGATTACCAGAGCCGCGATATCCTGCTGCTGCAGCTCAAGGATACCGAGGAAGATCACGCCTACTGGCTGGAAATTCAGCTGCAACTGATCGGCAAGCTGGGCCTGGAGAAATACCTGCAGGGCCAGATGTAAGCGGCAAGCTTCAAGCCACAAGAAAAAGCCAGAGCGGAGGTGATCCGCTCTGGCTTTTGCTTTTTCTTCTACTTGCCGCTTGGAGCTTGCGGCTTGTCGCTGTCTCTTTCCAGCAACGGCTTGAGGAAATGCCCGGTGTGCGATTGCGCCATCTCGGCGACCTCCTCGGGTGTGCCGACGGCGATGATCTGGCCGCCCTTGGAGCCGCCTTCGGGGCCCAGATCCACCAGCCAGTCGGCGGTCTTGATCACGTCCAGGTTGTGCTCGATCACCACCACGGTGTTGCCGTGGTCGCGCAGGCGGTGCAGCACGTCGAGCAATTGCTGGATATCGGCGAAGTGCAGGCCGGTGGTCGGTTCGTCGAGTATGTACAGGGTCTTGCCGGTGTCACGCTTGGACAGCTCGCGTGACAGCTTGACCCGCTGCGCCTCGCCCCCGGAAAGGGTGGTCGCCGACTGCCCGAGCTTGATATACGAAAGCCCCACGTCCATCAACGTCTGCAGCTTGCGCGCCAGGGCCGGCACGGCGTCGAAGAAACCGCGGGCGTCCTCGATGGTCATCTCCAGCACTTCGTGGATGTTCTTGCCCTTGTACTTGATCTCCAGGGTCTCACGGTTGTAACGCTTGCTCTTGCACACGTCGCAAGGCACGTAGATATCCGGCAGGAAGTGCATCTCCACCTTGATCAGACCGTCGCCCTGGCACGCCTCGCAGCGACCGCCCTTGACGTTGAACGAGAAGCGGCCCGGGCCGTAACCCCGCGATCGAGACTCGGGTACGCCAGCGAACAGCTCACGAATCGGCGTGAACAAACCGGTGTAGGTTGCCGGGTTGGAGCGCGGTGTACGACCGATCGGGCTCTGGTCGATATCCACCACCTTGTCCAGGTGCTGCAGGCCGTCGATGCTGTCGTGGACGGCGGCTTCCAGTGTGGTGGCGCCGTTCAGGGCGGTGGCGCTGAGCGGGAACAGGGTGTTGTTGATCAGCGTCGACTTGCCCGAGCCGGACACGCCGGTCACGCAGGTCAGCAGGCCGATGGGAATATCCAGGTTGACGTTCTGCAGGTTGTTGCCACGGGCGCCCTTGATCTTCAGCGAGAGCTTCTTGTCACGTGGCGTGCGTTTGGCCGGTACCTTGATCTTCAATCGGCCGGACAAGTATTTGCCGGTAACCGAGTCCGGGTGAGCCATGACTTCGGCCGCCGTGCCTTCGGCGACGATCTGGCCGCCATGCACGCCGGCGCCCGGGCCGATATCGACCACGTAGTCGGCCATGCGGATGGCGTCCTCGTCGTGCTCGACCACGATCACCGTGTTGCCGATGTCGCGCAGGTGGCGCAGGGTGCCGAGCAGGCGCTCGTTGTCGCGCTGGTGCAGGCCGATGGAGGGTTCGTCGAGGATGTACATGACGCCCACCAGGCCAGCGCCGATCTGGCTGGCCAGACGGATACGTTGCGCTTCGCCGCCGGACAGGGTGTCGGCGCTGCGATCCAGGGTCAGGTAATCGAGGCCCACATTGACCAGGAACTGCAGGCGCTCGCAAATTTCCTTGAGGATCTTGCTGGCGATCTCGCCACGACGGCCTTCCAGGGTCAGGCCACCGAAGTAGTCACTGGCCGAACCGATCGGCATGCCGGTGACTGCCGGCAGGGTCTTCTCACCGACCCATACGTGACGGGCCTCGCGACGCAGGCGAGTGCCGCGGCAGTCGGGGCACGGCTGGGTGCTGAGGAACTTGGCCAGTTCTTCGCGGACACTGGCCGACTCGGTTTCGCGGTAGCGGCGCTCGAGGTTGGGCACGATGCCTTCGAACGGGTGCGAACGCTTGACGATATCGCCGCGGTCATTGAGGTATTTGAAGTCGACGTTCTGTGAGCCGCTACCACCGAGAATGACCTTCTGGTGGTCGCTGTCCAGCTCGGCGAAGGGCTTGTCCAGGCTGAAGCCGTAATGCGAGGCCAGGGAGCCTAGCATCTGGAAGTAGTAGACGTTGCGTCTGTCCCAGCCGCGTATCGCGCCTTCGGCCAGGGTCAGTTCACCATTGACCAGGCGTTTGGTGTCGAAGAACTGCTTCACGCCTAGGCCGTCGCAGGTCGGGCAGGCGCCGGCCGGGTTGTTGAAGGAGAACAGCTTGGGCTCAAGCTCGCTGATCGAGTGACCGCAGACCGGACAGGCGAAGCGTGCGGAGAAGATGATCTCCTCACCTTCCTCGCCTTCCATGGGGGCGATCAACGCCAGGCCATCGGCCAGCTTGAGGGCAGTCTCGAAGGATTCGGCCAGGCGCTGTTGCAGGTCGCCACGGGCTTTGAAGCGGTCGACCACAGCATCGATGCTGTGCTTCTTCTGCTTGTCGAGTTTCGGCAGTTCGTCCAGCTCGTACAGCTTGCCGTTGACCCGTACCCGTACGAAACCCTGAGCGCGCAACTCATCGAACACCGCGAGGTGCTCGCCTTTGCGCTCGCGAATCACCGGAGCGAGCAGCATCAGCTTGCTGCCTTCAGGCAGGGCGAGTACCTGGTCAACCATCTGGCTGACGGTCTGTGCCTCCAGCGGCAGGTCGTGATCCGGGCAGCGCGGCGTACCGGCGCGGGCATAGAGCAGGCGCAGGTAGTCGTAGATCTCGGTGATGGTGCCGACCGTCGAGCGGGGGTTGTGCGACGTGGATTTCTGCTCGATGGAGATAGCCGGTGACAAACCCTCGATGGTGTCGACGTCGGGTTTTTCCATCATCGACAAGAACTGCCGGGCGTAGGCCGACAGCGATTCGACGTAGCGGCGCTGACCCTCGGCGTACAGGGTGTCGAAGGCCAGGGACGACTTGCCCGAGCCAGACAGGCCGGTAATCACGATCAGCTTGTCGCGCGGTAGGGTCAGGTCGATGTTCTTGAGATTATGGGTGCGGGCACCCCGGATCAGAATCTTGTCCAAAACAGCCTCGCGTGGCGGGCGGATAAACCGCCGAGTATACGGGGGGCGACAGCCCTGCGGCAAAGCGCCGCTGCTGTGCCAGTGGTGTTTCGACTGGTAGAATCGCCGGCTTGTTTCAACAGGTTATCGACGATGCGCGATTCGCACAGCGAACGCATGAGTGGCGCGGAGACTCGGGCAGCCGGTGGGCTGGCACTGGTGTTCGCTTTTCGCATGCTGGGCATGTTCATGGTATTGCCGGTATTGGCTACTTATGGGCAGGAACTCGCGGGTTCAACCCCGGCACTGATCGGGCTGGCCATTGGTGCCTACGGTCTGACCCAGGCCTTTCTGCAGATTCCCTTTGGCGTGCTGTCCGATCGTATCGGCCGGCGTCCGGTGATCTATTTCGGTCTCGTGGTGTTCGCTGCCGGCAGCTTGCTGGCGGCCAATGCCGATTCCATCTGGGGGGTGATCGCCGGTCGCGTGCTGCAGGGCGCCGGGGCGATTTCCGCGGCGGTGATGGCGCTGCTCTCCGACCTGACCCGCGAACAGCACCGTACCAAGGCCATGGCCATGATTGGCATGAGTATCGGCTTGTCCTTCGCCGTGGCCATGGTGGTCGGTCCGCTGCTGACCCGCGCTTTCGGCCTGTCCGGTCTGTTCCTGGCGACGGCGGCCATGGCCCTGCTGGGCATCGTCATCGTTGCCGGTATGGTGCCGTCCAGCGCGGGGCCGTTGCAGCACCGTGAGTCCGGGGTTGCCAGACAGGCGCTGTGGCCGACCCTGCGTCACCCGGATCTGCTGCGCCTGGACTTCGCCATCTTCGCCCTGCATGCCATCCTGATGGCCAGCTTCATTGCCTTGCCCCTGGCGCTGGTGGAGCAGGGCGGGCTGCCCAAGGAGCAGCACTGGTGGGTTTATCTCACCGCACTGCTGGCGGGTTTCTTCGCCATGGTGCCGTTCATCATCTATGGCGAGAAGAAACGCCAGATGCGCCGTGTGCTGATCGGCGCGGTGGTGGTGCTGCTTGGCTGTGAGCTGTACTTCTGGGCATTCGGCCACGACCTGAGCAACCTGGTATTCGGCATCATCGTGTTCTTCACCGCCTTCAATCTGCTCGAGGCCTCATTGCCATCGCTGGTCAGCAAGGTGGCGCCAGCGGGTGGCAAGGGCACGGCCATGGGCGTGTATTCGACCAGCCAGTTCCTCGGCTCGGCCCTGGGCGGCATTCTCGGTGGCTGGCTGTACCAGCACCATGGCCTGGCCGGTGTGTTCGGCGGCTGTGCATTGCTGACGGTTTTTTGGTTGGCCTTTGCTGTTACTATGCGCGAACCGCCGTATGTCACCAGCCTGCGTTTGTCGCTTTCGAGCACGGCATTGCAGGAAGCAGGACTGGCCGAGCGTATTCAGGCAGTGCCCGGAGTGGCGGATGCCGTGGTGGTGGCCGAAGAGGCCGCCATCTATGTCAAAGTGGATACCCAACAATTGGATCGCACGTCGCTGCAGCGCTTGATCGAAGCGGCGCCGGTGACGTGCTGAAAGTAGGAGAGCGTTATGGCCCGTGGGGTTAACAAAGTCATTCTGGTCGGTACCTGCGGACAGGATCCGGAAACGCGCTATCTGCCCAGCGGCAACGCCGTGACCAACCTGAGTCTGGCTACCAGCGAGCAGTGGACGGACAAGCAGACCGGGCAGAAGGTCGAAAAGACCGAGTGGCACCGTGTGTCGTTGTTCGGCAAGGTCGCGGAAATCGCCGGTGAGTATCTGCGCAAAGGTTCCCAGGTTTACATCGAAGGCAAGCTGCAGACCCGCGAGTGGGAAAAGGATGGCGTCAAGCGCTATACCACCGAAATCATCGTCGACATGCAGGGCACCATGCAGCTGCTCGGTGGCCGTCCGGACAATGCCGGTGGTGGCGAGCCGCGCCAGCAGCGTCCAGCGCCACAGCGTGAGCCGCAGCAACAGGCTCCGCGTCAGTCCGCTCCGCAGCAGCAGAAGCCGCAGCCGGCTCAGGACTACGACAGCTTCGATGACGATATCCCCTTCTGATCGTCAGACGTGACAGCAAAAGGCCCCGCAATGCGGGGCCTTTGTCATTCAGCATCCAGGTGGCAAATCAGGCCGGACTGAAAAAGCGTTTACGCAGCAGGCCCTGGCAGATCCACAGCACCAGAGCGATACTGATGCCGAACAGGTTGGCGAGAATGTCCAAGTGGCTGAATTCGCGGCTCGGTTGAAAGTAGTGCTGCAACCATTCCAATAGCGGTGCCTGGATATACAGCAGGCTCCACAGCAGCCAACCTGGTACGGCGGGGAAGGCGATACGGCTGACCAGCGAAAAGCCGGCGAAGGCCAGCAGGTGGAGGAATTTGTCCGATTCCTCGAACAGATCCGGTGGTGGCTCCGGGCGGAACAGGCCGTAGGCGAGCACCGCGCAGCAGGCCAGGAACATCAGCTTTCTCAAATTTTCCGTCCTTTCTTCTTTGTCGATTCGCTCGGCACTATGACCACAGCATTCGGCGCGGGTTGCCCGCGATGCAGGTTGGCTGCTCAGGTGTCCTCGTGCCGCCGGAGCGCGTCAAGGTTATGCGTGGTTGGTGACGCCGCGGGGTAAAAACAGCAAAATGCAGGCCACAGGGCTTAACCGTCCGGGATCTGCCGAGAATATAGCGGCTGGCGCGCCATCGCGCGGTGCGAGCTCAAACCTGATTGTGGAGCCTCTAGTTTCGTTATGCGCATGCGCCTGTTGTTGCTGGGTGGTGGCAGTACGCTGGGTAAGGCGTTGATTCGCCTGGGAGCCGAAGAAGAT
>NZ_QJUJ01000018.1:0-31966 GCF_004327275.1 Phytopseudomonas daroniae
AGGGTGGACACGGCTTGCAGCTCCTCCCCCGATGATCAGTCGGGAACTATCGCCTCTGGCGAGGAGGTAGTCGAGATACAAGGGTGGACGACGCTTCACCTGCGCGGCCCGATCCGTCCACCAACCTGGCGATCGCGATGGTGGATGAAAAGAGCGTCATCCACCCTACGGCCGCTACCGCCTTATTGCCGTCGATCTGTAGGAATACGGTGGGATTACAGCTTGAAGTTGCCCACCAGATCATCCAGCTGCCTGGAGAGGCTCTGCAGGTTGCTGCTGGCATCGTTCAACTGATCGGCGATCAGTGTGGTTTCCTGGGTGAACTGGTTGATCTGCTCGACGTTGCGGTTGATCTCTTCGACCACGCAGGACTGCTCCTCGGTGGCGGTGGCGACCTGGATGTTCTGGTCGCTGATCTGGCTGATATGGCCGTTGATCTGCGCCAGGGCTTCAGAAGCCTTGGCGGCGTACTCGACCACGCGTTCGCTTTGCTGGCGTCCTTTGGCCATCGCCTCGACGGCCGAACGGGATTCGGCCTGCAGGCGGTCGATGACCTTCTGGATTTCTTCGGTCGAGGCACCTGAGCGACTGGCCAGGGTACGAACCTCATCGGCCACCACGGCGAAGCCGCGGCCTTGCTCGCCCGCTCGGGCAGCCTCGATGGCGGCGTTGAGGGCCAGCAGGTTGGTCTGCTCGGAAATGCTGCGAATGGTGCCCAGAGTGGCGCTGATCGCGTCGATCTGCCCCGCCAGCGCGCCGACTACATTGGCTGCCTGCTCCAGCTCACCGCTGAGTGCATCGATCTGCCGGTTGGCCTGATCCACCACTTCGCGCCCGCCGTTGGCGTGCTCGGTGGCCTCGCGTGCCACCTGGGCCGCATTTTCGGCGTTGCCGGCGATCTCGTTGACCGTCGAACCCAGTTCGTGGATGGCGGTAGCGACCTGTACCGTGCGGTCGCTCTGGGCGGTGCAGTTGCTTTGCGTCAGTTGCGCGCGTTCGGCCACCTCGCGGGCCATGTCGGAGAGCTGCCGCGAGTTGCCGGCCAGTTGCTGCATGATGCCGTGGACCTTTTCCAGGAAGCGGTTGAAGCTGTGGGCGATGTCGCTCAACTCGTCGCTACCGCTCAGCTCGATGCGGGCGTTCAGCGCCAGGTTGTCGGCGGCGTTGCCCAGGCTGCTCTGCAGGATGGATACGCGACGCCGCAGGTTGGTGACGATCAGCCAGGAGGCGATGAACGACACCAGCAGGCCGAGCACGATGATCGTCAGCTGATGGGTACGGCCTTGCTCGTAGTTGTCGGTGCTGCGCTGGTTCTGCTGTTCGGCTTGCTGCAGCAAGGTGTCGAGCAGTTCGTTGGCACCCAGGCGCATCACGCCGTAACTCTTCGCGTACTGGTCGCTATAGATCTGCTGCGCCCTGGCCATGTCGCCGCCATCGAGCGCCTGCAACATCGGCGTGAGTTCGTCGCCGACCATCGTCTCGAACTGATCGAGCAGCCGCTGCGCCTGCGCCCGCCGCTCCGGATTGACCTGCGCCTCGACCGCGTCGCGCATGGCCTCGCGCATGCCGGGGATGTCCTCGTTGAGGGCCTCCTGTACGCGGGTCTTGACCCCACGCTCATCCCGCAGGGCGGTATCCTGCAGCAGCATCATGTCGATGCCCACGCGCATACGCGGAATTCGCGAGGCGGCTTCGGCCATGGCACGCATGGGGGCAGAGGTATTGAGGTAGAGCGCACTGGCCTCCTTCTGCATATTGGACATGCTGTTGAGGCTGGTCACGGCAACCAGAATCAGGGCGATGCAGGGGATGGCCACCGCGATGATCAGGCGGGTCTTGAGTGTCAGGGTGTCGAGGCGCATGGGTGTGGTTCCATGTCAGTGAAGTGGCGCCAGTATACGGACGCCGATGATTTCATGCTGCCATGTCGCCTGCACCGTTCGGCGGGCCGCATCAGGGCTGGCAGCGGGATCGAGCAAGGGGACTCCAGCAAGCCGAGCGGCCGCATTGCTAGCGTCGCTACCGGCTTGGCGAGGCTCGCCGGCAGGACGAGGCGGCCAGGCAGTTCCTCAAGCTGGGCATCGAGACGATGGTGGCGCCGATTCGCCGCGGCAACTGGTCAGCACGAGAACGCCAGTTCCTCGTCCAGGTAGCGTACCGACAGCCTGTGGCCGCTGCCGGTGATGTCGAAGGGTTCGCACAGCGCGCCGGTGGAGACGATGTCACCGGCGCGCAGCGTTTCGCCGCGTTCGGCGGCGTGGGCGTAGAGCGCCGCGAGCGAGTTCAGCGGATCGGTGGCGGCATCTCCGCTCAGCACACAGGCTTTCGGCTCGCCATCGAGGTGCACGACGGTCGTTTCCGCCAGGCTGCGCAGTACCTGCAGATCCAGGCCATCGCAGGCGGGGGCGCCGATGATCAGGGCTTCGAAGCCGACATTATCGGCTGTGAAACTCGGCCAGCCGACACGCTTGCGGTCGACGAAGCGTGAGCGCACTACCTCGAAGGTCAGGCAGGTATGGCGAATATCATCGGGCTGTACGCTGCGGTTCGGTAGCGGCTCGATATCGCGAGCCAGCACGAAAGCGATCTCGCATTCGATGGTCAGTGGTGCACGCGTCGGTAGTTGCAGATCAGCACCGCTGGCGTGGCAGCGTGCCGTTTCCAGTTGACCCACCAGCGGTCGCGCCAGCTGTGCGGCGCGCATGGCGGCGGGGCTGCCGACTCCCAGTTTCCAGCCGGCTCGAGTACCGCCCGCTGCCTTGAACAGGCAATCCTGAGCGTCATAACCCTGCTGCAGCGTATGGGGACGCAGCTCGGCGGGCAGGCTATCGAGCAGCGTTTCTGCGCGCCAGGTTTTCAGCAACAGCGTGGCGCTGGTATCGGGGTCGAAAGGATCGGATTGCATGGGGGGTTCCTGGTGCGCGAAGTGATGATCAGTGAAGTCGAGTTGGCGCCACGTTCTGGCTTGCTGGGGCGGCGCTCAGGCCGGCCGCAGTGTTCCCCGACGGTAAACGATCATGCCTGCTCCTGGCGACCTTCGGCGAAATACAGTTCGAGCAGTTTGCGCGAGGGTTTCTTGACGGCCTTGTCCAGATCTACGAAGGAGAACCAGCGGCAGTCGGCGATTTCGTTCTGGGGCCTGGCGTCCAGCGACTCCGGCACGCTCACGCGGAAAACTGGTGGGGACGGCTATCGAATTGGTGCAACGCGAGGAATTCCAGCACTTCGCTGTCCAGTCCGGTCTCTTCGAAAAGTTCGCGCAGCGCCGCTTCCGCCGGCCCTTCATTCGCTTCGATCTTGCCGCCCGGTAGTGTCCATTTCGCTTCGGCCTTGCGCACCAGCAGAACTTTGCCGTGCTGATGGCAGATAACGGTGGCGCGGTGTTTGGCGGATTTGATCATGGGTGTTCCAGACTTCATGTGCAGTGTTGATACAGGGTGTTGAAATGGCAAAAAGTTCGCTCTGTTTGACCTGTGCAGTCCATCATTGTTGTACCCGCGATAACCGCATGGTAGACGCCTGCGCCAATCATTTCAGAAACGTCGGCGAGCGTGCGTCGAGTACGTCACGCTTATTGCCAATCGAATACAACTCCATGCCCAGTCGCTGCGATCGTGGGCCGGTTGGCAGACGCATGGCAAACCTCCAGTCAAAAGAGGCACCACGTTGAGCTTGTTTGAAACAGTTGATTAGAATAGGCACTGAATATTTTAATGACTATTCGATAGGTCGTATGAGGTTTGATATTTCTAGGTGGCCTGTGCTTGCATAATAAATGAGACGGTAATAAGAAACGACTCCAGTGTTATCGGATTGGCGAGTTGGTTACTCGGATACGGTATTTGAAACGGATTTTTTGCAACGATTAGGTTTAGAAAGGCGTATAACTTGATCGAATAAGAACCAAGGCAAGGCCCGCATGTGGTAGGCCTTGCCACCATCACCTAGGATGAGCGCTTAGCGCCACCACCGTGGCTGTTCTGCCCACCCTTGCGGCCTGCCTCTGCCGCCTTTGCGCGATCATTGGAAAAATTGCCGCCACTTTGCTGGCCGCCTTTACGGCCGGCTTCCGATGCTTTTGCACGATCATTAGCGAAGTTGCCAGGATTGCTGTTGGTCATATCATGCTCCCGATTAATTAGCGTATGAGGCCGATCCTCATGGAGTACGAAGCAGCTTCCAATGTATTCGTTCGAGTTTAATGCTTTATAAAAGGACGGACGGTAAAGGTGATGGCGAAACAAGATCATGGCGCGCGGTAATTAAAACGCTTGTAGGGTGGCGTGCAAAATGCCAGAGCCAATAGCGCTGTTCTTGCATTGTGCATGATCGGTTTTTCACGCTGCCTTGTTTTTATTGAGGAAGTTTCTGGCATCGCTGATGCATGGGTTTTCTTTCACTGTCGATCGACGGTGAGGTAAATCCGAACCTGCCTGCGAACGCAAAAAATAGCGCCGATTTATTCGCGCGTAACCAAAGCCACTCACATCCAGAGGTGAGCTGTGATGATGTCCATTTTGGAACAGCGGCAGATCGTCGAGTCTGCCTTTCTGCCCCTCGACTGCCGTTGCACCATCGAGGCTGGCGACACCGTGGTCATCCAGATCCGTGCTGCCGAGGGTGGTCGGGCGCTGCTGAGCGTTACAGGTATTGATCGCTCGGAGCTTTCCAGTTCGCGAAGTATTTCGCAGCTGGTGCTACGTCTGAGACATCGGCTGGAAACCCAGAGCCAAGGCGTGGAGAAGCCCACGCGTAAAAGCGGTAGCCTCGCTTAGGAGAGCTGCTCACGGCACAACTGCGGTAATTCAAACCCGTCACGCGAGGTGAAGGCATGAGCAGCGATCAGATGGAAACACTTTGGGCCGAGCAACGCAGCGGTATTCTGGCCGAAGCGCTTGGCATCAGTCGGGAAGAGGTCGATCAATGGGTGATCGAGGATTACCCGGATGCCGATGCCGACGGCTCGGTGTCGGGGCATATCGTCGAGATTTCCGATGAAGCACCGCCATCGCTCGTAGAAAAGCTCGGCGGCACCACCGTGAGGTTAGCGGCGCTGAGTTTCAAAGAGGGTTTGGAGGGCGCCTGAGTTGTCAGCATGGCGGGCTTCACTCAGAGAGGCCTAGCGCCTCAAGGGCTGACCAACTGAGCGAGGTGGGCGGCGATATCGCGACGGCGGAAGGGCTTTGCCAGCACCTCGAAATTGCCGATCTGCAGTGGGGTTAGGTTGGCGTCACCCGTGATGATCAGCACGTGCAGGTCAGGCATTCTATACCGCAATTCCTGGGCGAGCTGTACGCCGGGTTTGTTCGCCATGATGTGGTCGGTGACCAGTACATCAGGCTTCAGGCCGGCGTCGACCAGATTCAGCGCAGCCGCTGCCGAATTCGCTTCGGTCACCTCATAGCCGAGGTCATGCAGTTGCAGGCTGGTGGTCTCGCGCGCCAGGTTTTCATCATCGACCAGCAGGATGTGAGCGGGCCGCGGCGCCCGTGGCACAGCCTCTTCGATGTCGTTGTTGTCGCTGGCCGCCGGAGCATCGGTGGTCGGCAACCACAAACTCACCCGCGTGCCGTGCCCCACTTCCGAGGCGATATCGAAGCTGCCACCCGACTGAACGAGTAGCCCTTGCACCATGGGTAATCCGAGGCCAGTGCCCTTGCCGACGCCCTTGGTGGAATAGAAGGGTTCAACGCAACGGTGCAGTGTTTCCTCGTCCATCCCGCTGCCGCTATCCACCACCATCAGGTGTACGCACTGACCGCCGCCCAGGCTGTTTACAGCGCCGGCTTCCTGCTCACTCGGCTGCGCGACGATTTTCAGCCGGCCGCCATCGACCATGGCGTCGCGGGCATTGACCGCCAGGTTGAGAATGGCCAGTTCCAGCTGATGCGGGTCGATGAGCACGGTCGGCATATCATCGGGAATATCGATGACCACCTCGATCACTGGCCCAAGAGAGCGCTGGATGAGATCGCGCATGGCGGAAATCAGTGTGCCAAGCGCTACCGCCTGAGGTTTGAGCTTCTGCCGTCTGGCAAAGGTGAGCAACCGCGCAACCAGAATGCGTGCGCGATCCGCCGCCTGCAGGGCGCCATCCACCAGTTTGGTGGAGCGCTCGTCCGGCAGCCGGCGGCGAATCAGTTCGAGGGACGCCATGATGGGAGTCAGCAAATTGTTGAAGTCATGGGCGAAGCCGCCAGTGAGCTGGCTGACCAGCTCCATCTTGTGCACCTCATGAAGCTGCGCCACAGCCGCTTCACGCTGCGCGACCATGCTGGCTACGCGGTCTTCCAGGCTCTCGTTCAACGCGCGCAGCTCGGCCTCGGCCCGCATGCGTTCGCTGATGTCCACACAGACGCAGATCGTTCCGGTGATGTTGCGCTGCCCATCCAGCAGCGGTGTCACATGGTTCTGTACCCAGACGGTCGTGCCATCGGGCTGGCGGTAACGGCTGGTGCCTTCGAACTGCTGCCCGCGGCGCAGGCGGCGCTCGCATGCAGAAGCGACCTTTGAGGTTTCACCCGACTGGCCAACGTCATACAGGCTCTGGCCAAGCAACTCTTCACGGCTGCGCCCGACGATTTCGCAATAGCGGTCGTTGACCTGGGTGAGTGTCCAGTCGTCGCACACCGCGATGCCGGCGCTGGCCTGATCGAACATGGCCGACAGTTGTGCCGAACTGACCCGTAATGCCTCTTCAGCCCGCGCATGGTTGATCCACTCCCAGGCCAGCTTGGCGGTTTCTTCCGCCAGGTGCGCTTCGCAGTTGGAAAACACATGGGTGGGTTCATGCTCGATCACCAGCACGGCGTCGAGCGTGCCGTGACACAGCACTGGCACATGCAGCGTTGTGGGCTTGTCCGGATAAGCCTGGTGCAGGAGCGGCTGTCCGGAAAGCAGCACGTCGGCTTGCGCACTCGTATAACGATGCGAGGCCGCGTTGCCGGCTGGCTCCGGCGGGTAACTCTGGTGCGCGCTGAGTGCCTTGCCGTCACCGAGGTTTTCCGCGAAGAACACTCGGGAGGCGTTCAGCTCTGCGGCCAGCTTGCGCAGCACGAGGGTTTCCACCTTGTCGGGGTCGGTGATCGACGGCAGTGCCTGTCCCAGTTCGACCAGGAACGCTTGTCTGCGCTCGAACTGCACCTTCTGAGTCGTCTCGTTGACGACGCAGAGCACGCCGCCGACCGACCCGTCCATCTCGCGTACCGCCGAATAGGACACATCGAAATAGACGGTTTCGCCGCGGCCATGGCGCTTGATGTAGAAGGGGCGATCCTTGGCGGCGAACGTTTCCCCTGTTTCACGCACGCCGCGTAACAGCGGTTCGAGGTCGTCCCACAGCTCTGCCCAGTTTTCTATTGCCGGTCGGCCCAGGGCCTGTGGATGTTTGTCGCCGATACTCGGTGCATAGGCATCGTTGTACAAGGCGACGTACTGCGGGCCCCAGAACAGCACGATTTGCGCCTTTACCGGAAGCACGGTGGCCATGAGGGTCTTCAGGCTGGGCGACCACTCGCTGGGGGAGCCAAGTGGCGAGTTGGCGCTGTTGCCGTTTCGCAACAGTTCGCCGATTTCACCGCCGCCGGCGAGGAAGTCGAAGCGCGGAGTGGCGCTTTCATCAGGAGCGGTCTTGGTCAACTGATCCATATCATCAAGGCGAGCACTGTAATTGAGAGGGGCGAGACGAGTCAGGTCTTGCTTTTATGAGGTGTAAAGCCGTGGTTGCGTTCCAGCAGATTTTCGCAATGTCGACGAGTTGCCGGTTCTCCCCGGTAATGGCGAGTTGTTCCAGTCGGCACGCGTGACGCCAGGTCGCGAGCGAAGCCCATGAGCAGCAACCCTGGAGAACCCGATCCCAAACGGTGCACAAGGCAATCGACCAGTTGCACCGTCAACTGAAACAACGCTCCGCAGGGGTGAGCCGCACAGCCGCTTTCGAGTGCGGGACGGGCTGGCTCGGCATTGCTGCTTTATCGATCAGCAGTCGCCTTGCCTGGCTTCTCGGTCTGGTTGAGCAGGTAGCTGCGGCGGATGCGTTCGACCTCGCCGCTGCGGATCAGGGTTTGCAGAGCAGCGTTCAATTTAGGCAGTTGATCCGCATGCTGGCGCTGCAGTTTCATCACCAGCGGTGCGTCGCTGAGTTTCGCCCCGCGGGCGAAGCGTCCAGGTTCGAGGTGGCGAGCGGTGAGCAGGTCGGCGAATACGTCGTCTACCATCGCGATGGCGTCCACCCGGCCGAGTAGCAGCAAGTCCAGCAATGCAGGCTCTCGCGAGGTTTCCACCTTCACCAGCCGATCATCCTGCAGAGCGGCATGCAGGCTTTGGTAGGTATAGCCACGCACGATGCCGATTCGCAGCCCTTGCAGCTTGTCGAGCGGTAGTCGGCGCGCGGGGTGGTCGCTTAGAAAGTACAGATACTCGCGAACGTGCAGATACGGCTGTGAATACACGAAGCGTTCGCCAGCATTCGCCGGGTTCCACAGCGGTGAGTCCGCGTAGTTGAGATCCAGGCGGCCCTCGTCGAGCAGCAGGTTGAGGCGGTTGGCCGGGTAGAACACGAAGTCCATCTGCTGGCCGTTCTGTTCCATGACCTTGCGGGCGATGTCGACGGCGATGCCCCTGGCCTGTCCGCTGGCATCCTGAAAACTGTAGGGATGCCAGTGTGCGCCACCCCCCAGCAGAGGTTGCGCCGATCCTACGGTGCACCACGACGCCATCAGCAGAACGCAGCTGTACAGCACGCTGCAAAGCCTCATAGAAACCTCATGAACATCCCTGTTGAGATGGGCGCGAGTTTAAACCAGGGCCATGGCGGGTTAATGTCGACTGATATCCGATATCCGCCATTGCAGCGTGTCGTCCGGCAAATCCATAGCAAAGCGCCGACCTCCAGATCGGCGCTTTCGTATCGACTGCCAAATACGGTTGAGCGAGAGGGCCTCCATCAATTGCCCGCAAGCGGGCTCCTGCGGTGGCGGTAAGCGCCTTAAGGAATCAGCTTGGCATCGCGCAGTTGTTCGAACACGGCGAAGAACGCTTCGTCGCTGGCCTGGTAGTCGAGGAAGCCCAGTTTACGGCTTTTCGACATATCGGTGACCACTTCGATGGGGCGTCCAAGGTCGGCGTCGGTGTGCCACGGGGAAATCAGGCGCTCGATGTCGGCTTCGGCCAGCCCCTCCTCCATGGCGAGCTTGAGCCAGACTCCGGCGTCATCGGCCATCTGCTGTTCCAGCGGCGCGGGCTGGCCGTCGAAGGCGGCGGCTTCGATGCCGAACCATTCGGCGATGCGGTGCCACATCCAGCTCCAGCGGAACACGTCGCCGTTGACCACATTGAACGCCTGGTTGGCGGCAGCCGGTGTGGTCGAGGCCCAGTGCAGTTGTTTGGCCAACTGACGGGCGTCGGTCATGTCGGTGAGGCTGTTCCACTGCACGGCCGAGCCGGGGAAGCGGAATGGGCGTCCGGTTTCGCGGCATACCGAGGCGTAGACGGCAAGAGTGGTCGCCATGTTCATGGCATTGCCGACTGCCACGCCGGTGATGGTGTGCGGGCGGTGCACGCTCCAGGTGAAACCATCGCGCCTGGCGGCGGCGAACACTTCGTCTTCCTGGGCGTAGTAGAAGTTTTCCACGTCCAGGCGGCCCTGTTCCTCGCGGAAGGGCGTCTGTGGCAGGCTGCCTCTGCCGTAGGCCTCGAATGGGCCGAGGTAGTGTTTGAGCCCGGTGACCAGGGCGACGTGCTTGACGCTGCCGGCTGCGCGCAGGGCGTCGAGCAGGTTGCGGATCATCGCCGAGTTGACGCGGATGTTCTCCGCCTCGGTGGCCTGGCGTGCCCAGGTGGTCAGGTAGACGTGGCTGGGTTTCAGCCCTTCGAGCGCGCTTGCCAATGAGCCTGGGTCGAGCAGGTCGGCGGCCAGTGGGGTGATGTTTTCGGCGGCCTTGGGGTGACGGGCCAGGCCCGTGACCTGCCAGCCCTGATCGGCCAGCAGACGAGAGGTGGCGCTGCCGACGATGCCGCTCGCGCCAACGACCAGTGCGTGATGTGTCATTAGAGATTCCTTCGGAGTTAGGGCATTGGCACCATAACGATGCTGCGAACTCAAACCAAGACGGCACCAAAAGGTAACCACCCCGATGCAGACCGGATCACCCGAGGAACAATGGCGCGAGGATTGTGCGCCGCGCCGTGTGCTGGAGCTGTTCTCCACCAAGTGGACGAGCATGATCCTGCACAGCTTGCACGCCCGCCACGGCGGCAGAGCCCGCGCGGGTGTGCTGCACCGCAGCCTGCCGGGCATCTCGAAGAAAATGCTGGTGCAGACGTTGCGCGAGCTGGAAGCCAGCGGGCTGGTGAACCGGCAGGTGTACGACAGCGTGCCGCCGTCCGTCGATTACTCGCTCACCGAGCTGGGCGAGCGCCTGGTCGAACCCATCGAACTGATCTACGACTGGGCTCGGCAGAATGCATCGGCACTGGATGCGTTGCAGCCCAGGCAGACGTCACGCAGACGCTGATCTCGATGGGGCCGTCCATTTTGTAGGAGCCCCGACCCGGGGCGAATCTTGCAGGCAACGTCGATAGCGCGGCATGGCCGCTATCGCTTCGCGCCGAGGACGACGCTCCTACGAGTCCTGCGTGGTAGCCCGGCGACGGGCGTTCTGTGTCCGACTCGTAGGTCAGCAGCCATCAGGCCGGCTGCATCCCCGCGCGCTTTAGTAACTGCTTGCAGCGTTCGGATAGGTGCACCACGCGCAGATGTTTGCCGGCCTTGCTGTAGCGCTCGCGCAGGGTCATCAGGGCGGCGATGGCCGAGTAGTCGACGAAGCTCAGGTGACGGCAGTCGAGGGTCACCTCGGCGGGGTCGTTGGCGGCGTCGAACAGGTTGAGGAAAGGCGCGGTGGAGGCGAAGAACAGCGTGCCGTGGGGCAGGTAGAGTTTGCTGCTGTCTGCCTCGATATGGCTGTCGGCGTAGAGCTCGCGGGCGTGGTGCCAGGCGAAGTTCAGGGCAGCGATGACGATACCGCACAGCACGGCGGTGGCCAGGTCGGTGAGCACGGTGATGACGGTTACCGCGATGATCACCAGCACGTCGTTCATCGGCACCTTGCCCAGCACCCGCAACGAAGCCCAGGCGAAGGTCTGTTGGGCGACCACGAACATCACACCGACCAGCGCGGCCAGCGGAATCAGCTCGATCAGCGGCGAGAGAAACAGTACGTAGAGCAGGATCATCACCCCGGCGACCACGCCGGAGAGCCGACCGCGGCCGCCGGAGCTGAGGTTGATCATGGTCTGGCCGATCATCGCGCAACCGCCCATGCCGCCACACAGACCGGAGGCTATATTGGCCGCGCCCAGGGCCACGCATTCGCGATCCGGGTGGCCGCGGCTTTCGGTGATTTCGTCGGTGAGGTTGAGGGTCAGCAGGGTTTCCAGCAGGCCGACCATGGCCATCAGCACCGCGTAGGGCAGGATGATCCACAGGGTTTCCAGGCTCCAGGCAATCTGTGGCAGCGCCGGCACGGGCAGGCCGCCGGCGATCTGCGCCATGTCGCCGAGAGTGTGGGTCGGTAACTGCAGGAACCAGGTGAGCAGGCCGACGCTGAGAATCGCCGCCAGGGCCGGTGGGATGGTGCGGGTCAGGCGCGGCAGGATGTAGACGATGGTCATGGTCAGCGCCACCAGGCCGAGCATCAGGTACAGCTCGTTGCCGGCGATCCAGTGGCCGTCATGCTGGAAGTGCTCGAGTTGCGCCATGGCGATGACGATGGCCAGGCCGTTGACGAAACCGAGCATCACCGGATGCGGCACCATGCGCACCAGCTTGCCCAGGCGCAGGACGCCGAAGGCCAGCATGATCAGGCCGCCGAGCAGCACCGTGGCGAGCAGGTATTGGACGCCGTGTTGTACCACCAGAGCGACGATGACCACGGCCATGGAGCCCGCAGCCCCGGAAATCATCCCGGGACGTCCACCGAACAGGGCAGTGATCAAACAGATGAAGAAGGCCCCATACAGACCCATTAGCGGATTGACCTGGGCCACCAGGGCGAAGGCGATGCACTCCGGCACCAGCGCGAACGATGATGTGAGACCGGCCAGGACATCGGCGCGCAAACGAGCGATTTTCATGGGTTACCTGATCAAGCAAGACGAACGCCCCTGCGAGTGAGGGGGCGTGGCACGGCCTGTGCGGCCTTGGAATTGGAAGGCTGTCGATGGTAAGGAATCAGCGGGGCGAAGGCCAGTGCCGGAAATCTGCTCAGCGGGGCTCGAAGGCCGGCCGGATTGCGCCTTCAGGCCGCGCCACTGAGGCCGTTCCACCCCCTGCGACGACATAACCCACCGTGCAAATGTGGCCTGGCTGGCATTTGGAGCGACCAATAGGTCTAATCTCATTTTTCTCCGGCGACCAATCGACATTACACTGTCGCCTGCCCAAAAAACGATGACGAGGTAAACGCGTTGATTATTCACCCTAAAGTTCGTGGTTTCATCTGTACCACCACCCACCCGCTGGGTTGCGAGCGCAACGTGGCCGAGCAGATCGAGGCCACGCGCAAACTGGGCGTGCGTAACGACGGTCCGAAGAAGGTGCTGGTTATCGGCGCCTCCAGCGGCTACGGCCTGGCCGCGCGTATCACGGCCGCTTTCGGCTTTGGCGCCGACACCCTGGGCGTGTTCTTCGAGAAGCCGGGCACCGAAACCAAGGCCGGCACCGCTGGCTGGTACAACTCGGCTGCGTTCGACAAGTTCGCCAAGGCCGAAGGCCTGTACAGCAAGTCGATCAATGGCGACGCTTTCTCCGACGAAGCGCGCGCCAAGGTCATCGAGCTGATCAAGAACGAAATGGGTGGCAAGATCGACCTGGTGATCTACTCCCTGGCCTCGCCGGTGCGCAAGCTGCCACAGAGCGGTGAAGTGATCCGCTCGGCGCTCAAGCCCATCGGCCAGCCGTACAAGTCGACCGCCATCGACACCAACAAGGACACCATCATCGAGGCGGCCATCGAGCCGGCCAGCGAGCAGGAAATCGCCGACACCGTCACCGTCATGGGCGGCCAGGACTGGGAGCTGTGGATCAATGCCCTGGAGCAGGCCGACGTGCTGGCGCCCCAGGCGCGTACCGCAGCGTTCAGCTACATCGGCACCGAAATCACCTGGCCGATCTACTGGCACGGCGCGCTGGGCAAGGCCAAGCAGGATCTGGACGAGACAGCCGTTCGCCTCGACAAGCGCCTGCAGGCCAACGGCGGCGGTGCCAACGTGGCGGTGCTGAAATCGGTCGTGACCCAGGCCAGCGCGGCCATTCCGGTGATGCCGCTGTACCTGTCGATGGTCTTCAGGATCATGAAGGAAAAGGGCCTGCACGAAGGCACCATCGAACAACTGAACCGTACCTTCCGCGATCGCCTGTATCGTGCCGATGGCCAGGTGGCCGAAGTGGACAGCGAAGGCCGTCTGCGTCTGGACGATTGGGAGCTGCGTGACGAAGTGCAGGACGCCTGCAAGGCCTTGTGGCCGCAAGTGACCACCGAGAACCTGTTCGAACTGACCGACTACGCCGGTTACAAGCACGAGTTCCTCAAGCTGTTCGGCTTCGAGCGCAGCGATGTGGACTACGACGCTGACGTGGCCACCGACGTCGAGTTCGATGTGGTTCAGCTGTAAGCAGAAGGCTACCAGCCGATGCCAACAAGGGGACGCTTAGGCGTCCCTTTTGTTTTCGTATTCCAAGCCCAGACTGCAAGGCAGAAACAAAATTACAGACCTTGCCGTTTGACGCCTATGGCTACTTCCGCTCAACCCACCGGTTCGTCGGTATTCACGTAACGAGGCACCTGCGCCAATGGTAGGCGGCGAGCTTGTTCGACGCTGATTCCCGGGCGCTTGGGTAGCGATTCCAGGCGTTGAGGCTGGCCACTTTCCAGGGCGCGCTCGATGGCTGCGAGGATGCGTACGTCGCGCCAGCCTTCATCACCGTCCGGCTCCGGCTCGCGGTTCTGCAGGATGCAGTCGGAGAAGTACTGGGTCTGGCCGCCGAACTGATCGACCACCGGATGTGTGTGCTCCTTGGTCTCGTCACCGATGATTGCTCGGTAACCGATCGCCACGCCCTTGCCGAAACCGAAGCAGGGCGAGGCTTCGAACTCACCCTTGCTGCCGATCACCTGCAGGCGTTGGCTGCCGGGCAGGCTGTAGCTGACGGTGAAGACGGCCAGGCGCTCGTCGGCGAAGCGCAGGGTGACGGTCACGGTATCCGGGGTGTTGATCTCGCAGCCGGGTGTCTGAATCGCCGCGGCCCGGACTTCCAGGGGCTCATCGTCGAACAGGTTGCGTACCGCATTGATCGGGTAGGGGCCCATGTCGGTCACCGGGCCGGCCCAGTAGCCGCTCTGCATGCGGTGGTTGGCCGGGTCGACGGTCTGCGTGAACGTCGCGGTGAACAGGCGCGGGTCGCCGATATCCCCCGAGCGAATACGGTGGATCATCTCCACCGTGCCAGGCTCGAAGTGCAGGCGGTAGGCGATCATCAGCTTGGCGCCGGAGCTCTGGGCGGCGGCGGTGATGGCCTTGCAGTCTTCTTCGCTGGTGGCCATGGGCTTTTCCAGCAGCACGTGAATGCCCGCTGCCAGGGCGGGCTCGGCGAACTCGCGGTGGCGGAAGTTCGGCGTGGCCAGATAGATGGCGTCGATCTCGCCCGAGGCGAGCAGCGTGGGAAATTCCTCGTAGCTGTAGCTCTTGATGTCATACAGCGCAGCCAGTTCGTCGGCCTTGATCGGATCGCCAGTCACCAGCGCGGTGATCACCGAGTTGTCGGTCTGACCGACGCCGGGCATGAACGCCCCTTGGGAAATCCAGCCGCCGGCTACCACTGCGTAACGAATCTTGCCTTGTGCATCGGGCATTTCAGATCTCCTGTGCATTACCGAGCCCTGTGCTCGGCTCCTATGGAGTCGGCAGGCGTCGGCCGTTGAAGTTCAGTAAAAACGCCGGTCGGCACGCGCCGGGCAATGCCCAGGGAGCGGGAGCTGATCAACATTTGCCGCAAGGTCTTGGTCTATTCCGTCTACAGCGGCACGCGGGACATCATCAGCCGGCTGAAGATGCTGCTGGAGCAGGAAGGTTTCCCGGTGGCGGTACTGCGCGCAAGCGTGGATGCCAGCCGCCGTGAAGACTGGATGGCCGAGCAGCCCGATTGCGGGATCGACATCCTCATCACGAATCCGAAACTGGTGAAAACCGGCCTGGATTTGCTGGAGTTCCCCACGATTGTTTTCATGCAATGCGGCTGGAACATCTACACGCTGCAGCAGGCCGCGCGCCGTTCCTGGCGCATCGGGCAGAAGCAGCCCGTGCGGGTGATCTACCTGGGCTACTCGGCCACGTCGCAGATGACGTGCTTGGCCCTGATGGCGAAAAAGATCCTCGTGTCTCAGAGCACATCGGGTGATGTCCCGGAATCGGGGCTCAATGTGCTCCACCAGGATGGCGACTCCATCGAAGTCGCTTTGGCCCGGCAGCTTGTCGCGGCCTGATCCATCGGATGTCTGTGCTGGCGACCCCGCGTGCATGAACACCGCTAGGTCAGCATGACGGGCTGGTCATCAGAGCTGTCGTTGTATTCCAGACATTGCTCTGCGAAAATTCGCAGTTTTGTGCAATGGTTAGTTCTCGGAAACGATCCTTATCAGTAAGGAAGGTGCGCACAAGGCGGGCGGAACTAAACAGGCCAAGCCATTTGATGAGGGGGCTGAACAGGAGCAATGAGCAACATAGTCTTTACTCATCGCATTCACAGGGCGATCTTGCATACTGTAATTATCTCTGCCTGCCTTATTCTGATCGGGGTTGAAGTTCTCTCTATCTGCGCGCAGCGTCAGGCACGCCTGCATCAAGCGGAAGTCAACGTGCTGAACTTGTCCGTGTCTCTAGCACAACATGCTTCCGACAGCCTGAAGATCGCCGACGCTACGCTTGGACCACTCGCGGAAGCGATGGCCAGACCTGTTCAGCCCCATCAGCAAAGCCTGCATGAAATACTCGTCAGTCAGGTTGCCCGCTCCGATCGAGTTCATGGAATTTTTGTATATGACGCGGAGGGGAACTGGGTTAATTCGTCATTGGCGCAGCAGACTGGCTCGCATAATAATGCTGATCGTGAGTATTTCATGCATCATAAAGAAAACACTACGACTCTGCCGTTCATCGGAAGACCGGTGCGCTCCCGCTCAGACGATAGCGACATCATAACGATCAGCCATCGTTATAACCAACCGGATGGAAAGTTCGGCGGCGTCGTACTTGCCAGCATCAAGTCCGACTACTTCAGGAATTTCTACAGAACATTGGATGTTGAGGACAACGGGAAGATTGATCTTATCCGAGAAGACGGCATCATCCTCGCCGGCGTTCACGGCCATGATGGTTCAGATGAAATGGCGGTTCCCAACCGGGAAGCTTTCGACGCAATCAAGCACCTTGGAAAAGGTAATTTCATCCATCGTGACGATAGTGAGCAAACCGTCAGAATTGCCGCATTCTCATCTGTCCCTGAGTTTCCCCTTTTCGTCTTCGCTGGAGTGGATCGGCGTGAGGTACTTTCCGGTTGGTGGTTGGTAACCCTGTCTGGCGTCGTCGGGACAGTGGTCTGCATATCCTTGCTTATCGCTGCCGCCATTTGGCTGGATCGCCAACTTGTAGCAACCCAGCGCAGGGAGATTCACTTCCGTAGAGAATCGGAAGTTGACGGCCTCACGGGTATTGCGAACCGACGGATATTCGACAGTCATCTCGCTGCCAGGCTAACGGAGAGCTCTTCATTTCCCATATCGTTGAGTCTGTTGCTGATCGACGTCGATCATTTCAAGCAGTTCAATGACCGATACGGCCATGCGGGTGGAGATGACTGCCTTCGTCAGATTGCCCATGCGCTACAGTCGGTTCAGCGACGAACGAATGATCTTGTGGCCCGTTATGGCGGTGAGGAGTTTGCCATTCTCCTGCCTGACTGTGATCTTCACCAGGCTCATACAATGGCGGAAGAGGTCAATTCGAAGATAAGGAATCTTGCCATCCAGCACGAGTCGAGCCCCCACGGTATAGTGACAGTCAGCATTGGCGTCGCAAGCACAGTCATCGCCAATGAAATCACGCCGAGGACATTGATTGAGCAGGCCGACGCAGCACTTTATCGGGCCAAGGAAAACGGGCGCGATACCGTCTGCTCGTGAAACCGGAGCCAAAACGATTAACTGACTTCTTTCGGCGACCTGGAGTCTGTTCACCCTCCCTTGAACAGCGCCAAAAATGGCCAGATGGACGAACTGCAAGCTGCTATTAGGCTTGCGCCCACAGTGCATTAGTGACCGTCGACTCTTCTCCATTGCGTCCATCACGCCGGATCAGGCCTCGCGAGTCGCCACAGACGCGATGCCATGATGGATGGCTCCGCTACAGGGATATGCTGTATATCTAAGGCCGTGGTTGAAGTTGGGACGAACGCGACGGCACGCCAGGATGCGAGGATATGGCAGGGATCACACGAGGGCGGCCCATGCGTACCGATAACGGCCAATCGCGTAGCAATTTCGCTCGCCGCGGGCTGCTGCCCAGGGTACTCGGGCTGCCCGTTGTCGCCATCTGCGTCAGCGTGCCGCTATGGGAGTTGCAGCGCCCCGCGTGGGTGTGGCTGGCCCTGCTGCTGTTCGCTTTTGTCTGGCCCTGGCTGGCCTTCGGCCTCAGCCGTATCTACCGCGAGCCGGCGCGCATGGAGCGCTGGCATATCCTCTTCGACTCCTTCGCCGCCATGTTCGCCCTGGCCGCCGCCGGTTTCAGCCCGCTTGCCGCCGCGGTGTTCGTCGCCATGCTCACGGCCAACAACGTGGCCGCCGGCGGTATTCGTTTCGTGGCCCGGGCGCTGCTCGCACAACTGGCCGGCGTACTGGTCGGGATGCTGTTGTTCGGCGCCACCTTTCACGCCCCCGTCACGCCGCTGCACCTGTATGCCTGCATGCCCATGCTGCTGTTGCATCCGATGATGGTGGTGACCCTGTATCGTCTGGCGCTGAGCCTGGGCCAGAGCCGCAGGGCCATGTGGCCGGCGATGCGCTACTGACCCGTCTGGGCCAGATGATCCATGGCTGCCTACGGCAGATCGATGCCGCCGGTTGCTACGGCGGCGACGCGTTCTGCGTGCTGCTGCCCATGACCGGCCTGGAGGATGCCCATGCGGTGCTGGAGCGTCTGCGGCAGCAGGCATCGGAGTCCGAGCGGGGCGATACCGAACTGAGCATCGGCATCGCCGCCTATCATCCGCAGATGCAGTCGGTGGAAGACTGCATCCGCGCGGCGGACAAGGCGCTGTACCTGGCCAAGCACCAGGGCTACAACCGAGTGATCAGCAGCAATGCGTCGCCGTTCGATGGCGAGCGTTTCTCCGTGTCGACCCTGGTCTGAGGCTCCGGAACCTTTGTCGGGCATTGGCGGAAATCATCGCGCTGATCCGTGGTCTGTATTCGCGTCGCCATGCGCGGCGCCCTCGATCAATCGCCATTGGCCCATGGAGCGTTCCCGATGAAAGCCCTGTTTTCCAGCCTGCTGCTTGCCGCCGTCGTGCCGGCATTCGCCGACGACACGTCCAATCCGCGTTGCGCGGCGAAGGAGGCGGATATCGAGCAGCAGATCCGTATCGCCGAGGAGGCTGGTCAGAGTGGCCGGGTCAGGGGCTTGAATACCGCGCTGCAGCAGGCGCGCAGCCACTGCACCGATGCCGGACTGCAGCGCGAACTGCAAGACAAGGTGAACGAAGCCCGTGCCGAGGTGCGCGAGCGCGAGGCGGATCTGCGTGAAGCCGAACTGGACGGCGACGCCGACAAGATCGCCAAGCGCCAGGCCAAGCTGGAAGAGGCCCGCGGCGAACTGCAAGAGGCCGAGGCCGCCCTGCACCCCTGAGCAGCGCGCTACTCTGCATCGCCGGAGTCAGGGTTGACCAGTGGAGCGTCGACCCCGGCGCGATGCGATGGCGGCCATGCTGCAAAAATCGCGGTATGGCCACGATTCGCCGCGGGGGCGCGGTTCCTGCGCACATGTGGCCATTCTGCGCGCTTGTTGCTGAATCACGCTGGGCCGCGTAGGTGACAACTCAGCGGCGATTGAAGGGGTGCCGGCCATCCTGCCTGCTGCGTCCCTGAGCAGCGCCGCAGCCTGGCGTGGGAGGGGCTTTAGCCGCGATGGCCGATCGCCGCTGAAGCGCCTCCCACCAATGGGTGCCCGCTGGCCTGCGATCCGATCAGGTTCTGAAACGCCCTACCAAGCCATTCAACTCACCGGACAGCGACTCCAGACGTTGTGAGTCACTGCGCGCCGAGTGCGCCAGTTCTTCAACCAGTTGCGCATCGGTGTGGATCTGCGCGATGTGCCGATTGATGTCCTCGGCGACCTGGTGCTGCTCTTCGGCTGCGGTGGCGATCTGGCTGTTCTGATCGCGGATCTCGTCCACCGAGGTGCGGATCTGCTCGAAGCTGTCGCGGGCCTGCTGAATACGCTCGACGCTCTGCTGCGACATGCTCAGGCTGCTCTGCATCTGCTTGGTCACGTCCTGGGTGCGCTTGGCCAGCCCGCCGAGCAGGCTGTCGATCTCACCGGTGGAGTCGGCAGTGCGCTTGGCCAGGGCGCGCACTTCGTCGGCGACCACGGCGAAACCACGACCCTGTTCACCTGCACGTGCGGCCTCGATGGCGGCGTTGAGGGCCAGCAGGTTGGTCTGCTCGGCGATGGAGCGGATGGTGTCGAGGATGGCGTTGATGTTCTTGCTGTCCTGCTCCAGCACCTGCATGGCCTGGGCCGACTTCTGCAGGTTTTCGCTCAGGCGCGAGACGCTGCCGGTGGCTTCGTCGATCTGCAACTGACCGTCATGCACCTGACGCTGGCCGGAGTCGGCCGAGGAGGCTGCCTGGCTGCAGGAGCGGGCCACTTCGTTGGCGGTGGCGACCATCTCGTTGAAGGCGGTGGAAACCAGCTCCACGGCTTCGCGCTGACGGCCGGCGGCGTCATTCATGTCGCGGGCGACGCGGGTACTGGCGTCAGAGGCGGTCTGCAGATCCGCCGAAGCGCTGCCGATGCGTTGCACCAGAGTGCGGATGGCGCCGAGGAACTGGTTGAACCAGCGTGCCAGCAGGGCGGTTTCGTCGTTGCCGCGTACATCCAGGTTGCGGGTCAGGTCACCTTCGCCCTGGGCGATGCCTTCCAGGCCGCCGGCCACGCTGCGGATCGGCCTCACGATCAGGCCGGCGAAACTGGCACCGACAATGGCGAACAGCACAGCCAGCACGGCCGCGATGATCGCGATCTGCCAGGTCAGGCTGGTGGCCTTGGCCATCACTTCGCTGCGCTCGATCAGACCAACGAAACGCCAGCCGAGGGTCTGCGACGACCAGACATTGGCCATGTACGGCACGCCGTTCAGCTCCACTTCGATCAACCCCTGCTCGACCTTGGCCAGCTCGGCATAGCCGCCGCCCAGATCGCTGAGCAGCTTGAAGTTGTGCGAGGCATCGCGCGGGTCGACGAGTACGTTGCCGTTGTTTTCCAGCAACATCAGATAGCCGCTCTCGCCGAGCTTGATCTGTTTGACCAGGTCGGTGAGCTGCTTGAGCGAAACGTCCAGGCCGAGCACGCCGGCCGGCTGGCCCTGGGCGTTGTCGATGGTGTGCACGGTCCCCATCAGCACGACGTCATCCGGCGCCCAGTAGTAGGCCGAGGTGCGCACGGTCTTGCCCGGCGAGGCCATGGCAGCCTGGTACCAGGGGCGCACACGCGGGTCGTAGTTGCTCAGCGTGGGGTCGTCCGGCCAGATCGCGTAACCGCCATCGGGTTTGCCGATCGACAGATAGGCGGTGGTCGGGTGGCTGGCAGCGAACTGGGTGAACATCTGCAGCAGCGCCTGGTTGCTTTCCGGCAGAGGCGTTTGCGCGGCATCGGCGGCGGTGTAGTCCTTCAACTCACCGGTGCTCTGCACCTGCGGGTTCTTGGCCAGGAACTCGACGTTCTGCGCGATGGCGTCGAAGAACTGATTCATGGCGTTCTCGATCTGGCGGATCTCGCGGCTGCTGCTGTCGAGGAAGTTGTCCTGCGCCTGGGTACGCAGATTGACCACCACCACGACGGCGACCAGTACGACGGGCACACAGGCGATGGCCGCGAAGGCCCAGGTGAGTTTCTGTTTGATGTTCACGGCTGTTCCTGCTCGAGCGAGAGAAGTTGTTTTTGAAGCGGGAGGCAGTAGAAGAAAAATCTTCAGGCGCTGTGCCGGCCTGTAAATATCGAATCGGCGGAGGGCAGATAAACTTGAAGGGTATTTGCTATGCCGACCGCTTCTTCAGGAGTTGGCAGGTTCGGTGCCATGTAGAAAGCGACATGTTGCAGGAATATCAGGGCTTGTTCGCTGAACTGGTGGCTTTAGGGTAAGTAATCAAGCGATAAGCTGAGGGCCGCCTCATTGTGTGCAGGTATGACAGACGCCTGATCAGCGTGAGTGTTGGAAAAGGCTGGCAGTGGCGTCAGGGACTGCTTGGCATGACATCCATGTCTGCAAGTGAAGAACCATACGGAATTACTACGATTGCGCGGTGCTCCTGCGCTCGCGTCTGCCTGCATGAATGAACACCACCACGAACAGTGCGCTGAGCAGTAGCACGATGGTCGGGCCAGGGGCGCTGTCGATGAAAAAGCTCAGGTACACGCCGCCGAGTGCGGCGCCGACAGCGATGCCTACGGCGGTGAACAGCATGGCGCCCATGGTGCGGGTGAGCAGGAAGGCGATGGCGCCGGGGGCGATCAGCAGCGCCACGGTGAGCACGATGCCGATGGCCTTGAGCGCGCCGACGATGGTCAGCGACATTACCGCCAGCAGGCCATAGTGCAGCAGGCGCACCGGCAGGCCGACGGTGCGTGCCTGCACCGGATCGAAGGCATGCAGCAGCAGGTCGCGCCACTTCAGGCCGATGAAGGCGGTGACCGCCAGGGCGATCAGCCCGCTTTCCAGCAGATCCGCCCAGCCGATGCCGAGCATGTCGCCAAACAGGATGTGATCCAGATGCACATCGCTGTGAATCTGCGTGTACAGCAGCAGGCCGAGGCCGAACATGCCGGAAAACACCACGCCCATCAGAGTGTCCTGCTTGATCCGGCTGTTTTCCTTGAGATAGCCCGTGGCGATGGCGCACAACATGCCGGCCACGAAGGCGCCGAGCGAGTAGGGCAGGCCGACGATATAGGCGATGACCACGCCGGGAAACACCGCGTGGGCGGTGGCGTCACCCATCAGCGCCCAGCCCTTGAGCACCAGAAAGCACGACAGCAGCGCGGCGGGAATGGCCACCAGCACGGCGATCAGCAGGGCGTATTGCATGAAGTCGATTTGCAGCGGCTGCAGCAGCATCTCCATGGTCACATCTCCAGTCGCGCCTGGGCGGCGCGGCGGCGGGCGGCGAGCAGGCCATGCTTGGGTGCGAAACAGAAGGCCAGCAGGAACACGCCGGTCTGCAGCACGATGATGATCGCCCCGGTGGCGCCATCGAGAAAGTAGCTGGCGTAAGCACCGATGAAACTGCTCAGGCCACCAATGCAAGCGGCGATCAGCAGCAGCCGGTCGAAACGGTCGCTGAGCAGGTAGGCGGTGGCGCCTGGAGTGACGACCATGGCGATGACCAGAAAGGCACCGACGGTCTGCATCGCCGCCACCGTGCAGGCCGACAGCAGGATGAAGAAGATCGCCTTGAGGCGCGTCGGGCTGAGGCCGATGGAGCGGGCGTGGTTTTCGTCGAAGAACACCACCATCAGATCTTTCCAGCGCACTGCCAGCACGGCCATGGTGATGCCGGCGATGAGCAGTAACTGCAGCGTGTCACCGGGTGTGATGGCGAGTATGTTGCCGAGCACGATGGTCTGGATGTTCACCGAGGTCGGTGACAGCGACACCATGAACAGCCCGAGGCCGAAGAACGACGAGAAGATCAGGCCGATGATCACGTCTTCCTTGAGCTTGCTGCGCTGGTTGAGGAACAGCATGGCACCCGCCGCCAGAGTACCGGCGCCGAAGGCGCCGAGGGCGAAGGGCAGGCCTAGCATGTAGGCACCGGCGACGCCGGGAACGATGGAATGAGCCAGGGCGTCGCCGATCAGCGACCAGCCCTTGAGCATCAGGTACACCGACAACAGCGCGCAGACCATACCGACCAGGGTCGAGACCCACATGGCATTGACCATGTAGCCGTAGGAAAAGGGTTCGAGCAGGATGTGCACTATTGATCCTTTTCGTCGACGCGACCACGGATGGTCGACTTGCCGTCGTAGAGCACCAGCGGGCGTTCGTCGTCGGTGATGATGCCGATCAGTGGCGATTTGCGATCGTGCCCTTCACCGGGCAGTTCGAAGTGGCGCAGCACGCCGCCAAAGGTGCGCTCCAGGTTTTCCCGGGTGAACACCGATTGGGTCGGGCCGTAGGCGAGCACGGTGCTCGCCAGCAGCACGGTGCGGTCGCAGAATTCCGGCACGCTGCCCAGGTTGTGGGTGGAGACCAGCATCACCCGGCCTTCGTCGCGCAGTTCACCGAGCAGCCGTACGATGGCGTCCTCGGTTTTCACGTCGACCCCGGTGAAGGGTTCGTCGAGGAGGATCACCCGCGAATCCTGGGCCAGAGCGCGAGCGAGGAACACGCGCTTTTTCTGGCCGCCGGACAGCTCGCCGATCTGCCGCTTGCGTAGCTCGCTCATGCCGACCCGTGCCAGGGCAGCGTCCACGGCCTCACGGTCGGCGGCGCGCGGCCGCCGCAGCATGCCCATGTGGCCATAGCGGCCCATCATCACCACGTCTTCGACCAGCACCG
This sequence comes from Phytopseudomonas daroniae, assembly GCF_004327275.1. Taxonomy (NCBI): domain Bacteria; kingdom Pseudomonadati; phylum Pseudomonadota; class Gammaproteobacteria; order Pseudomonadales; family Pseudomonadaceae; genus Phytopseudomonas; species Phytopseudomonas daroniae. The sequence continues at coordinate 23,888 of NZ_QJUJ01000018.1, forward strand.
GAAAATTCCAGTCGACGTCTTCGCTTTGCGGCACGTAGGCGATCAGGTTGCGTTTGAGGGCGTCGTGCACCGGCATGCCGAGTACGCTGATGCTGCCCTGCGCCAGGCGCACGAAACCCATGATGGCCTTGAACAGCGTCGACTTGCCGCTGCCGTTGACGCCCACCAGGGCGGTGATGCTGCCGCCGGGGCTGCTGAAGCTGGCATCACGCAGGGCGGTATGACCATTGCGGTAAGTGACGCTGATGCGTTCGACGCGGATGCCGTCGAGGCTGTCCTGATTCTGCAGACTGTCTTGCATCACTCGGCCAGCCCGTCAGCAATGGTCTGCGAGGTGACGCGCAGCAGGTCGAGGTAGGTCGGTACCGGGCCGTCCGGCTCGCTGAGGGAATCGACATACAGCACGCCGCCGTATTTGGCGCCGGTTTCACGAGCCACCTGCTGGGCCGGCGAGGCAGAAATGGTGCTTTCACTGAATACCGCAGAGATCTGGTTGGCCCTGACCGCATCGATCACCTTGCGAACCTGCTGTGGCGTGCCCTGCTGATCTGCGTTGATCGGCCACAGGTACAGCTCCTTGAGGCCGAAGTCCCGTGCCAGGTAGCTGAATGCACCTTCGCTGGAAACCAGCCAGCGACGGTTTTCCGGAATCGTCTGCAGGCGCTCGCGAATCGGCGTTATCGTGGCCTGGATGCGCGCCTTGTAGGTCTCGGCGTTGGCCTTGTAGGTCTCGGCATTGGCGGCATCGTGCTCGACCAGGGCATCGCGGATGTTGTCGATGTAGATCATCGCCGAGTCCGGCGACATCCAGGCATGCGGGTTGGGTTTGCCGCTGTACGGGCCTTCGGCGATGCCGATCGGTTCGATGCCCTCGCTGAGGGTCACCGCGGGCACGCCTTGCAAGCGCTGCAGGAAGCGCTCGAACCACAGTTCCAGGCTCATGCCGTTGCGCAGGATCAACTGGGCGTCGCGGGCCTTGAGGATGTCGCCTGGCGTCGGCTGGTAATTGTGGATCTCCGCGCCGGGCTTGGTGATCGATTCGACCACCGCTGCATCGCCGGCCACCTGGCGGGCCATGTCGGCGAGAACGGTGAAGGTGGTGACGACCTTGAACTTGCCTTCGGCGGTGGCCAGTTGCGGCAGCAGGATCAGGAGAAAGGCGGCGAGCAGGGGAGCGCAGGTGCGCGAGCGGATCCGATTGAGCATCTTCATCCTCGTATGGCTTGACCGATCAAATCACCGGGATGGTCGTTCCCCCCGGACAGGGCTGCCACTCTAGCGACAAAACGCTGTTAATGAAAACTATTGGCATTAGAGATTTATTTTCGATGCTTTCCGTCTGATGCCGTGCGAGGCGGATGCGTTCAGCATAGCTGTTGGGGCGTATGCATGTGAGCGGTCGGGTGGTCGGCAGGTTCCGCCAAGTGGGTCATTTGCTGCGAGGGGGTTGAGGTGGGAATGTAAAACCCCGCGACTTGCGCGGGGTTTTGAGGGAGGTCAGCTGCCGCTCTTGATCTTCGTCCAGGCGCGGGTGCGTACCCGTTCGACTTTCTGCGGCAGGGGCTCGACGCCGTAGAGGGTTTTCTGCGCTTCGGCGGTTGGGGTCAGATCCGCGTTTTCGCTGATCGCCTTGTCGACCAGCAGCATGGAGTCCTTGTTCGGATTCGGGTAGCCGAGAAAGTCACTGATTGGTGCGATCACCTTGGGGTCGAGCAGGTTGTCGAGGAATTCATGGGCTTCCTCGACGTTCTTGGCGCTGACCGGAATGGCGAAGGTGTCGAACCAGATCGGTGCGCCTTCTTTCGGTAGGCGCCATTCGACTACCACGCCATTGCCGGCTTCCTTGGCGCGGTTGGCGAACTGATAGAAGCTGCCCGAATAGCCGATGGCCACGCAGATGTCGCCGTTGGCGATGTCGGTCATGTACTTGGCCGAGTGGAAGTAGGTGACGTACGGGCGGATGCTCATCATCAGTTCGGTGGCCTTGTCGTAGTCCGCCGGGTTGGTGCTGTTGGGCGGCAGGCCCAGGTAGTGCAGGGCCAGGGGCAGGATCTCGTTGGGCGCATCGAGCATGGCGACGCCGCAGCGCTTGAGCTTTTCCATGTTCTCGGGCTTGAACACCAGATCCCAGCTGTCCACGGGTGCGTCGGCACCCAGGGCCGCCTTGACCTTGTCCGGGTTGAAGCCGATCAGTACGGTGCCATACATGTAGGGCACGCCGTACTGGTTGCCGGGGTCATTGGTCTCCAGCAGTTTGAGCAGTGCCGGGTCGAGGTGCTTCCAGTTGGGCAGCTTGCTCTTGTCGAGCTTCTGGAACACGCCGGCCTTGATCTGCGTGTCGAGGAACATGTTGGACGGTACCACCAGGTCGTAACCCGAGTTGCCGGTGAGCAGCTTGGCTTCCAATGCCTCGTTGGTTTCGAAGGTGTCCCAGATCAGCTTGATACCGCTTTTCTGCTGAAAGTCCTTGAGGGTCTGCGGCAGGATGTAGTCGGCCCAGTTGTAGACCCGCAGTTCCCGCGCTTCGACCATGGCACTGCCGAATAGCAGGGCCGCCCCGCAGAGGGCGGTGCCGAACAGACTGTGGAGGTTTTTCATCGTTATGTGCTCCGTTGTATGCGTAGTTGTCGGCAGTAGGCTCAGGCGCCCTCGAAACCTTCCAGTACGTTCACCGCGTTGACGCCGATTTCCTCGACGGCATAGCCCCCTTCCATCACGAACAGGGTGGGCTTGCCGAGGCGGGCGATGCGCTCGCCCATGCGCAGGTAGTCGGGGCTGTCGAGCTTGAACTGGGAAATCGGGTCTTCCTTGAAGGTGTCCACGCCCAGGGACACCACGATCACGTCCGCGGCGTAATCGTCGATGCGCACACAGGCGCTTTCCAGTGCCGCGCTCCACTGCTCCCAGGCGCTGCCGGAAGCCAGCGGCAGGTTGAGGTTGAAGCCTTCGCCGGCGCCTGCGCCAAGCTCGTCCTGGTAACCGAGGAAGAACGGGAATTCGAAGGCCGGGTGGCCGTGGATGGAGACGAACAACACGTCGCTGCGGTCGTAGAAGATCGACTGGGTGCCGTTGCCGTGGTGATAGTCCACGTCGAGGATGGCGACCCGCTTGCAACCCTGATCCAGAAAGGCCTGGGCGGCGATAGCGGCATTGTTCAGGTAGCAGTAGCCGCCCATCAGATCCGCGGCGGCATGGTGACCGGGCGGACGGCACAGGGCGAAGGCACTGTTGGCACCACCACTGATCAGCTTCTGCCCGGTAAGGGCGACCTGAGCGGCACCCCAGGCGGCTTGCCAGGTGCCGGCGGTGATCGGTGCGCCGCCGTCGAAACTGTAATAACCCAGCTGGCCATGCAGGTTGTCCGGCACCACGCTGCGCAGGGTGCGGGCGGGCCAGGTGAAGGGCATCAGATCGCCGTCGCGGCCCATGGCCGCCCAGCGTGCCCAGGCGCCTTGGAAAAAATCCAGGTAGCCGCGGTCGTGAATGCGTTCGATCGGCGCCCGGCCGAAGTCGCTCGGCTCGATGACGTCACCGAGTTTCTGCTGGCGCACCCGGGCCAGCACATGGTCGGCCCGCGAGGGCATTTCGAAACAGGGCTTGAGCTCCCCGTCGATGATTTCGCAGCGACCGTGATGCAGGTGATGGTCATCGCTGTAGATCGTACGCATGGCTGACTCTCCGACTTGGGCACCTGCATTCTTGGCCGGAGTCTGGCATCGGTGAAATGAGCGCAATGGCCAAAAGGGGATAGATGTGGCCACGAAATGGCGCGTGGCCGATCCGTATCGGTGCAGGTTCTAGACGCCGGCAGGGCGCCGATAGCGGCTTGGCGAGGTACCGCTCCAGCGCTGGAAGGCGTGGCGGAAACTGGCGGTTTCGCTGTAGCCGAGCTCCTCGGCGATACGGGCGATGGGCAGCCGCTCCTGCCCCAACAAGCGTCGCGCCTGTTCGAAGCGCAGCTCATCGAGCAGGGTCTGGTAGCTGGTGCCGACTTCCTGTAACTGCCGGCGCAGGGTGCGCGACGAGCAGCGTAGCTGGCGGGCCAACCCGTCCAGGCCCGGCGCCATTGGCAACTGGCTGGCGAGCAACTGGCGTACGCGGGAAATCAGCGCCAGGTGGGAAATGAATTCGCGGTTCAGTTGGCGGCAGCGCTCCAGGGTGTCGCGGTGAGTCACCGGGTCAGCCAGCGGCAAGCGTCGATCCAGCCACTGACTGTCGAAAACGATGGCGTTATCGGCGGCATTGAAACGCACCGGGCAGGCGAAGTCCCGCGTGTACTGGCGTTGGTAGCGCGGCGCGCGATGGGTGAAGCGGGCCGCTTCGAGGGGCAGGGTGCGGCCGAGCAGGTCGTCGCAGATCAGCTTCAGCGAGGCCAGGCAGAACTCGGTGTTGAAGGTCGCCAGCTCGGGCGTATCGCGGTAATGGCTGGCCTCGATCCAGGCATGCATACCGTCGCGCCGCAGGCGCAGATCGAAAAGGGTGCCGAGCAGCGCGGGAAAGCTGAAGGCTACTTCCAGCGCATCGCCCAGGGTCGAGGCCGAGAGCAGACTGAACCCCAGCAAGCCATAGGACGACACATGCATGCGCCGGCCGAGCAACAGACCGAGATCCTGGCGCTTGCCGGTGGCGTTGCGGAACACCTGGCGCTCCTGGGCGATACTGATGCGCATCTCGGGGCGTTGCAGGTCTGCGGTGTCGATGCCACTGCCGTTCAGCAAGTCATCTGCAGCACAGTCGCCGTTCTGGCAGAGGGTATCGAGAGCCAGGACGACGGCATGCAAGGTGGTCAGGTGGGAGTGCAGCATGGGGGCACGCCTTCTCGGGACAGACCTGAGAGTGAGGCAATAAGCGTGCCTTGTGCGTCGGCAAGGCTCGCCCCTTGAGTCCGGGAGTGTCGGGCGATACCACGCTTGGCGGATGTGGGAGAAGGTAACGTGCCCTCGGCTTCGCAAGCGTCAGGTGGGGATCAAACGTCCGTCTCCCGGGTGTTGCTGCGCTCGGCCTGGATTATGCCAAGACAGTTTTCGGCAAGTCGCTTCGCCGTTGAAGGATCGTCAAAGCGCCACGAAAAGCAGGAATGCCCCGAGTATCAGGCGATAGATCACGAACGGCAGCATGCCGATGCGATCCAGGGCGGCCAGGAACAGTTTGATGCACAGGAACGCCGAGACGAACGACAGGCCGGTGCCCCAGGCGATATCTCCCCAATGCGCGCCATTGCCTTCCTGCACCAGGTGAGCGGCCTTGAGCCCGCCGGCGGCGAGAATCAGCGGAATCGACAGCAGGAAGGAAAAGCGCGCGGCGCTCTGGCGGTCGAAGCCCAGCATCAATGCGGCGGTCATGGTAATGCCCGAGCGCGAGGTGCCGGGAATCAGTGCGAGCATCTGCGCCAAACCGATCAGCAGCGCCTGACGCCAGGTCATGCGGCTCATGTCGGCATCACGGCTGCCTTTGGCGTCGGCCCACCACAGCACCAGGCCGAAGACGATGGTGGTGGTGCCGATCACCAGCATCGAGCGGGTGTACTGCTCGATCACCGATTCGAAGAGCAAACCGGCCAGTGCTGCTGGAATGGTCGCCAGGATGATCATCCAGCCCATGCGGCTTTCCGGGGTGACCCGGCGGTGCAGCACATGGCCCAGCCAGCCCTGCACGATGGCAACGATCTGTTGACGAAAGGCGAGGATCACCGCCATCAGCGTGCCCACGTGTACGGCGACGTCGAAGGCCTGGCCCTGATCTTCCCAGCCCAGTAATTGCGAGGGCAGGATCAGGTGAGCGGAGGAGGACACAGGGAGGAATTCGGTGACGCCCTGGATGAGCGACAGGATGAGCAGATGGAGCCAGTCCATGGGTTTCCTTATGAGGGAGTGAGCGAGCGCGGACTGCGGGTATGACCCGGCGAGAGCTGTTTCTCTCCGCGCCGCAGGTCAATTCCTTGAAAATTGCCTGCATTCTAGACATGCCAGTCGTCTCCAGACCAGTTCCCTGGGCGGCGTGTGACGCTGTCGCTGGCCCTGGGATTTGCTATCGTGTGCGCCCCATGGCCGGGTGCCCTCGGTCGATGCCTTCTGCAGACCCTCGAGATTCCTCCGCATGCAATCCGCAGTATCGTCGGCCCCTGGCCGGCCCTTGACCCGTAGCGATTACAAGACTCTGTCCCTGTCTGCCCTGGGCGGCGCGCTGGAGTTCTACGATTTCATCATCTACGTGTTCTTCGCCACCATAGTCGGCAAGCTGTTCTTCCCGCCGGACATGCCCGACTGGCTGCGCATGCTGCAGACCTTCGGCATCTTCGCCGCGGGCTATCTGGCGCGTCCGCTGGGCGGCATCGTCATGGCGCATTTCGGCGACCTGATCGGGCGCAAGCGGATGTTCACCCTGAGCATCCTGATGATGGCGGTGCCGACGCTGATCATGGGCCTGCTGCCGACCTACGCGCAGATTGGCATTCTTGCGCCGCTGCTGTTGCTGCTGATGCGCATGATCCAGGGCGCCGCGATCGGTGGTGAAGTGCCGGGCGCCTGGGTGTTCGTCTCCGAGCACGTACCGGCGCGCTACATCGGTTACGCCTGCGGCACGCTGACCTGCGGCCTGACCGTCGGCATTCTGCTTGGCTCGCTGATGGCCACGCTGATCAACAGCGTCTACACCGAGCAGGAAGTGCTCGACTGGGCCTGGCGTCTGCCGTTCCTGCTCGGCGGTGTATTCGGCCTGTTCGCGGTGTACCTGCGCCAGTGGCTGCACGAAACGCCGGTGTTCACCGAGCTGCAGCAACGCAAGGCATTGTCCGAGGAGCTGCCGCTGAAAACCGTGGTGCGTGATCATCGCCGCGGTGTAGTGGTGTCGATGCTGCTGACCTGGCTGCTGTCGGCCGGCATCGTGGTGGCGATCCTGATGACGCCGACTTTCCTGCAGACCTTCTATGGATTCGATGCCGTCACGGCGCTCCAGGCCAACAGCCTGGCCATCGTCATGCTGAGCATCGGTTGCATCGTCAGTGGCGCGCTGTGCGACCGCGTCGGTGCCGGCCGCGTATTGGTGGTTGGCTGTAGCGCGCTGGCGGTCGTCGTCTGGCTGTTCTACAGCAGCCTGCACGCCAACCCGCATTGGCTGTTCCCGCTGTACGCGCTGGTCGGCCTGTTCGTCGGCACCATCGGCGCGGTGCCTTTCGTGATGGTCAATTCCTTTCCACCGCGGGTGCGCTTCAGCGGGCTGTCGTTCTCCTACAACATGTCTTACGCGGTGTTCGGCGGCCTGACGCCGGTAACCGTCTCGCTGCTGGTGAAGTGGAGCCCGCTGGCCCCGGCTTACTACCTGATTGCGCTGTGCGGGGTGGGAATCGCCGTCGGGTTGAGCTTGCTGCGCACGGGTCGATGAGACGACTATTCCGTTCCACCCGGCTGAGCCGGTATGGTGCGCACACGATCAAAATGCTACGGAGAAGCCCATGAGCCTTTACGGCGACTACGATTCGCAGAACATCTTCGCCAAGATCATTCGTGGCGAGATGCCCTGCTACAAGCTGTATGAAGACGAAGACGTGCTGGTGTTCCTCGACCTGTTCCCGCAGTCTTTCGGGCACACGCTGGTGATCCCCAAACGCGCCGAGGCCCGCAATATCCTGGAAGTCGACGCCGATAACCTGGTCAAGCTGACCCTGGGCGTGCAGAAGGTCGCCCGCGTGCTGGCTGACGAGCTCAAGCCCGACGGCGTGCAGATCGCCCAGTTCAACGGCGCACCGGCAGGGCAGACGGTGTATCACATCCATGTGCATGTGATTCCGCGCTTTACCGAACAGGGCTTGCAGCAGCACGCCAGCGGCAAGGCCGATCCTGCCGAGCTGGAGAAGCTACAGGCCAGACTGGTGAAGCGTTTCCAGAGCGCTTGATGGTATGGGCGGCGATGCACTACAGCGGATTGCCGCCCGGCCCGCCAATGCTCTGTAAGACTGTAGATACCGTCTTAACCTTCACCTCGCAATAGCGAGTTGCGGGTTAAAGGGTTGGCCGGATTTGAGCACCCCGTAAGCGATGCATAGCAGCTTGCGCATGGCCGCGCAGACGATCTGTTTGCCGG
>NZ_QJUJ01000019.1:0-30439 GCF_004327275.1 Phytopseudomonas daroniae
GCCCAGGGCTGGGATGCCGCCAGCCTGACCCAGTTGATCGACGATACCCGCCCAGATGCGGTGATCAATCTCGCCTATTACTTCGACTGGTTCCAGGCCGAGCAAGTCAGCGAAGAGCGCTTTGCTGCCCAGGAGCGCGCAGTGGAGCGCCTGGCCGAGCTTTGCCAGCATCACGATATTCGTCTACTGCAGCCGTCCAGCTATCGCGTATTCGATGGCGCGCGTGCCACCGCCTACAACGAAAAGGATGAGTCGCAGCCGCTCGGCTTGCGTGGGCAGGTGCTTGTGCGCATGGAGCAGAGCGTTCGCGCCTTGTGTCCTCGGCATGTGTTGCTGCGTTTTGGCTGGTTGCTGGATGACAGCCCGGATGGCTTGCTGGCACGCTTTCTGATGCGAGCGGAGCGCGAAGAGGCACTGTTTCTGGCCGATGACCGGCGTGGCAATCCGACGCCGATCGACGATGCCGCCCGCGTCATCCTGGCCGTGCTCAAGCAGCTCGACTGCGCCGCGCCACTGTGGGGCACCTACCACTATGGCGGGCATGAGGCGACCACCGCACTGGCGCTTGGCCAGGCGATCCTGAGCGAAGCACGGCACATGCGTCAGAACCTGCTCGAGGATATTTCCGGCCAGGCCCACGCCGTACGGGCAGATGCTGCCGACGAGCCGCAGCACGCCGTGTTGTCGTGCAAGAAAATCCTTCATACCTTCGGCGTCAAGCCGCGTGCCTGGCGCGCCGGCCTGCCGAGCTTGCTGGAGCAGTACTATCGTCATGTCTGATCAAACCATTCTCGTTACTGGCGGTGCCGGTTTTATCGGTTCCAATCTGGTCGACGCCCTGCTGGCTCGCGGCCACGGCGTGCGCGTGCTGGACAACCTGTCCATGGGCAAACTCGCCAATCTGCCGGTGGATAATCCGCGGTTGACCTTCATCGAGGGCGATGTGGCTGACGCTAAGCTTGTCAGCCGTGCAGTCGCTGGATGTGGTGCGGTCGTGCATCTGGCCGCCGTGGCGTCGGTGCAGGCGTCGGTAGACGATCCGGTCAGCACCCACCAGAGCAATTTCATCGGCACCCTGAACATCTGCGAGGCCATGCGCGAACACGGCGTGCGCCGCGTGCTATTCGCCTCCAGTGCTGCGGTATATGGCAACAATGGTGAAGGCCAGGCGATCGACGAAAATACGCCCAAGGTACCGCTGACACCCTACGCGGCGGACAAACTGGCCAGCGAGCATTACCTGGAGTTCTACGGCCGCCAGCATGGGCTGGAGCCGGCGATCTTTCGTTTCTTCAACGTCTTCGGCCCGCGTCAGGATCCGTCCTCGCCATATTCCGGGGTGATCAGCATCTTCACCCAGCGCGCCCAGCAGGGCCTGCCGATCAGCGTGTTCGGCGATGGCGAGCAGACCCGCGATTTCTTCTACATCGCCGATCTGCTCGAATTGTTGTTGCAGGCGCTGGATGCCGAGCAAGTAACGCAGGGCGCAGTGAATGTCGGCTGGAACGAGGCGGTGAGCCTCAAACAACTGCTGGCGCAGATCGGCGAGTTGCTTGGTGGTTTGCCGACCGTCACCCATCTCGATCCACGCCCGGGTGATATCCGCCATTCTCGTGCAGACAATGGCCGTCTGGCCGCGCAGTACCAGTTGCCGGCGCAGACCACGTTGCGCGATGGGCTGGCCGCGTTGCTGAATAGCTGAGTCGTCAGACGCCAGAGCGCAAAAAGCCGGCAATGCCGGCTTTTTGCGTTTTAGGGGGGGGCTTGGAAACTGCGCGTGGTCTCGTCCTGGGCAAATGGACGCTACAAGGCGGAAGCGGCCGTTCGAAATTTGTATCGGATATGCCGGCCAAATGTCGGATTACGCTTCGCTAATCCAACCTACGAGGCCATGGCACGAATGTAGCCTGGATTAGCCGCAGGCGTAATCCGGGGCCGAAGGCCTGATCCTTCGTTCAACGCGGATCATCGAACGGCCGCTACCGCCTTATTGCGGGCTTGATCAGGTTCTTAGAACTTGTAGCCCAGGCCAACCATATACACGAACGGGTCGACATCGACGTCGACCTTGGCGCGCACGCCGAGCCCGGGATGGTCGACATAGGCGTTGGTGTCGATATCGATGTAGCGCGCCTGGGCGTTGATCAGGAGACTGTCGGTGAGCATGTAGTCGGCACCGATTTGCCAGGCCAGGCCCCAGGAGTTCTTCGCCCGGAAGTTGTCGAAGCCGGCCGTGCTGGCGCGGCTGCCCACGTGTTCGTCGTAGATCCAAGTGTAGTTGATGCCGGCGCCGACATAGGGCTGGAACACCGATTTCGAATCGAGCGGGTAGTAGACCACGCTCAGGGTCGGCGGCAGGTGTTTCAAGGTGCCGAGTTTGCCGTTGGCGGCATCCAGCGTGGTGCCCTTGATCTTCACGTCATGCTCGAACGGCGTGGCGGCGAGCAGCTCGATGCCGATATTGTCGGTGAGCATGTAAGCGAAGTTGAGACCCAGCTGGGTGTCGCTGCTCATGGTCGCCTTGCCGCCCAGGTCGGTACCGGCAAGGCCGCCGCGATCGACCTTGACCGTGGAGCTGTCAGCCTTGGGGTTGACCGTGATGGCGCCGGCGCGAACGAGGACATCTCCGGCCTGGTGCGCCTGCACCATCGGGGCAGCCAGCGCCAGGGCGATCAGAGAGGCAGAGAACAGCGACTTGTACATGGTGAGCTCCTAACGGGTCATTCGAGTAATCTCGGATGGCGTCAGGTTAGGGCGCCTGGCGATGCGTCCCTTGACTCAGCTCAATGCGCGTTGACTACCAGGTGCGACTTTTTGCCACGATGTCAGTTGGCCGGCAACTCGTAGGGGTAGATCTTGTCCGCAGCCATCTGGTAACCGACCTCGGCCAGTTCGCTGCTGCTGTGCTCGACTTTCATCGGGCCCTCGATCCAGAACGGCTGATACAGCGCGTCGAGCAGCACGCCCAACTCGGCGGTGACATGGACGATCTGGTTGGATGGCGGTGGCGGCACGTGGATGCAGGCGCCGAAGTAGGGCACCAGCAGAAATTCGGTGACACGGCCTTCTTCGGTCACGTCCAGCGGTACGATATAGCCCGGAATCTTGACCTGCTGACCGTCCATTTCCTTGACCACCGGCGCAGATGGAAATTGCTGCAGAGAGACGGCTCCCCCTTCGGAAAGCGCATCGCCCAACTGCGACATGTCATGCATCGGCGTCATCTGACTGACCTGGGGCGGTGCGTCCTCGGGAATCAGTTCCTGCCAGTGCAGCGTGCGCAGTTCGGCGGCCCACAGCGGCGTAGCCAGGGCCAGGAAAAAGGCGATGAGCAAAGCGCGGAACATGACACTACCTCTTGATTGAAAACGGAGCCGCCGCCGGCTCCGAATATTCAGAACCTATTCACGATTGTGCGAGCTAGAGCCCTGCAAGGCAAAAACAAGCGAGGAAGCGGAGTTTACTGATGTAAATGAGCTTTCCGAGCTTGTTTTCAACGCCGCAGGGCCGACGCGCAGCCGATCGTGAGTAGGTTCTCAGAGGCGGATAGACAGACCATCGGCCAGCGACTGCCGATAGGCCCGCCAGGCCGGCACGCAGCCCATCAGCAGGGCGGCCGCCAGAATAGCGCCGAGCAGCGTCCACTCATAGGGTGTCGGCGCACTCAATGGCAGATACAGACCGTAGTTGGCCTGCACATAGCCCTGAGCGCTGGCGATGCCGGCGTACAGTAGCGCCACACCGGCGACGACGCCGGCCACGGCCAGGGAAAACGCTTCGAGGATCAGCAGGCTGGCGACATGCCAGGGCCGTGCGCCCACCGAACGGAGGATGGCCATTTCTCGTCGCCGCTCGTTGAGGCTGGTGAGGATGGCCGTGAGCATGCCGATCAACCCCGTCAGCACCACGAACAGCGACACCACGAAGAGTGCCTTTTCCGCCGTACCCATCAGGCTCCACAGCTCCTGCAGGGCAACGCCGGGAAGAATCGCCAGCAGCGGTTCGCCGCGGTACTCGTTGACCTCGCGCTGCACGGAGAAGGTGGCGATCTTGCTTTTCAGACCGAGCATCGCCGCGGTGATGGCCTTGGGCTGAAGATTCATCTCACGAGCCTGCTCGGCGCTGATCTTGCCGGCGCCGCGGGCGGGTACGCCGTTCTGCCAGTCGACGTGCAGCGCTTCCATGCCCTCCAGGGAAATGTGCAGAGTGCGATCCACCGGCGTGCCGGTGCGGGCGAGGATGCCGCTGACCACGAACGGCTTGTCGTCGTGCTGCTGCAGGCTGATGGCCGCGACTCCATGGGACAGCACCAGCTTGTCGCCGAGCTTGTAGTTCAGGGCCTGGGCCACTTCGGCGCCGAGCACTACGTCGAACAGGTCATGGAAGCGTTCGCCTTGGGCCAGCTGCAATGATTGCCCGCGGCCATAGTGGTAGTGGTCGAAGTAGCCTGCGTCGGTGCCCATCACCCGGTAGCCGCGGTGCGAGTCGCCGAGGGAGATCGGGATGGCCCAGTCGACCTGGCGGTGTGAGGCGAGCTTCTCGAAGCTGTCCCAGCGGATGTTGTTGGTGGCGTTGCCGATGCGGAACACCGAGTACAGCAGCAGGTTCACGCTGCCGGAGCGAGCGCCGACGATCAGGTCGGTACCGCTGATGGTATTGGCGAAGCTGGCGCGTGCTTCGGTGCGCACCCGCTCCACCGCGAGCAGCAGACAAACCGACAGAGCGATGGCGAAGACCGTGAGCAGGGCGGTGAAGCGGCGGTTGGCCAGGCTGGCCAGGGCGAGTCGTAACAGGAACACCTCAGACCTCCTGGGGTTTGCTGGCGCGGTTGAGTTCGGCCAGTGACAGGCTGCGGTCGAACAGCGTGGCCAGGCTCTGGTCGTGGCTGACGAACAGCAGGCTGGCACCGACATCACGGCATTCGCCGAACAGCAGCTCGAGGAACGCCTGGCGTGCATCGGCGTCCAGCGCCGAGGTCGGTTCGTCGGCGATCACCAGTTCCGGCTGGCCGATCAGCGCGCGGGCGGCGGCGACGCGTTGCTGCTGGCCGATGGACAGCGAGTCGGCGCGCCGTTCGAGCAGCTCCGGGTGCAGGCCCAGGTGTTCCAGCAGGCGGCTGGCGGCCTGATCCACGCTGCCGTAGCGCTGTGCTGCGCGTTGTGCGCGGAGGCTGGAGAAACGGCAGGGCAGTTCGACGTTGGCACGCACGCTGAGAAAGGGCAGCAGGTTGAATTGCTGGAAGATGTAGCCGGTGTGATCGACGCGGAAGCGATCCCGACGCGCGGCCGAGAGGGCCGCGAGATCTTCGCCGAGCAGACGAATGTTGCCTCGGCCGGGCTTCTGCACGCCGCCGAGCAGGCCGAGCAGGGTGGTCTTGCCGCTGCCGCTGGGGCCCTTGAGAAACAGGGTTTCGCCGTGCTGCAGATGAAAATGCGGGATATCCAGAAGCTCGTCCTGGCCGGGCCAGGCGAAGCCGAGGTCGGTGAGTTCGATCAGTGCTGAGGTCATGGGGACTGCTGGCAGTGAAGGTGAAAGGGCAAGTGTGCCAGTCATGGGTGCGAAATGCTGACTCAGGGGATATTGCAGAACATGTGGGAATACGGATGCCCCTTGTTGGGGCATCCGTCATCGCATCAGAACGTCAGGCGCGCATTGGCTGGCGTCGACTCGACGCCCTGCTGGCCGCTTGGGCCGATCAGTTGCACGCTGATCTTCTGGGTCGCCGGGAACTGCTTGTAGAAGGCAGACAGGTCGAGTGTCTTGATGGCATCCGGCTGTGTGCAGGTGAAGCTGTAATCGGCATCGATATCGCTGTGCTCGTGGTCATGGCCTTTGGCATGCTCGTCATGGTCATGCTTTTCATGAGCGTCACCGAAGAGGGGGCTTTTCAGCTCCTGCTCGTCCAGGCTGCAGCCCGCGGCGGCCGGCAGGCTGAACAGGCTCAGGGGCTTTTCCAGCTGGGCACGAGCGGCGGCGACGGTTTTCTTGTCGGCTTCGCTGGTGGCGGCATGTTCGAAGCCGACGATATTCATCGCCGGGCTCTGCAGTTCGATTTCCAGCGTGTTGCCTTCCAGGGCCACGTTCAGGGTGGCGACGCCATGCTCATGCTTGCCGAGGCTGCCGTGTTCATGGTCGTGATCGTGGTCATGGGTTTGCGCGTGTGCGGCGGCCAGGGGAAGCAGGGCGAAGGGCAGGGCGAACAGTAGGCGGCGCATGAAGGGCTCCAGTATAGGCGGGATTTGTTGATACGTTATAACAAATTTATGGCCTGTGATAGTGGGTGCTTGGTTTGCCTGCGCCCGCGTGGGAGCATGGTGCATCGAGATGAAGGAGAGCGTGATGGTGCGTATTCGTGGGCGGATCGGCGATTGGCCAGTGGATCTGACGGTGGAGCTGGATCCCCAGGATTGGGCGCAACTGGCGGCCGCCGTTCCGCTAACGCCGCAAAGCCCGGCCGCGGTGGCATCCGTGGCGGTTCAGCCGGATCAGGATGGGCAATGGCAAACGGTGCTCGAATTGTTGCGTCGGGCAGGGCGTATCGAGGGGCCGCAGTTGCTGGCGCAACTGGCCGCTCTGGCTGGTGGCGAGCTGGCAGGCAAGCGTTTGCTGGTGCGCCTGCGTCATTGCGAGCAGGTGCGTATGGAAACCGGCCCGGATGCACCGGTGTATTGCTGGGTAGAGCAGCCGTAGCCGGCAGGTATCTGTAGGAGCCGGCTTGCCGGCGATAGCGATGTCGAAATCATCATCGCGATCAACATTACATCGCCCGCAAGCGGGCTCCTACGGGACAGGTTCACGGAGTTAATAGAGCGCCTGATACACCCGGCGACGGTAGGTGGTCACCAGCGGATGCTCGTTGCCGAGCAGGTCGAACACCTGTAGCAGGGTCTTGTGCGGCAGGCCGTCGGCGTAGTTGCGGTTACGCACGAAGAGTTTGAGCAGGGCATCCAGAGCCGGCTCGTACTGCTGACGGGCGAGCTGCTGGATGGCCAGTTGGTGGGCGGCTTCGTCGTCTTCTGCGTTCTGTGCCAGGCGGCTCTTCAGCGTGGCGGCGTCCGGCAGGTCAGCGGCTTCGCGCAGGAAGGTCAGTTGCGCGCGGGCACCTGCCAGAGCCTGCTTGTGTTCGTCGCCCTTGACCGCATCGAGCACCAGTTGCGCCTCACCCAGTTCGCCGCGCTCCGCCAGGCAACGGGCGTAGAGAATCAGCGCTGCGCTGTTTTCGTTGTCCTCGCCGAGCAGTTGCTTGAGCAGGGCCTCGGCCTCAGCGATGCGGCCATCGGCGAACGCTTCCTGAGCGACTTCCAGCAGATCGGCCTCAGGCGCCGCTGGCTCGGCGACATGGGGCTGCAACAGGGCGCGGATCGCCGACTCGGGTTGCGCGCCCTGGAATCCGTCGACAGGCTGACCATCCTTGAACAGCACTACGGTCGGCAGGCTGCGGATGCCGAAGCGTGCGACGATTTCCTGCTCGATATCGCAGTTGACCTTGGCCAGCAGCAGCTCGCCCTGATAGCCCTCGGTGATCTGCTCCAGCAGCGGCATCAGCGCTTTGCAGGGCGCGCACCATTCGGCCCAGAAGTCCACGAGTACCGGTTTGCTGAAGGAGTTCTCGATCACCAGTTGTTCAAACTGGATGGCGCCATTGATATCGAAGATGTACGGGGTGTCGCTCATGGTCGGTCTCTGTCCGGGCGAAAGTGGGTACGACTATAAATGCGGGCGCTGTTGTGCGGCTACAAGGGGCGACGATCCGCGTGATAGAGGCTGACGTGCCGGAAGGTTTCCGGCTCGGCCAGATCCGGCCAGGTACAGCCCTGCAGGCCGGCGATGCGGCGGTAGGCCGGGTGGCTGAAATCCCGCACTCTGGAGTCGGCCACCAGCACCTGGCGGGCATGTTCGAGGACGCGGTCGAGCAGGGGCAGGTTGGCGCGGTCGTAGAGCACGTCGGCGACGATCGCCAGGTCGTAGTCGCGGCGCTCGGCGAACAGATCGCTCGAGTATTCCAGTTGTACCCCGTTGAGTTCGGCGTTGGCACGGCAGGCGGCCAGGGCCTGCGGATCCAGATCGCAGGCCACCACCTGCGCCGCGCCAGCACGCGCGGCGGCGATGGCCACGACGCCCGAGCCGCAGCCGACATCCAGCACTCGCTTGCCGCGCACCCACTCCGGGTTCCGGGCCAACCAGTCAACCAGCACCAGGCCGCTGGCCCAGCAGAAGCACCAGTAAGGCGGCTCCTCGAGAATGCGTCGGGTTTCCTCGGGATTGAAACAGCGATCCATGTTCGTCGGATCGATCAGCCATAGACGCAGGTCGGTACCCGGCAAGGTGGTCGCGTTCAGGCGGGCGTCGCCGAGCAATTCGCTCAGGGCCGTTTGCAGGTGCTGCGGTGGCGTCACAGCGCAGGCGTCACGCGTATTTCGCCGAGCGCCTGGCTCTGCGGCTCGCGGATAAACTGGCTGGGCATGTGCAGCACCAGCTTGCCGGACTGATGCACGCGGCCACGCAGCTCCACGCGGATGCCCTGGTCGAAGTTCTCGGGGTTGAATTGCAGACGGAATGGCAGCGGGGCGCCCGTTCCACGCAACTGGATATTGCCCAGCAGCTTGTGAGGCAGGCCGCGTTCGTTGATGGTCAACAGGGCCAGCTCGACATCGGCACCTGCGGGCACGTCGAGTAACGTGCCGGTGAGGTCGCGCAGGTGTGCCGGCGTCGCGGCAGGCTCCTGCTTCGGCACCGGTTCTGCGGGCGGGGCAGCGGGTGGGGGTGTCTCGCTGGCGCAGGCGACGAGCAAGGCGGCGAGGCTGAACAGGGCAAACGGACGCAATGACATGGGGCGATCCTCGGGACAATGTCTGGATTTTCCCCATAGCCACCGGTGAATGCAAAGGAAAGCGGTGCCGCCCCTGTGCGCTTGGCACCGGGCCGGGTGGATGCGCTACCATGCGGGCTTTCTCGCCTGGCTTTTCCGACCATGCACTGCCCCTTCTGCTCCGCCAACGACACCAAAGTCATCGATTCGCGTCTGGTCGCCGAGGGCGAGCAGGTGCGTCGCCGCCGTGAATGCCTGGCCTGTGGCGAGCGCTTCACCACCTTCGAGACTGCCGAACTGGTGATGCCTCGCCTGATCAAGCAGGACGGCAGCCGCCAGCCCTTCGATGAAGAGAAACTGCGGGCCGGCATGCAGCGCGCCCTGGAAAAACGTCCGGTGAGCATCGAGCGGCTGGAGGCGGCCATCGCCCATATCAAGCACCGCTTGCGTGCCACCGGTGAGCGCGAGATCAAGTCGCTGGTGCTCGGCGAGCTGGTGATGACCGAGCTGCAGAAACTCGACGAAGTGGCCTATATCCGCTTCGCTTCGGTGTACCGGCGCTTCCAGGATCTCAACGAATTCCGCGAGGAAATAGACCGTCTTTCCCGCGAGCCCAATCAGGACTGAGATGAGCACCAGCGATCAGGCATTCATGGCTCGCGCCCTCGAGCTGGCGCGCAAAGGGCTGTATTCCACCCACCCCAATCCCCGTGTCGGTTGTGTGATCGTGCGCGACGGCAAGATCGTCGGCGAAGGCTGGCACGCCAAGGCTGGCGAGCCCCATGCCGAGGTCTATGCGCTACGCCAGGCTGGCGACAAGGCGCGCGGTGCCACGGCCTACGTCACTCTCGAACCCTGCAGTCACCACGGGCGCACGCCGCCCTGTGCCGATGCTCTGGTTGACGCGGGTATCACCCGAGTGGTCGCGGCCATGCAGGATCCCAATCCTCAGGTGGCCGGTAGAGGCCTGCTGAGGCTGATGAACGCCGGAGTCTCGGTACAAGGCAGCGTGCTGGAGAGCGAGGCGCGGGCACTCAACGCCGGCTTCGTCAAACGCATGGAAAAGGGGCTGCCGCTGGTGCGGGTCAAACTGGCCATGAGCCTGGACGGACGCACTGCGATGGCCAGCGGTGAGAGCCAGTGGATCACCGGGCCGGCGGCGCGCGCTGCCGTGCAGCGTCTGCGGGCGCGTTCCAGCGTGGTGCTGAGCGGCGCCGATACGCTGCTGGCCGATTCGGCCCGTTTGACGGTACGCCCCGACGAACTGGGCCTCGGCGCCGAACTTACGGCGCTGGCTCAGGCGCGTCCGCCGTTGCGGGTGCTGGTCGACGGGCGTTTGCGCGTGCCGCTGAGCGCGCCGTTCTTCCAGGCTGGCCCGGCGCTGGTAGCGACCTGTGCGGCGGCGTCATCGCGGGATCGCTACCTCGATGATGGCCACGAGCTGCTGGCGATGCCCGGCAGCAACGGGCATGTCGATCTGCGCAAACTGCTGCTGGAGCTGGCTGAGCGAGGCGCCAATGAGGTGCTGGTCGAGGCGGGCCCCAAGCTGGCTGGCGCTTTCGCCCGGCTGGGGCTGGTCGATGAGTACCAATTGTTCGTCGCGCCGAAGTTCCTCGGTTCCAGCGCCAGGCCACTGCTCGATCTGCCCCTGGCGCGGATGGCCGAGGCCCGGCCGTTGAAGATCATCGACATGCGTGCCGTTGGCGACGATTGGCGAATAATCGCCGTGCCTGACTCCGCCAATTGAGGAGGCCGCTGGTGCACGCCCTCCGTGCACCGCCGTGGCAACTGTGGTAAAACGCCTGTCGGCCGCACCGCGCGGCCACAACGTTCTCAGGGCGGGGTGCGATTCCCCACCGGCGGTAATGGCGCGCAATGCACCTAGCCCGCGAGCGCCCGGTACGGCACCAGCCGCCCGGGGTCCAGCAGATCCGGTGTGATTCCGGAGCCGACGGTATAGTCCGGATGAAGAGAGAGCGGGATTGCCCGACAAGGCAGCCTTTTCGGCCGCCGCATGTCCGTACTGTCCCTATCGATCCAAGCTGCCCTGTTTTAACCATAAACAGGAGTTGAACATGTCCATTGCTTCTCAAGTGCGCCGGGTTGCCTTCGTGCAAGCCTGCTGGCACCGCGAAATCGTCGATCAGTCCCGCAATGCCTTCCTCGAAGAAATGCAGCGCCAGGGCTATGCCGCGAGCGAGATCGACTGCTTCGAAGTCGGCGGCGCCTTCGAAATTCCCCTGCATGCCAAACGGCTGGCCAAGAGCGGTCGCTACGCCGGCATCGTCGCTGCCGGGCTGGTGGTCGATGGTGGCATCTACCGCCACGAGTTCGTCGCCCAGGCGGTGATCGAGGGCCTGATGCAGGTGCAACTGGAAACCGACGTTCCGGTGTTCTCGGCGGTACTCACGCCCCATCATTTCCATGCAGGTGAAGAGCACCAGACGTTCTTCCGCGAGCACTTCCTGGTCAAGGGCGCCGAAGCCGCGCGCACTTGTGCCGATACGCTGCGCAAGCTCAAAGAGCTGCCGGTCTGACGAGGAGCACTTATGTTCACCGGAATCATCGCATCCATCGGCAGCATCGCCGCGATCACCCCCAAGGGCGGTGACGTGCGCGTCTACGTCAAGACCGCCAAGCTCGACCTGGGTGATGTGGCCCTGGGTGACAGCATCGCGGTCAACGGCGTGTGCCTGACCGCGGTAGAGTTGCCGGGCGACGGCTTCTGGGCCGACGTCAGCCGCGAAACCCTGGCTCGCACCGCCTTCATCGACCTCAAGAGCGGCAGCCGGGTCAACCTGGAAAAGGCGCTGACGCCGACCACTCGTCTTGGCGGCCACCTGGTCAGCGGCCATGTCGATGGCGTCGGCGAAATCGTCTCCCGTGAGGAGAACGCCCGCGCCATACAGTTCAAGGTGCGCGCCCCGCGCGAACTGGCCAAGTACATCGCCCACAAGGGCTCGATCACCGTCGACGGCACCAGCCTCACGGTGAATGCCGTGGATGGTGCCGAGTTCGAGCTGACCATCGTGCCGCATACCCTGGCCGAAACCATCATGGCCGACTACCGCCCCGGGCGTCGGGTCAATCTCGAGGTCGACCTGCTGGCCCGTTACCTGGAGCGCCTGCTGCTCGGTGACAAGGCCGCCGAGCCCAGTGGCTCGGGGCTCACCGAAGGATTTCTCGCCGAACACGGCTACCTGAAGAATTAAGGACACCGCCACCATGGCACTCAACAGTATCGAAGAGTTGGTCGAAGACATTCGCGCCGGCAAGATGGTCATCCTCATGGATGACGAAGACCGCGAGAACGAAGGCGACCTGATCGTTGCCTCGGAATGCGTGACCGCCGAGCACATCAATTTCATGGCTCGCTTCGCCCGCGGCCTGATTTGCATGCCGATGACCCGCGAGCGCTGCGAGACGCTCAAGCTGCCGCTGATGGCGCCGCGTAACGGCTCCGGTTTCGGCACCAAGTTCACCGTTTCCATCGAGGCTGCAGAAGGGGTCACTACCGGCATCTCCGCCGCCGACCGCGCCCGTACCGTACAGGCCGCCGCCGCCAAGCATGCGGTTGCTGAAGATATCGTCAGCCCCGGCCACATCTTCCCGCTGATGGCTCAGCCCGGCGGCGTGCTGGCTCGCGCCGGTCACACCGAAGCAGCGTGCGACCTGGCGCGTATGGGCGGTTTTGAAGCGAGCGGCGTGATCTGCGAGATCATGAACGACGACGGCACCATGGCCCGCCGCCCGGAGCTGGAAGTGTTCGCCGAGCAGCATGGCATCAAGATCGGCACCATCGCCGACCTGATCCACTACCGGCTGATTCACGAGCGCACGGTTACGCGTATTGCCGAGCAGCCGCTGGACAGCGAAGTCGGCCAGTTCAATCTGGTGACCTTTCGCGATTCGGTGGAAGGCGACGTGCACATGGCTCTGACCCTGGGCACCATCTGCCCGGAAGAGCCGACCCTGGTGCGCGTGCACAACATGGATCCGATGCGCGACCTGCTGATGGTGCGCCAGCCTGGCCGCTGGAGCCTGCGCGCGGCGATGACCGAAGTCGCCAATGCCGGTAGCGGCGTGGTGCTGCTGCTCGGCCACTCGCTGGACGGCGACGAAGTGCTGGCGCATATCCGCGAGGCGGACGGTGCAGCCAGCAAGGCGCCAAGCACCTACAGCACGGTCGGCGCCGGTTCGCAGATCCTGCGTGACCTCGGCGTGCGCAAGATGCGCCTGATGAGCGCACCGATGAAGTTCAACGCGATATCCGGTTTCGATCTGGAAGTTGTAGAATACCTGCCCCCGAAATAACGGGTGACCGTCGCGGTGAGCTACTTTTAGCTCACCGACACTATTTTCAGGGCCTGCCACGGCATGCCCTGGCTCTTTAAAGACAGCTCGAGAACTCGCTATGACACTCAAGACCATCGAAGGTACTTTCATCGCTCCCGAGGGCCGCTTCGCTCTGGTGGTTGGCCGCTTCAACAGCTTCGTGGTCGAAAGCCTGGTCAGCGGCGCCGTCGACGCCCTGGTACGCCATGGCGTGAGCGAAAGCGACATCACCATCATCCGTGCGCCGGGTGCTTTCGAAATCCCGCTGGTTGCCCAGAAAGTCGCCCAGCGCGGCGAGTACAACGCGATCATCGCCCTTGGCGCGGTGATTCGTGGCGGTACCCCTCACTTCGAATACGTGGCGGGCGAGTGCACCAAGGGTCTGTCCCAGGTGTCCATGGAGTTCGGCGTACCGGTCGCTTTCGGTGTGCTGACCGTCGATTCCATCGAGCAGGCCATCGAGCGTTCCGGTACCAAGGCCGGCAACAAGGGTGCCGAAGCTGCCCTGTCCGCTCTGGAAATGGTCAGCCTGCTGGCGCAGTTGGAGGCCAAGTGAGCCAGAACGACAACAAGCCAGTCAAAAAGGGCCCGAGCGCCAAGGTACTGGCTCGCCGTCAGGCGCGCACGCTGGCCATGCAGGCGCTGTACTCCTGGCATATCGCCGGTCAGGCGATCAATGAGATCGAAGCCCAGTTCCGCGTCGACAACGACTTCAGTGCGGTCGATGGCGCTTACTTCCACGAGATCCTGCACGGTGTGCCGCGTCAGAAGAGCGAGATCGACAGCGCGTTCGAGCCGTTGCTCGATCGCCCGCTGGACGAGATCGACCCGGTCGAGCTGTCCATCCTGCGTCTGTCCACCTACGAGCTGCGTAACCGCATCGACGTGCCTTACCGCGTGGTGATCAACGAAGGTATCGAGCTGGCCAAGGTGTTCGGCGCTACCGACGGGCACAAGTTCGTCAACGGCGTGCTGGACAAGCTGGCGCCGAAACTGCGTGCCGACGAAGTCCGCGACTTCAACAAGCGCTGAGTGCCTTGGGCGAGTTCGAGCTGATCCGCCATTACTTCGCTGCCGCCGCCTGTGCGCAGGCGGCCGACGGTGTGGCGCTGGGGATTGGCGACGACTGCGCCCTGCTGGAAGTGCCCGCTGGTGAACAGCTGGCGGTGTCCACCGACACTCTGGTCGCTGGCGTGCACTTTCCCGCGGATGCTGCTGGCCGATTACTCGGCCAGCGCGCGCTGGCCGTCTCGGTCAGTGACCTGGCCGCCATGGGCGCGACACCTCTGGCCTTCACCCTGGCGCTGACCCTCCCCGAGGTTTCCCCTGACTGGCTGGCCGATCTCACGGCCGGGCTGGAAAGCATGGCGCGCCAGTGCGGGGTGCGTCTGGTCGGTGGCGATACCACCCGCGGGCCATTGAGCCTGACCCTGACCGTGTTCGGCCGTGTGCCCAAAGGCCTGGCGCTGACCCGGGCCGGGGCGCGTGCCGGCGATCTGCTGTGTGTCGGCGGTTCGCTTGGCGATGCGGCGGGTGCCTTGCCCTTCGTGTTGGGCGAGCGGGAAGGGCAGGAGGGTGCCGACCAGTTGCTGGCGCACTACTGGTCACCACCACCGCAACTGGCGCTCGGCCAGGCCTTGCGTGGGCTGGCCACGGCGGCGCTGGATATCTCCGACGGCCTGCTTGCCGACTGCGGGCATATCGCCAGGGCGTCCGGCGTGGCGCTGGTCGTCGAGCGGGAGCGTGTGCCCGTGTCCGCGGCCTTGCACGCCTGCGCTGGCGACGAAGCGGCACGCCAGCTGGCGCTTGGTGGTGGCGATGATTACGTGCTTGCCTTTACTCTGCCTGCCGAGAAGCTGGACGCGCTGCGCGCCATGGGGCAGCCTGTGCACGTGATCGGTCGGGTCGAGGCCGGACAGGGCGTCCACCTGCAGGACGCCGAGGGCCGGGCCATCAAGCCGCTGTACGCTGGCTACCAACATTTCGGATCGCAACGTGACTGATCATTCCAAGCAAGTCCCCGCCGAGTTCGTGCCACCCTCCGTGTGGCGCAATCCCTGGCATTTCCTGGCCTTTGGTTTCGGTTCCGGAACCCTGCCGAAAGCGCCAGGTACCTGGGGATCGATGGTCGCGGTGCCGTTCATTCCGCTGTGGCAGATGTTGCCGGACTGGGGCTACTGGCTGATGCTGGGCGTCACCATGCTGTTTGGCGTCTGGCTGTGCGGCAAGGTGGCGGAGGATCTGCGCGTACACGACCACGAAGGTATCGTCTGGGACGAAATGGTCGGCATGTGGATCACCCTGTGGCTGGTGCCGGAAGGGTGGGGTTGGGTGCTGGTGGGCTTCCTGATGTTCCGCTTTTTCGACATCCTCAAGCCATGGCCGATTCGCTGGATCGACCGGCACGTGCACGGCGGTTTCGGCATCATGCTCGACGATGTGCTGGCCGGGGTGTTCGCCTGGCTGGGCATGCAGGTGCTGGTGTGGGGCTGGAGCAACGGCCTGGCGGCCAACCTGGGCTTCGCCTAATCCTGGAGGTGCGATGATTCGCGGTTTCTGGCTGGCTCTACTGTTGTCGTTCACCGCCTGCGCCCAGGCGAGCAACGACCTGCCCGCGAATATCCGCATGGCCAGCGATGTCTGGGTCGATCGCATCAATGCCGACGGAACGGGGCTGTCCTGGGATGTGCTGCGCCTGGTATTCGAGCCCGCCGGTGTCAAGTTGGACATGCAGATCGTGCCCTACACCCGATCCGTCGGGCTGGTGAAGCGCGGCGAGGCGGATGCCTGGGTGGCCTCCTACCAGGATGAAGTCAGCGGCGGTGTGGTGTATCCGACCTGGCACTACGACTCGGATCTGATCAGCGCTCTGAGCCTGGCCTCCAAACCCCAGCCGGATCAGCAGGCGCTCGCCAGCTCCCGCCTGGTATGGATGCGCGGTTACGAGTACCAGCGCTACATCCCCGGTCTCACCCACTACAACGAATTACTGCGCCGTGGCGGCATCCTGCCGATGCTCGACTACGACCATGCCGACTATTACATCGATGCCCAGCCGGAGGTGCAGGAAGTGCTCGCGGGTGCTTCCGATACGTCGAAATACCGGGTCACCGATCTGATCCGTCTGCCGTTGTACATTGGCTTCGCCGACACTTCGCGCGGCCGGGCTCTGGCGAAACTGTACGACCAACGTATGGCCGAACTCGTTGAACAGGACGCCCTGCGCCCGGTCTTCGAGCGCTGGGGCCAGCACTACCCCTTCGATTAGGCGAGAGAGGCAGGGATGCATCGATTGATCTGTGGCATGGCCGGCCTGTTGGCGGCGCAACTCACCCTGGCCGCGCCTCAAGTGCAGGTCGTCGGTTTGTTTCCAGGCGCTGCGGTGCTTTCCGTCGATGGCCAGCGCAAGTTGGTGCGCGTTGGCCAGAGCGGGCCAGGTGGCGTGCAGGTGGTGAGTGCCGACAGCCGCAGCGCCGTGCTGCGAGTCGACGGTGTGGAGCGCAGCTACAGCCTCAGCCGTGAATACAACGCCAGCGGTTTCGTCGAACCGCAGAAGCAGACCCTGAGCATCGCCCGCAGCAACGGTGGCCATTACTGGGCCGAGGGCTCGATCAATGGCCGGTCGCAGCAGTTTCTGGTGGATACCGGTGCTACCTCGGTCGCTCTCAACGAAAACCAGGCCCGCCGCCTTGGCATCGACTACCGCACCAGCGGCCAGCCAATCCAGGTCAGTACCGCCAGCGGCACCGCCCGTGGCTGGCGCGTTACCCTGGACAAGGTCAGCGTCGGCGCGCTGCAGGTACTCGGTGTCGAGGCGGTGGTGCTGGAGGGCGCGTCACCGAGCGAGGCGCTGCTCGGCATGAGCTTTCTCAATCGGGTCGGCTGGCGGGTGGAGAACAACCTGCTGGTGCTGGAGTCCCACCTCTAGCAGGTCGTTGAAAAACTACCTGCGTTGCCATCGCGGCGTTAAAAACAGGCTCGTGCGCGAGTCCGATCAAAATGCTCATGTACTACTTGTACAGTCGAGCGCGACCCCGGTCGCTTTTTCGCCTGTTTTTGTGGGGCCGCCATCGGTATTGCGCTGGCTGCCTCGCTCACGTTTTTCAACGGCCTGTTAGGATGCTGGCGACACGCATGACGCAAGCACCCGCATGGCGCTCAGTGGTGATCGTCGGCAGCAGCTCGTGGCACGTCGCGGTACAACCGGCGAACCAGTGGCCCGATGGACAATCCCTGCAGCAGGATCGACGTGAGCACGACGATGTAGGTCAGGCTCAGTAGCAGATCACGCTCCTCGCCCAGCGGTAGCGACAGCGCCAGGGCCACCGACACGCCACCGCGCAAGCCGCCCCAGGTGAGGATGCGGATCGCCCCGTGGGACACCTGCCGGCGCCCGCCAGCGCTGCGGCGCATGATCAGAATGGCCGGTGCCACCGTCAGCAGGCGCGCCACCAATACCGCGCCGCCGAGCACGAAGGCCGCGATGATGTGCAGCCAGGAGAACGGCAGGAGCAGCAGTTCCAGGCCGATCAGGGCGAACAGCAGGGCATTGAGGATTTCGTCGATCAATTCCCAGAAACCGTCCACGTAGCGGCGCGATTCGTCCGACATCGCGTGCTTGCGCCCCAGGTTGCCGATGATCAGGCCGGCCACCACCATGGCGATCGGCCCGGAGACGTGCAGCCGCGAAGC
This sequence comes from Phytopseudomonas daroniae, assembly GCF_004327275.1. NCBI lineage: Bacteria > Pseudomonadati > Pseudomonadota > Gammaproteobacteria > Pseudomonadales > Pseudomonadaceae > Phytopseudomonas > Phytopseudomonas daroniae. The sequence goes on from NZ_QJUJ01000019.1 coordinate 17,837, forward strand.
CAGTGCCGCGCCGCCGAACACCAGCGCCAGGGTGAGCATCACTTCGACCTGGTACTGGTCGATGCTGCGCAGCATCAGCAGCACTCCGTAGCCCAGCGCAGCGCCGAACAGCAGCCCGCCGACGGCTTCGTGGATGAACAACCAACTCACTGTGCCCAGCGTCGGCGTGCTGCCCAGTTGCAGGATACCGAGCAGGATGGTGAACACCACGACCGCAGTACCGTCATTGAACAGCGATTCGCCAACGATGGTGGTGGCCAGCGGCTTCGGTGCGCCCGACGATTTGAGGATGCCCATCACCGCGATCGGGTCGGTCGGCGAGATCAGCGCACCGAACAGCAGGCAATAGATGAAATCCACGTGCCAGCCGAACAGGGCAAAGATGGTGTAGGCCAGGGCGCCGATCACGCTGGTGGCGATCAGTACGCCGACGGTCGCCAGCAGGCCGATGGGCCATTTGTAGCTGCGCAGGTCGCTCAAATCCACGTGCAGGGCACCGGCGAACAGCAGCGCTGGCAGGAACCAGGTCATGAGGATGTCGGAGAAGTCGATGCGGCGGATGATTTCCTGCGCCTCGAGCTCGATCAGCGGGTAGCCGAGCTGACTCAGTCCCTGGACGATCAGGGAAAACACCAGAGCAGTGGCCATGACGCCGATGGTTGGAGGCAGGCGGATGAAGCGGTAGTTGACGTAGGTGAGCAAGGTCGTGAGAACGATAAAGGCGGCGACTAGATCGAGCACAAAGTCTCCTTTGAGAACTGGGCTTCGCCATCCCGGCGAGCACCACGGAGCCATGATGATACCGGGCTTGTAACAACATGTGTGGCATTGGAGCGCATTCGACACATGGCACAAGGATGGCAAAAGGGTTGAACCAGGCGCTGCCCGGCATGGTCGAGTAGCCATGGGCCGGAAGGCTGCGAGTCTCTGCCACAGGGCATTTGGGCAATCTGCGGTACTTTCCACTTCCGGCATTCGATGGCCTGGCGCACAGCGCGATTGGCCAGTTCGGCGAGCACGAGGTTCGTCGTCGATTGGAGTCGAAACATGCTGAAAACCCTTGGCAAGGTGCTACTGGGCGCTGTGGCGCTGGTGGCGGTGGCGGCCTTGCTGATCCACTGGATCGGTTCCGAGGTGCTCGAGCAGCATCGCGAAGATCTGTTTTTCTACCTGCAAGCGCATCTGTACCTGGTGTTCATGTCGATGTTCGCGGCACTGGCGGTTGGTATTCCGGCCGGCATCCTGCTCAGCCGGCCGGGCCGTGAACGCAGCGCCGAGCGATTCATGCAGGTATTCAACGTCGGCAATACCGTGCCGCCCCTGGCGGTGCTGGCCATTGCCCTGTCCATCGTCGGTATCGGCAATGGCCCGGCGATCCTGGCGCTGTTTCTCGCCTCGCTGTTGCCCATCGTGCGCAATACCTATGAGGGCCTGCGCAACGTACCCGGCTCGTTGACGGAGGCTGCCACCGGCATCGGCATGACGCCGCGCCAGGTGCTCTGGCAAGTGGAGTTACCCAATGCGGTGCCGATCATCATCGGCGGCGTGCGCGTCGCCCTGGCACTGAACGTCGGCACCGCACCCCTGGCCTTCCTGATCGGCGCCAACAGCCTGGGCAGCCTGATCTTCCCTGCCATCGCCCTGGAGAATCAGCCGCTGCTGATCCTCGGTGCCGCCGCCACGGCGTTGCTGGCGCTGGTACTCGATGGCCTGGTGGCACTGGTCAGTCGCTTCTGGTTCGAGCGAGGCCTGGCCCGCTAATGGAGACCTTGATGAAGTCATTTGTTCTCGGCCTCGGCTTGTTGCTGGCCGCCACCGGCCAGGCGGCGGACATTCGCATCGGCGCCAAGGTGTTCACCGAGCAGGCCATCCTCTCCGAGATGACCGCCCAGTACCTGCGTGTTCACGGTTATCAGCCGCGTATCGTCGGCAACCTGGGCAGCACCATCGCCTGGAATGGCATGAAGAGCGGCCAGCTGGATCTGACCTGGGAATACACCGGCACCTCGCTGGTGGCCTACAACAAGATCACCGAACGCCTCGACAAGGAAGCCGCCTATGAGCGCGTCAAGGAACTGGATGCCAAGAGCGGTGCCATGTGGCTGGCCCCCACCCGGTTCAACAACACCTACGCCCTGGCGCTGCCGGAAAACGTCGCCGAGGAGTACCCGGACATCAAGAGCATCAGCGATCTGGCCGAAGCGCTGAAGTCGCCTGGCAAGGGCAATCGCCTGCTGGCGCTGGATATCGAGTTCGCCAACCGTTCGGACGGTCTGGCGGGGCTGGTCAAGGAATACGGTCTGAAGTTTTCCCGTAACGAGATCCGCCAGATGGATCCCGGCCTGGTCTACACCGCCCTGAGCAATGGCCAGGTATTCGTCGGCCTGGTGTACACCACCGATGGTCGCCTGGAGTCCTTCGGCCTGCGCCTGCTGGACGATGACAGGGGCTACTTTCCTGACTACACCGCCGCGCCGGTGGTCAATGCCGATTACCTGAAGGCGCATCCCGATTTGCCCGAACTGCTCAAGCCTCTGGCCGAGCGCCTCGACGATGCCACCATGCGCCGCCTCAATGCCCGTGTGGATGTCGACCGCGAGACGCCCGCTGCGGTGGCCGCCGATTTCCTTCGCGAACAGAAACTGATCGAGGGGGATCGCTGAGATGGATTTCATGACCGCTTTCCAACACATCGACTGGGCGCAAGTCGTCGGCCTGACCCTTGAGCACATCGCCCTGGTCGGCATCGCCGTGGGCCTGGCCATCGTCATCGGCGTTCCACTGGGCATTCTGATGACGCGCTTCCCCTGGCTCGTCGGGCCATTGCAGGGCGCCGCCACCGTGGTGCTGACGCTGCCGGCCATCGCTCTGTTCGGCCTGTTGTTGCCGTTCTATTCGCAGTTCGGTCAGGGCCTCGGGCCGCTGCCGGCCGTCACCGCCGTGTTCCTCTATTCGCTGCTGCCGATCCTGCGCAATACCTACCTGGCCTTGAACAGCGTCGAACCCGGCATCCGCGAGGCGGGCACCGGCATCGGCATGAGTTTCTGGCAGCGCTTGCGCATGGTCGATCTGCCCATTGCCGTGCCGGTGATCCTGGCCGGTGTGCGCACCGCCGTGGTGATGAACATCGGCGTGATGACCATCGCCGCCACCATCGGTGCCGGCGGCCTCGGCGTGCTGATTCTCACGGCCATCAGTCGCAGCGACATGGCCACCCTGTTCGTCGGCGCGGTGCTGGTCAGCCTGCTCGCCATCGTCGCCGACCTGTTTTTGCAGTGGCTGCAGAAAACGCTCACTCCCCGTGGCCTGAAAGCACTGAGGACTTGAACATGATTGAACTCGACAAGCTCACCAAGAAATTCCAGCAGAAGGGCAAGGATGTCGTAGCCGTCAGCGAGGTCAGCCTGACCGTCGACGAAGGACAGATATGCGTGTTCCTCGGCCCCTCTGGTTGCGGCAAGAGCACCACGCTGAAAATGATCAACCGCTTGATCGAACCGACCTCCGGGCGTGTACTGATCAACGGCGAAGACACCACCGGCATCGACGAAGTGACCCTGCGTCGCAACATTGGTTACGTGATCCAGCAGATCGGCCTGTTCCCCAATATGACCATCGAGGAAAACATCACCGTGGTGCCCAAGCTGCTCGGCTGGGACAAGAAACGTTGCCACGAGCGCGCCCTGGAACTGATGAGCATGGTGCAGCTCGAGCCCAAGCAATACCTGGCGCGCTATCCGCGTGAGCTCTCCGGTGGGCAGCAGCAGCGCATCGGCGTTATCCGCGCCCTGGCTGCCGACGCGCCGGTACTGTTGATGGACGAGCCGTTCGGCGCGGTCGACCCGGTGAACCGCGATGCCATCCAGAACGAGTTCTTCCAGATGCAGCGGGCGCTGAACAAGACCGTGATCATGGTCAGCCACGACATCGACGAAGCCATCAAGCTGGGCGACAAGATCGCCATCTTCAAGGACGGCAAACTGCTGCAGTATGACCACCCCGATACCCTGCTGGCGCACCCGGCAGACGATTTCGTCAGCGGTTTCGTCGGCCAGGACAGTACCCTCAAGCGCCTGCTGCTGATTCGCGCCGAAGATGCCGCCGACGATGCGCCCTCGGTGCTGCAGGACACCCAGGTGGCCGACGCCGTGGAATTGATGGAAGAACATGACCGTCGTCATCTGGTGGTGACCGACGTCAACAAGAAGGGCCTCGGTTATATCCGTCGTCGCGATCTGCGCGGGCAGGCCGGCTCGGTACAGCCGTTCCTGCGCGCGTTCACCGCGACCGCGGCCTATGACGAGCACCTGCGCATCCTGCTGTCGCGTATGTACGAGTTCAACAGTTCCTGGTTGCCGGTGCTCAGCGCCGACAACGACTTCCTCGGCGAGGTCACCCAGGAATCCATCGCCGACTACCTCAGCTCCGGTCGCTCACGTGGCAAGAGCAGCATCGTCTCGCCAGCGGAGCAGGTGGCGGTTTGAGGTATGCAGGCAGAGGGGATGAGTGAATCCTCATCCCGTCTTTCGCGGCGGGCTCAGAACTTGGCCGTCAAGCCGAGGCGCAGGCCGTTGTCGGTGAAGTCCTCGCCGAAACGGCCGCTATAGCTCAGATCCACGGCGATATTCCGATTCAACTGCGTCTGAATACCGAGCTGGGCGACGGCGCTGTCGCGTTCCAGGGGCGTTCCCCGAATGCTGAATGCATCACCCGTCGTGAAGGCCAGGTGGCTGTCTGGCGTGTCGTTGCCGAATGCATGTTGCCAGCCCAGGCTGCCTTGCAGGCTGACAGGACTGCCGGCGAACTGACCGACGGGTAGCGCCGCATGAGCGCCCAGTGTCGAGTAGGTGATATCGCGTTTCTCGTTGCCTGCGCTGAGCGCACTATCGCCACCGCGCTCGCTGAACCCGTCACTTTTGACCTTGGCATGGGCGAGGCCGATGAACGGTTCCACCTGGAAGTCTGCGGCCGCAAGGCGATAGCCCAGCTCGGCGAATGCCTGGGTGGTGGTGGCGTCATAGCTGGCCTTGTTGCGCTCGCTGAAGGAACCGAAGTGCACATTGCGACGAGTATCGACGTCATGCCAGGAGTGACTGGCCCCGACGCGTAGTTTGACGGCATCCCACTGACCGCTGGCATACAGGGCAAGGGAGCGGGTGTCGACATCTGCCGAGCTGTCGCGGCCATCCTTGAGGTCACTGCTGCCAAGGCCGATGGCCGCGCCAATTCGCCAGGCATCGTCCAGCGCGATATCACCACCGAACAGGGTGCCACGGCTGTCATGATCGAGGGTGCTGGCGTTGCCGTCACCCTCGTTTCGGGCCCAGCCACCGTAGCCTTGTAGCCAGAATGTCACGCCATCGCCCTGGTTGAGTTGCCCGCTGCCCGGCAGCAGATGCTGGGCAGCCAGCAGTCGGGCATTGACGCCTTCACGCAGGTAGCGGCTGTCGTCGAGCAGGGCGCTCTGCAGGCTGGCGTGCAGTTCGCCGGAGAGGCTGTCGTAAGCGTCGCGGGCACCTTCCTCGCTGAGCGCGGTGATAGCTGTCGCCAGGCCCGAGGTCGGATCCAGGCTGCTCAAGGCACTGGCGGTAGCGGTCTGGTTGAAGGTGCGCGCGACACTGGCAAAGGCGGTGTCGTTGCGCAGCAGGGTGAGTTCCACCGTGTTGAGCGCGTAGTCGTAGGCGAGATCCGCATTCAGGAAGGCCAGGTTGCTGTTGACCGTGCCGAAGGTGCCGACGAGATTGCCCGCCTCGACGAGGTCGTAGCGGGTGCTGGCCGACCAGTCGCCGGCGCCGGCCAGGACGTTCAGGGTCGAGTCGCCGAGGGTCACGGTACCGGTGGCGACCAGCTTGTCGGCCGTGCCGTCGGGGTTGGCCTCGACTTCGAAGACGGCGGAGGGGGCGAAGCTGACATCGCCGTCCACCGTCAGGGTGCCGATGGAGTTGCCCGGGGCCAGGGTGGCGCCATCCGCGAGGTTGACGTTGCCGACGATGCTGCCATGGCCACCCAGTCGGGCCCCGTCCCAGACGTTGACATCGCTCGTCAGGCTGGCGCCACTGCCGGCGCTGCCGCCGATGGTCAGGCCGCCGGCCTGGACGCTGGTGTCGCCGGTATAGGTGTTGTTGCCGTCGAGGATCAGCGTGCCGGCTTCTGTCTTGACGATGCCGCCGTTGCCGACGATCCCCACGGCGATCTCCGCGCTGTCGGCCAGCACGCGGATCTCGCTGCTGCCGTCGGTGCGCAGCAGGCCGTCCAGACCCGGCGCGGAAACCAGGCTGTAGCCCTCGTTGACGAACTGCAGACCGGCGAAGGCCTGGGTGCCTTCGAGGGTAATGGTGCCGCCCTCGAAGCCGTTCGCATCCTTGAACACCGCATGATTGCCGGCCCAGGCGACGGGCAGGTTGCCGTCCTGGTTCAACCATTGTGCGCTGGCGCCGTTCCAGGTGCCGTCGCCGCCCTGCCAGTGCTGCAGCGTGGCGTCGCCGCTGGCGGCGACGAACAGGTCGACGTTGCCGTTGCCGGCCTGGATGGTGTAGAGCGCCGGCTCGGCCAGGTTGGTGCCGGGCGTGAGTCCGTTGTCGTCCAGCGCGCCGCCGTAGGTCATCAGCCGGTAGTAGCCGAGCCCGGCACCGCCAGCGTCGGAGAGATTCAGGGTACCATCGAGGCTCAAATCGCCACTCACGGCGACGCGGTCGCTGCTGCCGGGGAGCGTGGCGGTTCCGGGCACGCCCAATTGGTAGGCGAGGGTCGAGCCGGAGGCCAGGGTCAGGTCGCCGCCGATGCTTAGCGTACCGACGCCAGCGGTTCCAGAGTCGATACCTGGAGAGAGGGTGGCGCCGGAGGCGATTGTCACATCGCCGCCGATCAGACCATGGCCACCGAGCAGGGCGCCGCCTTCGACCGTCACGTCGCCGCCCAGGCTGGCGGCGCTGCCGGCGCTGGCGCCGACGATCAGGCTGCCGGCCTGGACGCGGGTGCCACCGGTATAGGTGTTGCTGCCATTGAGGATCAGCGTGCCGCTGCCGGCCTTGCTCAGGCTGCCGTCGCCGTAGATGCTGCCGTCGATGACATCGTAGTTGCCGAGTGCACCCAGCGTGAGACTGACCGGAACCGGCACGGCCTGGCCGCTGGAGTAATCCCAGCCACCCTGGAGGGCGACGCTGCCCGAGCCGGACAGCGAGCCGATGCTCAATGCAGTGCCGGTCTCGTCGCCCTGGACAATTACCTGGCCATTGCCGTTGTTGATCAGCGTGGCGTCTGAGGCATCGGAATCCCCGGCGAAGGAAATGGAGTTGTAGGGGCCTTCGCCCAGGTTGACCAGGGTGGCACTGCCCAGGTTGGCACCATCGACGGAGATAGTGGCCGACTGCTCTTCGCTGTTTGCGGCATTGGTGACGGTCGCATTGGCGGCATTGGCGCCGTTGCTGAAGCTGACGGCGCCGTTTTCATTGATGACGCGGGCGGTACCGGCATCGCTGTCGCTGCCGGAGAAGAGCACCTGGCTGCCACCGCCGCTGTTGATGATGCTGGCATCGCCGGCACTGCCGTTGACACGAAGAATCGAAGAGAGACCTATCAGGGTGACCAGGCCATCGAGGCTGCTATCGCGGCCAACAGACAGGTTGCCACTGCCTGTGCCGGCGGCCAGGCTGGCGAGGGTGACCGAGCCGCTGCCCAGGCTGCCGCCGTTTTCGAGGCTGATCGCGCCGCTGTGGATCAGGGTGTTGCCGCTGTAGCTATTGGCCGCGTTGGTGATGGCCAAGGTGCCAGCACCTTCCTTGATCAGGTCGCCGCTGCCGCTGATCTCGCCATCGAGGATCATGTGCTGATTGCTACCCAAGGAAAAGGTGCCGCCGTTGTCGCCCAGGATGATCTCGCGTTCGAGGGTCGCCGAGCCGCGGCTCGAAACCAGGCTCAGGGCGCCGCCGTCCAGGGTCAGGTCGCCGGATACGTCGCCCAGCGACGCGTCGTTGTAGATGGTCAGGGTGCCGGCAGCGATGGTGGTGCCGCCGCTGTAGCTGTTGGCGCCGGACAGGATCAGCGTGCCGGCCTCGGTCTTGACGATGCCGCCGTTGCCGACGATCCCGGCGGCGATCTCGGCGCTGTCGGCCAGTACGCGGATTTCGCTGCTGCCATCGGTGCGCAGCAGGCCGTCCAGGCCCGGCGCGGAGACCAGGCGGTAGCCCTGGTCGACGAACTGCAGGCCGGCGAAGGCCTGGGTGCCTTCGAGGGTAATGGTGCCGCCCTGGAAGCCGTTCGCATCCTTGAACACCGCATGATTGCCGGCCCAGGCGACGGGCAGGTCGCCGTCCTGATTTAACCATTGTGCGCTGGCGCCGTTCCAGGTGCCGTCGCCACCCTGCCAGTGTTGCAGTGTGTCGTCGCCGTTGGCGGCGACGAACAGGTCGACGTTGCCGTTGCCGGCCTGGATGCTATAGAGCGCCGGCTCGACCGGGGTGGTGATGCCGAGGGTGAGCCCGTTGCCGTCCAGCGTGCCGCCGTAGGTCATCAGCCGGTAGTAGCCGAGCCCGGCGCCGCCGGCGTCGGAGAGGTTCAGGGTGCCATCGAGGCTCAGGTCGCCGCCCACCGCGACGCGGTCGCTGCTGCCGGGGAGCGTGGCGGTTCCGGGCGCGCCCAGTCCGTAGGCGAGGGTCGAGCCGGAGGCCAGGGTCAGGTCGCCGTCGATGCTCAAGGTGCCGATGCCGCCGGTTCCCGAACCGGCGCCGGGAGCGAGGGTGGCGCCGCTGGCGATCGTCACGTCGCCGCCGATCAGGCCATGGCCGCCGAGCAGGGCGCCACTTTCGACCGCCACGTCGCCGCCCAGGCTGGCGCCGTTGCCGGCACTGGCGCCGACGATCAGGCCGCCGGCCTGGACGGTGGTAGTGCCGGTATAGATGTTGCTGCCGCTGCCGTCGAGGATCAGGGTGCCGGCGCCGCGCTTGTTCAGCACGCCGCTGCCGCTGATGCCGCCGGCATAGGTGCCTTCCGCAGCCTGGTCGAACACCAGTATGGCGTCATTGACGATATCGCCGCTGCCGAAGCTGGCGGCGCTGCCGACCAGGGTGCCGGCGGCGATGGTGGTGCCGCCCGTGTAGGTGTTGGTGCCGGTCAGGGTCAGGCTGCCGCTGCCGACCTTGGTCAGGCTGCCGCCGGTGCCCAGGTCGTGGTCTTCCGGATAGAGATCCTGGATGGTTCCACTGATGGTGTCGTCGTTGTCCAGCGCGCCGACGCTCAGGTTGGCAGCGCCGAGCACGACGGTGCCGCCGCCGCTCAGCGAGCCGAGTGCGATGCCGGTGCTGGCACTGCCGGTCAGGTTGAGCACGCCGGTTGCGTCGTTGATCACCGATGCGTTCTCGCCCTGGACGGCGATGTTGGTAAAACCGTTGTCGGGGTCGCCGATGCGCCGGGCGCTCAAGGCCAGGCTTCCCGCGTTGTGCAAGGTGGCGCCGGCCAGATCGCTGCCGCTTGCGCTGAGGCCGCCACCGGACTCGATGCTTATCGCCTGTTCATCCAGCGTAACGGTGGGCTCCAGCGTCACGTTGCCGCCATTCCCGATGATCAGGTCGTTGGAGAAAGTGCCGCCGCTGGGTGGGGACAGATCCAGTTGGCCCTTGTCGGCGACCGTCACCGTACCGGTGCCGAAGGCGTTGGAATTCGTTGCGAGGACATAAGTGAGCACGTCGCCACCGCCGATGCGGGTATCGCCGGTATAGGTGTTGTCGCCGCTGATCGAAAGTGTGCCGAAACCATAGCCGCTGGGGGCGACACTGCTGGTCAGGGTCAGGCCGCCGCTGCCGGTCAGTGGCCCGTCGAGCCGCAGCGAGCCGCTATCGACGACGTCGATGCTCAGCCCCCCGCTGGTTATGCCCAGCGCGCCGCTCAGGGTCCAGTTGCTGCCGGCGCTGGCTTGCAGCGTCGAGAACCCGGAGAAGCCGCTGTTCGCGGAACCGTTGCCGTCGAGAAGCAGGGCGTTGCCGCTGCCGCTGGCGACGACATCGCCGTCAAGGGTGGAACCGCTGCGCAGCTCCAGGGTATTGTCGTCGCCGTTTATCTCGATGGCGTTGGCGCGGGTACTGCCGTCGCCGGAGAGGCCGCCAGCGATGCTGGCGGCGACAGTCACGCTGTTGTCGTCGCCCTGCAGCTTGAGGCCGGCACCGCCGTTGCCGCTGACGAAGCTATCGCTGCTGTCGCCGCCGTTGCCGCCGGTGATCGTGCCTGCACCGAGGTCCACGCTGTTGCCGGTACCTTGCAGGCTGAGGCCGTTGCCGCCGTTGCCGCCGTTGCTGTCAAAGCCAAGGAAGCTGTCAATATAGCCGCCGCCGTCGCCGCCGGTGAGTGTGCCTGTACCGAGGGTTACGCGATTGTCGTTGCCCTGCAGGTTGAGGCCGTTGCCGCCGTTGCCGTTGTCGCTAACGCTGATGATGACGTTGCTGCCGCCGTTGCCGCCGGTGATCGTGCCTGCACCCAGATCTACGCGGTTGCCGTCGCCCTGCAGGCCGAGGGCATGGCCGCCGTCGCCGCCGTTGCCGCCTGCGCCGCCGCTGATGGTGCCGCCGCTCAGGCTCAGTGAGGCATTGCCACTCATCGCCACACCGTCGCCGCCGTTGCCGCTGTTCGGGCCGGTGCCGCCATTGCCGCCTGTGACCATGCCATCGGCGACCTCGAACAGGCCGCCGCTGATTGCCACGGCCGTGCCACCATTGCCGCCTTCGCCGTCGGTGATGGTGCCGCCGCCGCCATCGCCGCCGTTGCCGCCAGCGATGGTGGCGCCGTTCAAGCGCAGCCTGGCATCGTCGTTGCTCATCGCCACGGCTGTGCCACCGTCGCCGCCGCTCGGGCCGTCGCCGCCGTTGCCGCCGGTGATGGTGCCATCGGCCAGGGTCAGCGCGGTAGCGCCGCTCATCACCAGGCCCGTGCCGCCGGCGCCGCTGTTGGTGCCGTTGCCACCCCGACCGCCGCTGATCACGCCACCGCTCAGGTTCAGCCTGGCATCGTCGCTGATCATCGCCACGGCCGTGCCGCCATCACCGCCGCTCGGGTCGTTGTCGCCGCCGTTACCGCCGGTGATGGTGCCATCGGCCAGGGTCAGCACGGTAGCGCCGCTCATCGTCACCGCCGTGCCGCCGTCGCCGCTGCTGTCGGAAACGCCACCGCCGCCGTTGCCGCCGGCGATCGCGCCGCCGCTCAGGTTCAGCGAGGCATCGTCGCGCATCTCCACTGCCGTGCCGCCCTGGCCGCTGCGGATGCTGCCGAAGCCGCCTTCGCCGCCGGCGACCCTTCCATCGGCGACCTCGAACAGGCCGCCACTGATCGCCACGGCCGTGCCGCCATCACCGCCGTCGCCGCCGATGGAAGCGCCGCCGGCGCCGCCGCTGATATCGCCGCTGTTGCGCAGGGTGCCGTTGCTGTCGAACGCGATGGCGGTGCCACCGTTGCCGCTGCGGATGCCGCCATTGCCGTCGGCGTCGTCGCTGACGCCATTGCCGCCGGCGCCGCCGCTGACGCTGCCGTTGGTGGCGACGGTCAGACCTGCCGCATCGGTGGAATCCACCTGGATGGCGGTGCCGCCGTCGGTGCCGGCACCGCTGTCGTGCAGGCCGGTGATGCTGCCGCTCATGATGTCCTCGGCACCGACCTGCACGGTGCCGGCGAGAATGCGCCAGGTCGCGGCCGCCGTGGGCATGGTGGCGCCGGTCAGGGTCCAGGTGCTGGCGCCGGTTTTTTGGTAACTGTCGAAGCCCTGGTATTGATTGCCAAGCTGACCGACGTTGAAGCTGGCGTTGACAGTGCCGCCCAGCGCCAGCACGTTGCCGCTGCCCGATGTGACCACGTTGCCGGTGAAGCTGTAGCCGCTGTGCAGTTCCAGGGTGTTGTCGCTGCCGGTGAGTTCCACGGCGTTGGCACGGGTGCTGCCGTCGCCGCCTAGGCCGCCGGCGATGCTGCCGGCGTTGAGCAGGGTGGTGCCGTTGCTCTCGACCAGTACGCCGACGCCGCCGAGGCCGGGTGTCGCATTGCTTCCCCCGGCGCCGCCAGCAATACTGCCCTGGTTGTCCAGGCTGCCGCCATCGTTGATGAAGGTGATGCCGGTGCCGCCATTACCGGCGTTATATCGTGGGTCTGCGGTGGAATTCCCGCCCTGGCCGCCAGTGATGACCCCGCTGGCCGCATTGCTGACCGCGGTGCCGTTGACGCGCAGACCGCTGCCGCCATGGCCGCCATAGATACCATCGCCGCCTGTGCCGCCCGTGATGGCGCCGGCGTTGTCAACGGCACCGCGGTTGGCCAGCACGCCGGCGGCTCCGTTGCTGCCAGGGAGGGAGCCATTGCCGGCGCCGCCGCTAACGGTGCCCCCGGCCAGATTGTCGAGCGTGCCGCCATCGACCAGGAATACGCCCGCGCCACCGTCTCCAGCATCAGAACCGGAACCACCCTGGCCGCCGGCGATGGCGCCGTCGTTGCTGATAAAGCCGCCCTGAACCAGCGCCACGCCAGCGCCGCCGCCGCCACCACCACCACCAGTACTGCCGCCGTTGCCACCGTTGCCGCCCGTGACGCTGTGTCCATTGACAACAAGATGGGCATTTTCCGCTGTCAGTACCAGGC